>JAUYSD010000058.1 GCA_030696505.1 Sulfuritalea sp. | reverse complement strand
GACCAAGAATGACCCGAAGGAATCGATTACCCTCAAGAAGCTGCCAGGCCGAAAGAAAATCTACATCACTGACGATATGCTGGATGCCGTCTATGCCGCTGGATCGTCTGCACTCAAAGACGCTATGGATCTGGCCTACCTGATCGGCCAGCGCCCCGCCGACGTGCTATCGATGAGCGCCATGAACATCAAGGATGGAATTCTGGAATATCGCCAGAGCAAGACTGGAACCCCGCAGCGCATCGTCATCGCCGGACCGCTTGCTGATCTGCTCAATCGCATTGACGAGCGCAAGGCCGCAAACAAAGTGCACTCCCTGTTTCTGCTGGTCGACGAGCGAGGGCGGAAGATGACCAAGGCGATGCTTCGAGGAAGATTCGAGGCAGCCCGGACTGTCGCTGGAATCGCGGGAAAGGATTTTCAGTTCCGCGATCTGCGGCGTAAATCAGGGAGCGACCTACGCGATCAGGCGGGACTCGAAGCGGCGCAGGATCTGCTCGGGCACGCAGCGCAGGAAATGACCGAGCATTACACGTCCGGAAGGGGGAAAATTATTTCCGCAATCCCGATCAGAGGCCCGAAAACAGGGGCTTCCAAAGCATGACGATTGCACTTTTTGCGGAACTAGAAACCGCTCAAACCCGCATGGTTAAGCCATTCACCGCAGTGTTCAGGTACTAGCGCTGCGAGGCGTGGGGGTTCGAGTCCCTTCCTGGGCACCAAGCATGTAATGCGATGACGAAAAAAGCAAGGGCCGCCGGATTTTCTCCAGTGGCCCTTTCTTTTTCCCGTCACTATTATTCGAAGGGATGCCTCAGTACGATGGTCTCTTCGCGATCCGGACCGGTCGAAATCATGTCCACCGGCACATCGCAAAGCTGTTCCATGCGCCGGATGTAGGCCCGCGCCTCGGCCGGCAGCCCGTCCAGCGTCTTGACGCCGACAGTGCTGCCCTTCCAGCCGGGCAGCGACTCGTAGATGGGCTCGCAACACGCAAGGTCATCCGCACCCACCGGCAGAATGTCGGAAATGCTGCCGTTGATGCGATAACCGGTGCAGATCTTGAGTTCCTCGACGCCATCGAGCACGTCGAGTTTGGTGATGCATAGCCCCGAGATGCCGTTGATCTGTATCGCCCGCTTCAAGGCGGCGGCATCGAACCAGCCACAGCGGCGCGCGCGCCCCGTGGTGGCACCGAATTCGTGGCCCTTGGTGGCCATGTGCTTGCCCACCGGGTCCTGCTTGTCCAATGCATCGTACAGCTCGGTCGGGAAGGGGCCGCCGCCCACCCGTGTGGTATAGGCCTTGGTGATGCCGAGAATGTAGTGCAGCATGCCCGGCCCGACCCCGGCCCCGGCAGCCGCGGCACCTGCCACACAGTTGGAGGAGGTAACGAAGGGATAAGTGCCGTGATCGATGTCTAACAGAGTGCCTTGGGCACCCTCGAACAACAGATTGGCCCCGGCCTTGTGCGCGTCGTAGAGCGCACGCGGGACGTCGGCGATCATTCGGGTCATGCGTGGCGCGATGGCCATGGCGCCATCATAGACTTGCTGGAAATCCACGGGCTCGGCACCATGGAAATTCTTCAGCACGAAGTTGTGGTATTCGAGAATTTCGCCAAGCCGCTCCGCGAAGCGCTTCGGCTTGGTCAGATCCTGCAGGCGAAGGCCACGCCGCGCCACCTTGTCTTCGTAGGCGGGACCGATGCCACGTCCGGTGGTACCGATCTTGTTGCTGCCGCGCGCCACCTCACGTGCCACGTCCATGGCCTGGTGGTAGGGCAGGATCAATGGACAGGCTTCGGATATTTTCAACCGTGCCTCGGCATCGATGCCGGCCGCAGTAAGTTCGTCGAGCTCCTTGATCAGCGCCTCGGGCGACAGCACGACACCGTTGCCGATGTAACAGGTGACTCCGGCGCGCAGGATGCCGGAAGGAACCAGATGCAGCACGGTTTTCTTGCCGCCGATGACCAGCGTATGACCCGCGTTGTGACCGCCCTGAAAGCGCACCACGCCTTGCGAGTGGTCGGTCAGCCAATCGACGATCTTGCCCTTGCCTTCGTCGCCCCATTGGGTACCGACGACTACGACGTTCTTTGCCATTTCAATCTTCCTTCAGGGATTCAATAATCCAGTCTTCGCCGCGACGCACCAGAATCCGGTCGCAGCCGGCTTCACGCCAGGAGCCTTCATGACCCGGCAGTGCCAGCACCACGCGCTCGCCCTGCGCTCGCAGGCGCAAGGCCTCAGCGTGCAAGGCGTCATCCTCGGGCCACGGAGCGAGAATCGCGCCGCGCGCTTCACCATCCGGCGACAGCCGCACCAATTCGCGCAAGTCCATGGAGAAACCGGTAGCCGGTCGAGCGCGGCCGTAGGTGCGGCCAAAATCGTCATAGCGACCGCCCAGCGCCACGGCACTTGCACTGCCGGCACAATAGGCGGCAAAGGCGACACCGCTGTGATAATGGTAACCACGCAAGTCTGCCAAGTCGAAACTCAGGGGCAGGTCGGCCAAGGCATCCGCCAGTCGTCGCAGGTCCGACAGGGCTGAGGTAATTTCCGGCAAAGCCGGCAGGATCTGCGTCGCTCGCTCCAGCACGCGTCGGTCGCCATACAGTTCGGGCAGGGCCAGTAGTGCGGAGCGCACAGGATCGGCCAGGCCGGCGACAAGTTCGCGCACCGTCGGCACATCCTTGCCTTGCAGCGCGCCAAACAGCTCCTCTTCTGCTTGCGGTGCCAGACCCGCACTCCGGGTCAACGCGCGGAACACGGCAACGTGGCCGAGATCGAAGCGCGATGCGGTGATATTGCAGATCCCAAGCGAAGTCGCCAGCAGACGAATCACCTCGATGTCCGCCTCCAGGCCGCCGTGACCGTACAGTTCGGCCCCGATCTGCAATGGCTCGCGGGTGGCATTGAAGCCCGCCGGCAGGGTGTGCAGCACGCTGCCGCAATAGCACAGCCGCGTGACGCCCCCGCGGTTCAGCAGATGCGCATCTATGCGAGCCACCTGCGGCGTGATGTCGGCACGCACGCCCATGCTGCGACCGGAAATCTGATCCACCAGCTTGAAGGTACGCAAATCGAGGTCGTGAGAGCTGCCGGTCAGCAAGGACTCGACGTACTCAAGCAGCGGCGGGATGACGAACTCATAGCCGTGCCGGGCAAATTCATCAAGCAAGTTGCGCCGCAGGGACTCGATGCGAACCGCATCGTGCGGCAGCACGTCTTCTATCGCTTCAGGCAGGAGCCAGCGTCGATTTGCCATGAAAGTCAGCGAAATACGGTGAGCAAGACGACGCCGACCAGCATCGATGACAAGCCTATGAAGCGAATCTGCCCGTCGCTCAGTTCAGTCACGCGGCGAAAGGTATCGCGCCAGACGCGCGGCACGAGAAAGGGCATGAGACCTTCGATCACCAGCATCAGGGCGAAGGCCAGCAGCAAGGTATTCAGCATTTCAACCCGTACCGCCCCGGATCACTTGCCCTTGCCGCTGCTCTTCAGATACTTGAAGAACTCGGAATTGGGTTCCATGACCATCAGGTCGCTCTTGTTCTTGAAGCTGCCACGATAGGCTTCGAGACTGCGATAGAAGGCATAGAACTCGGGGTTCTCGCCGAAGGCGCGATTGTAGATCGCGGCTCCCTTCGCATCGCCCTCGCCCTTGATTTTCTGTGCATCGCGATAGGCCTCGGCCAGGATCACCTCGCGCTGGCGATCGGCGTTGGCCTTGATCTTCTCGGCTTCCGCAGCCCCCTCCGAACGCAACTCATTGGCCACTCGCTTGCGCTCGGTTTCCATCCGGCGATAAACCGATTCGGATACTTCCGGGGGCAGGTCGACCCGCTTCAGGCGAACGTCGACAATTTCCACGCCGATCGTACGCATGTCGGCATCGGCCTTCTTCTTCACCGAAACCATGATGTCGTCGCGAGCGCCGGAGACCACGTCATGCACCGTGCGCCGGCCGAACTCTTCGCGCAGGCCTGAATTGACGGTTTGCGACAGCCGCGTCCGGGCCAGCATCTCGTCGCCGCCGACGGAGATGTAGTACTGCTTGACATCGTGGATGCGCCATTTGACAAACGAATCCACCAGCACCGGCTTTTTCTCGGCGGTCAGGAAGCGCTCCGGCTCGGGCGAATCCATAGTGAGAATACGCTTGTCGAAAATTCGCACGTTCTGAATCAGCGGCCACTTGAACGCGAGTCCGGGCTCGGAAACGACTTCCTTGATTTCGCCCAGCTGAAAAATGATCGCAAATTGACGCTGATCGACGGTAAAAATTGTCATCGCAAACAATGCGACAAGGCCGAACAGGAATGAAGCGACAAACGACAAATGGCGCTGCATCAACGTTCTCCCCGCTCACGCGAGCCAAGATTTCCGCGCGCCCGCGCGTCACCCGGCGCCGAGCGTTCGGTCTGAGGCGGCGCATCCAGCGTGGCGGCTGCGCTGCCGGCTACCAGACCACGCGGAATCGCAGCCGCTTCTGCTGCCGCCGGAGCAGCCGTAACGGCTGCCGTGGCCTGCATCAGCTTGTCGAGCGGCAGGTAGAGCAGGTTGCCGGGGCCTTTGGCATCGATCATTACCTTGCTGGTATTGGCGTAGACCTGCTGCACGGTTTCGAGATACATGCGACTGCGAGTCACTTCCGGCGCCTTGCTGTATTCGGTGAGGATCTGCTTGAAGCGCGAAGCATCGCCCTCGGCGGTAACGATGATGCGCTGACGGTAGCCGGTGGCCTCCTCCATCAAGCGCGAGGCGGCGCCGCGGGCGCGCGGAATCACGTCGTTGGCGTAGGCCTGACCCTCATTCTTCTGCCGCTCGCGGTCCTGACCAGCCTTGACTGCATCGTCGAAGGCGGCCTGCACTTGCTCCGGCGGCTGTGTACCCTGCATATTCACCGATCGGATCAGAATGCCGGTCTTGTAGCGATCGAGAATGTCCTGAATCAGCTTCTGCGTATTCGCTGCGATCTGGTCGCGTCCCTCATAGAGTACGAAGTCCATCTTGTTCTTGCCGACCACTTCGCGAATCGCGGTTTCCGCCGCCTGCATGACGGTATCGTCAGGATGGCGGTTGTTGAACAAATAGGCCTGAGGATCGGAAAGCAGGTACTGCACGGCAAACTGGACATTGACGATATTCTCGTCGTCGGTCAGCATCAGCGCCTCTTTCAGAACCTTGTTCTTGTCCGAGCCGCGATAGCCGACTTCGACCGTGCGCACACCGGTGACATTGACGATTTCGTGGGTCTGAATCGGCCACGGCAAGCGCCAGCGCAAACCGGGCTCGGTGGTTTCCTTGAAGCGGCCGAACTGGAGTACCACGCCACGTTGGGAAGCATCCACGATATAGAAGCTGCTGCCCAGCCAGACCACGGCCACCAGCATCAGGATAATGCCGATACCACCCCCGAACTGCCTCGGGCTGATCGACGGCATCCGGTTCCCGGCATCACCACCGCCACTGTCGCCGCCACCACCCTTGTTGCCAAACAGGCCGGACAAGCGGCGATTGAAATCGCGCCAGAGTTCTTCGAGATCGGGAGGGCCTTGATTGCCGCCGCCGCGCTTGCCACCACCGGGCTGGTTGCCCCAGCCGTGGTCGTTGAGAGACATGAGGATTCCGGCGATCACGTTGTTTTGGATTGGGTAGTCAAAGAAGGAGGAGTACGTCAGAGAACCATCAGGCTGCGGCGGCGGGAAATTCCTTGTGCCGACTCGCAGTTTCAGCAAGTGCCTCTCGCAGCAAGGACATCCCGGCCCCCGTGCGGGCACTGAGTCGAACGGACGAAATGTTACCACAGTCATCACGCTCGATCGCGGGGCTTGCCGCGGTCAGGTCAAGCTTGTTCCACACCAGGATCTGCGGCACGTCGAGCGCGCCAATCTCCTTCAATACCGCGCCTACCGCTTCGATCTGCTGGTCGCGGTCGGGACTGGCGGCATCCACCACATGCAACAGCAAGTCAGCTTGTGCAGTCTCCTCAAGCGTGGCCTGAAAAGCCGCCACCAGGGCATGCGGCAGATCGCGGATGAAGCCGACCGTATCGGAGAGCACGATCGGCCCCGCACCTTCGATAAACAGTCGGCGCGAAGTAGTATCCAGCGTGGCGAAGAGTTGGTCGGCGGCATAGGCCCCGGCCTTGGTCAAGGCGTTGAACAGGGTACTTTTGCCGGCGTTGGTATAGCCGACCAGGGAGATCGCCAATACTTCGCCGCGAGTGCGCGCACGTCTGCGCACTTCGCGCTGGCGTCCCAATTGCTTCAGGCGGTCCTTGAGCAAGGCGACACGCTTGCCGAGCAGTCGACGATCGGTTTCAAGTTGCTTTTCACCGGGACCGCGCAGGCCGATGCCGCCCTTCTGACGCTCGAGGTGGGTCCAGCCGCGTACCAGTCGGGTGGCAAGGTGCTGGAGTTGGGCCAGTTCGACCTGGAGCTTGCCTTCGTGACTCTTGGCGCGCAGCGCGAAGATATCCAGAATCAAGCTGCTACGATCGACCACACGGCATTCGAGGGCGCGTTCGAGGTTGCGTTGCTGGCCGGGCGACAACTCATGGTTGAACACCACGACATCGGCTGCATGCAGGTGCACCGCCTCGCCGACCTCGGCGACCTTGCCCTTGCCGGCAAACAGCGCGGGGTCGGGCCTTGCGCGTTTGCCGGAAATTACCGCGAGCGGACGTGCGTGGGCGCTTGCGACCAGCAATTTGAACTCTGAGAGACGCTCGGCGAAGTCGCCTTCGCCGAAATCAAGTTGCACCAGAATCGCATTCTCGCCGCTGGCGGGACGCTCGAACATCAGGGCGATGGCCTCATGGCGCTCGCCGGCGGCGGCAGATTGCGGTCAATCGGCTTCGGGGTCCTGCGCAAAACTGACCGGACGCGCAGGCACGACCGTCGAAATGGCGTGTTTGTATACCATCTGGGTCACCGTATTCTTGAGCAGAACGACATATTGGTCGAAGGACTCGATCTGCCCCTGCAGTTTGATGCCATTGACGAGGTAGATGGAAACCGGAACATGTTCACGACGCAAAGTGTTCAGAAACGGGTCTTGTAGCATTTGCCCTTTATTACTCATGATGGGTGATCCTTATAGTTGCGGCCGCTGTGCTTGACACCGGTACGGCTGGCGCCAGCCCTCACTGAAACTTCGCTTGCGGTCTATTGGTTTTGTGAGTCGAATACTGTAATCGATTTTGTGCCGCCGTGCCACCAGCGCCAACTTTCACTTTTCGCGCCGGAGCTTGGACTTTGCTGGTCGATCTTCATTGGCAAAGGGATTTGTGCTGGTCTTGTACTGAATGCGCAGCGGCGTCCCCTGCAGCTTGAATGCTTCGAGAAAGTAACGCTCCAGGAAGCGCGTATACGAGGCCGGAATGTGTTCCAGCGCATTGCCGTGAATCACGATGATCGGCGGATTGCTGCCGCCCTGATGGGCGTAACGGAGCTTGGGACGGAAAGCGCCATGACGCGGCGGCGTCTGTTTTTCCACGGCGCCGATCAGCGCGCGGGTGAGTTTCGGGGTCGACATCTTGGCCATTGCCGCGGCGTATGCCTTATCCACCGAAGACAATATCCCGGCGATGCCCTGCCCTTTCAGGGCGGAAACATAATGGACGCGGGCAAAGCCGAGGAAATTCAGCTTGCGCGCAATGTCCAGCTTGATGATCTCGCGACGGTAGTTATCCACCGCATCCCACTTGTTTACGGCGACCACCAGCGCCCGTCCGGCATCGATGATGAAACCCGCGATGTGCGCGTCCTGGTCTGAGATTTCCTGAGTGGCATCGACCATCAGCACCACCACGTTGGCCTCCTCGACGGCCTGCAGGGTCTTGATCACCGAGAATTTTTCTATGGTCTCGAAGACGCGTCCCTTGCGGCGCAGTCCCGCCGTATCGATCAGGGTATAGGCGCGGCCGTTGCGTTCGAACGGCACCTCGATGGCATCGCGCGTAGTGCCCGGCATGTCGAAGGCGATTACACGCTCTTCACCCAGCAGGGTGTTGACGAAGGTGCTCTTGCCGACATTGGGTCGGCCGGCGATGGCGACTCGGGGACCCGCCGCGGCATCGTCCGCTTCGCTGTGCTCGGGAAATGGCGCCAGCGCAAGCTCGACCAATTCGCGTACACCCTCGCCGTGAGCCGAGGAAATCACGCAGGGATCGCCGCAGCCGAGTTCATAGAACTCCGCAGCCACCACCGCGCGGTCCATGCCTTCGCCCTTGTTCGCAGCAAGCAGCACGGGGCGCCCGCTGCGGCGCAGAAGTTCGGCGATAACCTTGTCCTGCGGCGCGAGACCGGTGCGCACGTCGACCATGAAAATCAGTACGTCGGCTTCGGCAATCGCCGCCTCGGCCTGACGCGCCATTTCGAGCACGATGCCTTCCTTGGCCTGCGGTTCGAAACCGCCGGTATCGACCACGAGATAGGGCTTGTTGCCGAGACGACCGTGCCCGTAATGACGATCCCGGGTCAGTCCCGGCTGATCGGCCACCAGCGCGTCGCGTGAACGCGTGAGGCGATTGAACAGCGTCGATTTGCCGACATTCGGCCGACCGACGATCACCAGGGTTGGTTTCATGCTAGGCCGACACCCGCGGCATTATCTGTGTGACGGAGATACAAAAGACTAACGCGCTTCGAGCGCATACAAGCCACCATTCGCGGTCTGCACCAGAACGCCGGCGCCGAAACGCACCGGCTCGGCACGCACCGCGCTGCCGTCGGTGGTGGCGCGCGCGGCAAAAGCGCCGTCTTCGCGCCGCAACAAGTGCACCACGCCCTGATAGTCGGCGACGGCGACATAACTGCCAAGCGCCAGCGGCCGCGACAGGCTGCGCAAGGCCAGCTTGTCCTGCTTCCAGATGCTGGCACCGCTGTTGCGGTCGAGCGCATGCACCGCCCCTTTGTCGTCGGTGACGTAGACATAGCGATTGTCGATGTCGAGACCGGCGCTGGATGACATTTCGCGCGACCAGAGGGTATTGCCAGTGTTGCTGTCAAAGCAGGCGGCGCGCCCCTGGAAGGCTGCGGCGCAGACGGTGCTGCCGCTCACCACGGGGGAACTGGTGACATCGGCGACGCGCTCAAGTTCGGTTGCGCCCTTGGGCAGGGCGACCGTCACTTCCCAGACGGCGGCACCGTTGTTGTTGGCGATCGCCACCAGTTTGCCACCAGGGAACCCAGCCAACGTCACTTTGCCGGCGGTCACCACACCGACATTGGAACGCAGCGACAGCGTCGGCGTGCTGCGTTGATAGACCCAGCGCCGCTTGCCGTCCACCGCATCGAAGCCGAAGATCCGCGAATCGCCCGAGCGAACGATGGCCAGCCCGTCGGTCACGGCCGGAGCCGCCAACACTTCCGAGCTGACGCGCGCCTTCCACAATTCGCGGCCGTTGGCCGCGTCGAAGGCCAACACTTCGCCCTTCGGGGTACCGACCACGACCAGCTTGCCGTCGCTGCCGACGCCCCCGGAAATTGGCTGGCCGGCGGCGATGCGCCAGACCTGGCGTCCGCCATCGAAGCGGGCGATGGCACCGTCGCGCGCTGCCGCATAGACGCTATCGCCCACCACAGCGGGCGAAAACGCGAACTCACCGGCACTGCCGATGCTCACCTGCCATGCGCTCCTCAGTTCCGCCGTCGATTGGATAGCAGCAAGTTCGGCCGGCTTGACCTTGGGTCCGCTGGAACCGAAAGGGTTCAGCTTCTCCACCGTCGAGCAGGCGCCCAAGGCCAGCGCGGCAAGCACCGCCAACAACTTCACCGGCGCCACGGGCACGCTCACTTGGCCGCCCCGAGCGCGTCGCGCTTGGCCTGGATCACTTCCTTGTAGCCGCCGCGCTGGCGCGCCTCGTCATCCTTGGCCAGGGCGTCGAATTTCTCCAGCGCATTGTCATAGGCATTGCGCGCCTCGGCAATCTTGCCTTGCGCAGCGAAGACGTCGCCGCGCAATTCGGCGAAGCGCGGCGCAAATGCAGGCGTCGGTTCGGCGACGAGCTGCTTGGTGGCTTCGTCGTAGGCTTTCTCATCGAGCATCACCGCCGCCAGTCGCAGCCGGGCCAGTTCGCGCAGCCCGGGGTCCTTGGCATTCTCCGCCGCCCAGGCCAGTTGCACACGGGCATTCTTCCCGTCGCCCGCATCCACCTGTACCCGCGCCGCCAGCAGCGCCCCCATGCCGGCATAGGCCGTAAGGGAATACTTGTCGATCAATTCGCCGGCGAGTTCGCGCGCACGCTTGGCGTCCCGCTGCATCGCCGCGGTCTGCAGGCTGGAATACACCGCCGAGGCCTTGACCGCCTGCTGTCGCTGCCACCAGTTCCAGCCCTGCCATCCCGCCACGGCCAGCGCCACGACGACCAGTATTCCGGTCACCAGGTTGCCGTACATCGTCCACCAGGTTTTCAGCTCGTCGAGCTGTTCCTGTTCTTCCAGGTCATAGGTTGCCATTGTCGTCTTCCAGGGGGAAAAGAATATCGCCGAGATGATCGGCCAGATCGTCGAAACTCACGCGAACCTGCGCTGCGGGCTGGTCGAGCCCCGCGCGCAGCGGTTTCACGCTGACGGCATTGGCCGCCGTCTCGTCATCGCCAACTATCAGCGCAAGCTGCGCGCCGGAACTGTCGGCCTTTTTCATTTGTGACTTGAAGCTGCCGCCGCCACAGTGCAGATGGATCGCGAAACCGGCACTGCGCAGTGCTTCCGCGACGCGAAAGGCAAAGCGACCGGCGGCCTCGCCCTGATGCACGAGGTAGGCATCGGGCGCCGGGGTTTCGTGGCGATGGCCCTGATCCTGCCACAGCGCCAGCAGGCGCTCGATGCCCATGGCGAAGCCGCAGGCCGGCGCAGGCTTGCCGCCGAGCTGCGCGACCAGACCGTCGTAGCGGCCGCCGGCGCACACCGTGCCTTGGGCGCCGAGTTGATCGGTAACCCACTCGAACACGGTGAGGTTGTAGTAGTCCAGGCCGCGCACCAGGCGCGGATTGATGCGATAGGGTATCACCGCATCCTTGAGCAGTTGCTGCACGCCCTCGAAGTGCTTCAGGGATTCCTCGCCGAGATAGTCGATCAGCTTCGGCGCCGCCTCGACCAGAGCCTGCAGCGCCGGATTCTTGGTATCCAGGATGCGCAGCGGATTGCTGTGCAGACGGCGCTGGGCGTCGACATCGAGCTGGTCGTGGTGAGCTTCGAGATAGGCGAGCAGGTCGGCGCGGTGGCGCGCCCGCTCGTCGCTCTGACCGAGCGAATTGATTTCGAGCCGGATGCCATCGAGCCCGAGGTCGTCCCACAGGCGCGCGCACATTGCAATCTGCTCGGCATCGATGTCGGGGCCGGCAAAGCCCATGGCCTCGACGCCGACTTGATGGAACTGGCGATAGCGGCCTTTCTGCGGGCGTTCGTGGCGAAACATCGGCCCCATGTACCACAGCCGCTTGGGGCCGTCATAGAGCAGATTGTGCTGCAGCACAGCGCGCACACATGACGCCGTGCCTTCGGGGCGCAGCGTCAGGCTTTCGCCGTTCAGGGCATCCTCGAAGGAATACATTTCCTTCTCGACAATGTCGGTCACGGCGCCGATGGCGCGCGCGAACAGCGGCGTCGGCTCCACCATGGGCATGCGGATCGGGCGGTAGCCATAGGCGCGCAACCAGTCGCGCACGGCTTCCTCGAACTGCTCCCAGAGTTCGGCGTCGACCGGCAGGATGTCATTCATGCCGCGGATGGCTTGCAGTGTCTGGCTCATGTTGGTTTAGCCGGCAGGCACGGGAAATCAGTGCCCGACGCGATCAATGACTGGCTCTTTCAGGGTAAGTTCTTGCCACATAGTCGTCGACGATCTGGCGGAACTCGGCGGCGATGTTGTCGCCGCGCAGCGTGATGACGCGTTCGCCGTCGACATACACCGGCGCCACCGGCGCTTCGCCGGTGCCGGGCAGCGAGATGCCGATGCTGGCGTGCTTGCTTTCGCCGGGACCATTCACTACGCAGCCCATCACGGCCAGCGTCATGTTCTCGACACCCACGCGCGCCAGGCGCCATTCCGGCATGCGCTCCCGCACATAGCTCTGGATGTCCTGTGCCAGCTCCTGGAACACCGTGCTGGTGGTGCGTCCGCAACCGGGGCAGGCCGCCACGAGTGGCGTGAAGGCGCGCAGGCCCATGGTCTGCAGGATTTCCTGGGCGACGATGACTTCGCGCGTACGATCGCCG
>JAUYSD010000227.1 GCA_030696505.1 Sulfuritalea sp. | reverse complement strand
AGCGGATGAAGCCGTTGGCCATGAAAGCCTGCCAGGCCTCGCGCGACGCGGTTGCGCCACCCAGTGCCGCAGCGAAGATGATCAGCGTATACACGGCCATGACGACGCCGGTGACGCGCTGCGCCAGCCAGTCCTTGAGGCCGTAATGGGCACCGACAACGAGACGATTCATGTCAGTAGGCTCCCAGCAATTTCAGGCCGAAGACCAAGGTCAGCGCCAGGCTGATGATCATGACCGCCATGGCCGAATTGTGCGCCTGCTGCTTTTCGACACCGACGTGAATGTCGATCAGCAGGATGCGGATGCCCATGCAGAAGTGATGCAGGAAGGCCCACAACAGGCCCAGCAGGATGAGTTTGACCAGCCAGTTGCCGGTCACGGCGGCGAAGAGTTCGGCGCTTTGCTGCGTCGATCCGAGGGAAAGCTGCAGCAGCCAGATAAGCAGCGGAAGCATCAGGAACAAACCGGCGCCGCTGACGCGGTGCAGTATCGATGCGAATCCGGCCAAGGGCAGCCGAATTTCATGAAGCGCCAAATACTTTGGACGCTGTTTGGTCAACTCTGGCATAGGTAAATCCCTCCTTTACGCGCCGTTTTTGATGCGGCGCACTATAAAACAATACGTATCAACTGAAAACAATTTTTATACGGATCGCTAGCCCAGCTCATTGAAGTAGCAGTGATCATTGGTCGAATACAAACCACGTCGCCACTCGACGGGTTTATCGGCATAGGAGAAGCTGACCCGTTCGACCGACAGCAGCGGGCTGCCCTCCGCCACGCCCAGCAATTCCGCGCTGGAACGATCCGCCGGCACGGCACGCAGCCGCTCCTCGGCGCGAATCATGCGGACACCGAATTGATTTTCGAAGAAGCTGTAGAGCGACCCCTGATAATCGCGCAGCATATCCAGGGTGACCGTGCCGAAGATGCTGCCCGGCAGGTAGATTTCGTCGACCACGACGGGCTTGCCGGAAAACTTCAGCAGACGGCGCACGATGTTGATCGGATCGCCGATGTTGAGTTCGAGCATGCGCGCGACCTCGGGGCCGGCCTTGGCGCGCCAGCATTCGAGCGGCATGCTCTGCGCCTGCTCGATGCCTCCCGCCAGCGGCACCAGGCGCAGAAAACGGAAAAAGGCGCGGGGGTCGTCGTGCGATGCGACAAAAGTTCCCTTGCCCTGGCGCCGCAGCAGCAGATTCTCGGCCGCCATCTCGTCGATGGCCTTGCGCACGGTTCCCTGGCTGACATTGAAGCGTATCGCCAGCTCGGATTCGCTGGGTATCGCCTCGCCCGGACGCCATTCTCCCGATTCGAGCCTTTGCAGCAGCAGGCTTTTGATCTGGCGATAGAGGGGACTGAAAGTCGGTGACGACGCCCCGGAGGATGCCCCCTTGGCGGGCGTCGCGGAAGATGCGCTGCTTGCCTGCGCATCGGTGGAAGCCCCTTTCGGGGATAGGGCAGAATGCGGCATGGGCGACATTGGAACATATTTTTTCCAGCTCGTCCACACCATGTCTTATGTCTTATATAAGACAACTAACAGATATTGACACAGCGCAGCATCGGTTCTAAGATTTCGCCCGCTATCTTCGTCGTAACGTCCGCAAGCATCGCTGCCGCGTCGCGCGCCATCCGATCAGCCGGCATTCATGCAGTCTTGACCAATCGATTCAAACTGATACAGGAGTTCAAAAATGGCAAAAGCCCCCGTTCGTGTTGCTGTGACCGGCGCCGCCGGACAAATCGGCTACGCCCTGGTGTTTCGCATAGCTGCCGGTGAAATGCTCGGCAAGGATCAACCCGTGATTCTGCAAATGCTCGAACTGCCGATGGAGAAGGCACAGGCGGCATTGAAGGGCGTGATGATGGAACTCGACGACTGCGCCTTCCCGACGCTAGCCGGCATGGTCGGCACCGACGATCCGAAGGTCGCCTTCAAGGACGCCGATTACGCCCTGCTGGTAGGCGCCAAGCCGCGCGGCCCGGGCATGGAGCGCAAGGACCTGCTGATGGAAAATGCCAAGATCTTCATCGAACAGGGCAAGGCATTGAACGATGTCGCTTCGCGCAACGTCAAAGTGCTGGTGGTCGGCAACCCGGCCAACACCAACGCCTACATCGCCATGAAGTCCGCGCCCAGCCTGCCCAAGAAAAACTTCACCGCCATGCTGCGGCTGGACCACAATCGTGCGATTTCCCAGCTCGCGACGCGCACCGGCAAGACCGTCTCCGATGTCGAAAAGATGATCGTCTGGGGCAACCACTCGCCTACCATGTACCCCGATCTGCGCTTCTGCAGCGTCGCCGGCACCGCCGCTCCCGCCGCGATCAATGACGAAGCCTGGTACCGCAACGAGTACATCCCGACCGTCGGCAAGCGCGGCGCCGCGATCATCGCCGCCCGCGGCGCATCGTCGGCCGCTTCGGCCGCCAACGCCGCCATCGACCACATGCACGACTGGGCGCTCGGCACCAAAGGCAAATGGGTCACCATGGGCATTCCTTCCGACGGCAGCTACGGCATTCCGCAGGACATCATCTACGGCGTGCCGGTCACTTGCGAAGGCGGCGAATACAAGCGCGTCGAAGGCCTGGCGGTCGACGACTACTCGCGCACCATGATGGACAAGACCCTGGCCGAACTGCAGGAAGAGCAAGCCGGCGTTTCCGGCCTCCTCGGCTGAGGACGGACGGCAGGATGCGGCGCAGCACACTGAGGTCGAACTGAGGTGAGCCAGCCGCTGCATCCTGCCGCTGTCCTGTATCAGGGCGCCAAGCCCTTTCCGGCGCTCGCCGCCTGCGAGCATTTCGCCGGTTCGGAAAAAAACCTGCGCAAGGTCCTGCAACTGCAATCGGAGCTGCTGGTCGCCGATCGGCCGGTGTTCGACATTACCGCCGATTGCGAGGATGGCGCCCCCGCCGGGCGCGAAGCCGAACATGCGGAAATGATCGCCGCTCTGCTGCTGGGCCCCGACAATCGCCACGCGCGGCTCGGCGCGCGGATTCACGACGTGACCCATGCGAATTGGCGCGACGATCTGGAAATCATCGTCGGCCGCGCCGGTACGCAACTGGCTTACATCGTGTTGCCCAAGGTCGGCAGCGCCGACGACGCACTGACCCAGATCGTCGCCCTCGATGAAGTCCGCAGCCGCTACAACATCGAGCGCGAAATACCGGTCCATGTGCTGATCGAGACGCCCGGTGCGCTGCATGAAGTCTGGCAGATCGCCGCGCTGCCTCATGTCGAATCGATCGACTTCGGACTGATGGATTTCGTCAGCGCCCATCATGGCGCGATTCCCGGCAGCGCCATGCAGTCGCCGGGTCAGTTTTCCCATCCGCTGATCGCCCGCGCCAAATGCGAAATCGCTGCCGCCGCCCTGGGCAACGGCGTGATTCCCGCACACAACGTGACCACCGAACTCAACGATCCCGATGTCGCGCGCGAAGATGCGCGCCGCGCGCGCAAGGAATTCGGTTTCCTGCGCATGTGGAGCATCCATCCGCGCCAGATCCAGCCCATCGTCGAATCCATGCGGCCGGATTTTGCCGAAGTGACGGAGGCCGCCGGCATCCTGCTGGCCGCGCAGAATGCCCATTGGGGGCCGATCGCCTGGGAAGGCAAGCTGCATGATCGCGCCTCCTATCGCTATTACTGGGAGCTGCTGCGCCGGGCCCATGCCACCGGCGCCGCATTGCCGGCCGAAGCACGGCATCGCTTCTTCCACACGGCCGCCGTATGCGGCCAAGAATCAACCTGTCAAACCCACTGAACCCAACGAGAGGACCTCATCATGCTTGAAGCCTATCGCCAACATGTCGCCGAACGCGGCGCACTTGGTATCCCCCCGCTGCCGCTGTCGAAGCAGCAGACCGAAGCGCTGGTCGCTCTCCTGATGGCTCCACCCAAGAACGAAGAGGCCTTCCTGGTCGATCTGATCACCCAGCGTGTGCCGGCCGGCGTCGATGATGCGGCCAAGGTCAAGGCCGAATTCCTCGCGAAAGTTGCCGCTGGCGATACGGCGTGCCCGCTGATTTCGCGCCAAAAGGCCACCGAACTGCTCGGCACCATGGTCGGCGGCTACAACGTGAAGCCGCTGATCGACGTGCTCGACGACGCCGTGGTCGGCGCCACCGCCGCCAAGGCGCTCAAATCCACGCTGCTGATGTTCGACTTCTTCCACGATGTCGCCGAGAAGGCCAAGTCCGGCAGTGCCAACGCCAAGGCCGTAATGCAGTCCTGGGCCGATGCCGAATGGTTCACCCAGCGTCAGGAAGTGCCGCAGAAGATTTCGGTCACCGTGTTCAAGGTCACCGGCGAAACCAACACCGACGACCTCTCCCCGGCGCCCGACGCCTGGAGCCGCCCCGACATCCCGCTGCACGCCCTGGCCATGCTGAAGAATGCCCGCGACGGCATCACGCCGGAAAAACCCGGCGAGCGCGGCCCGATGAAACTGATCGAGGAACTCAAGAAGAAGGGCCACGCGGTCGCCTACGTCGGCGACGTGGTCGGCACCGGCTCCTCGCGCAAGTCGGCGACCAATTCCGTGCTGTGGTGGACCGGCGACGACATTCCCTTCGTCCCCAACAAGCGCTACGGCGGCTTCTGCCTCGGCAGCAAGATCGCCCCGATCTTCTTCAACACCCAGGAAGATGCCGGCGCCTTCCCCATCGAGTGCGACGTTTCGCAAATGCACATGGGTGATGTCATCGACATCTACCCCTATGACAAAAAGGTCGAGAAGAACGGCGCAACTATTTCGACCTTCGACTACAAGTCGGAAGTGCTGCTCGACGAAGTCCGTGCCGGCGGCCGCATCAACCTGATCATCGGCCGCGCCCTGACCGCCAAGGCCCGCGAATTCCTCGGCCTGCCCGCTTCGACCTTGTTCCGCCTGCCGCAGCCGCCGGTCGATTCCGGCAAGGGATTCTCGCTGGCGCAGAAGATGGTCGGTCGCGCCTGCGGTTTCCCCGAGGGCAAAGGCGTCCGCCCCGGCACCTACTGCGAACCGAAGATGACCTCGGTCGGCAGCCAGGACACCACCGGCCCGATGACCCGCGACGAGCTCAAAGACCTCGCCTGCCTCGGCTTCTCCGCCGACCTGGTGATGCAGTCCTTCTGCCACACCGCCGCCTATCCGAAGCTGGTCGACGTCAAGACCCATCGCACCCTGCCCTCCTTCATCACCGCGCGCGGCGGCATCTCGCTCAAGCCCGGCGACGGCGTGATCCACTCCTGGCTGAACAGGTTGCTATTGCCTGATACGGTAGGAACCGGCGGCGACAGCCACACCCGCTTCCCGATCGGCATTTCCGTCCCGGCCGGCTCCGGCCTGGTGGCCTTCGCCGCCGCCACCGGCGTCATGCCGCTGGATATGCCCGAGTCGGTGCTGGTGCGCTTCAAGGGTTCGCTGGAAGAAGCCGGCAAGCGCGGCATCACTTTGCGCGATCTGGTCAACGCGATTCCGCTCTACGCC
>JAUYSD010000226.1 GCA_030696505.1 Sulfuritalea sp. | reverse complement strand
CGCTGGTCAATGGCAAGCCCTCGCTCGAAGTCGATGAGAAGAAATGCATCTGCTGCGGCGCCTGCTCCCCCCCCTGCCCGCCGATGCAGATCAACGATCCCGAGCATTCCAAGCTGGCGATCTGGGTCGGCGGCAAGAACTCCAACGCGCGCGGCAAGCCCACCTTCATGAAGATGGTCGCCTCCGGCCTGCCCAACAACGCCCCGCGCTGGCCCGAAGTCAACGCCGTGGTGGGCAACATCCTGCGCACCTACAAGGCCGACGCCCGCCCCTGGGAACGCCTCGCCGACTGGATCGACCGCATTGGCTGGCCGCGTTTCTTCGAGAAGACCGGCTTGCCCTTCACCAAGTACCTGATCGACGACTGGCGCGGTTCGCGTGCCAATCTCAACGCCTCGACCCACATCCGTTTCTGAGAGCAAGTGAGGAAAGTTAGCTCATGAAATTTGCAGTCACCATCAACGAAGGACCCTACCAGCATCAGGCCAGCGACTCGGCTTACCTGTTCTGCCGGGCCGCGCTGGAGAAGGGCCACGAGATTCGTCGCGTGTTCTTCTACAACGACGGCGTGAATAACGCCTCATCGCTGACCGAGCCGCCGCTGGACGACCGTAACATCGTCGCCCGCTGGTCCAAGCTCGCCGAAGAGCACAAGCTGGATCTCGTGGTCTGCGTCGCCGCCGCCCTACGCCGCGGTATCCGCGACGAGAACCTGGCCTCAGGTTTCCGCATCTCGGGACTCGGCCAGTTGGTCGAAGCCGGCATCGAAGCCGACCGTCTCGTGACGTTTGGAGACTGACATGAGCGAAGGCACCGTCAAGAAGTTCATGTTCGTCAATCGCAAGGCCCCCTACGGCACCATCTATGCGCTCGAATCGCTGGAAGTGGTGCTGATCACGGCCGCCTTCGACCAAGACGTCAGCCTCGTCTTCATGGACGACGGCATATTCCAGCTGAAGAAGGGCCAGCAGACCAAGGGTATCGAGAACAAGAATTTCTCGCCGACCTACCGCGCGCTGGACGGCTACGATATCGAGAAGCTCTACGTCGAAGCCGAAGCCCTGGCCGCCCGCGGCCTGACCGAAGACGACCTGCTGGTCGACGTCACCGTCATGTCGCGCGTTGAACTAGGCAAGCTCATGGACGAGATGGACGTCGTCCTCAGCTTCTAAGGGAGAAAATTCAATGTTGCACATCGTCAATAAATCGCCGGCCGAACGCAATGCGCTGGAATCCTGCCTGCGGGTTGTACAAGAAGGCGGCGCCATTCTGCTGATCGAGGATGCGGTCTATGCCGCCACCCGCGGCAATGCGGCCGAAAACCACCTGCGCGATGCGCTGTCACGCTTCAAGGTCTATGCCCTCACGCCGGATCTCGAAGCGCGCGGCATGGGCGACCGCGTCATGGCAGGCGTCACCACCGTGGATTACGGCGGCTTCGTCGACCTGGTCGCAGAGCACAAGAACTGCCAATCCTGGCTGTAATGCATACGCTGTAACCGAGACATTCACACCCCATATTTTTTCAAGGAGACATTCATGTCCAGCATCGAAGTCAACGGCAAGTCCTACGAAACCGACGAAGAAGGCTATCTGGTCAACCTCGCCGAATGGAACGAGGACGTCGGCACCTATCTGGCACAGACCGAAAACGTTGCCATGACCGACCAGCACTGGGAAGTCATCAATTTCCTGCGCGACTACTACAACGAATTCCAGATCGCCCCGGCCGTGCGCGTGCTGACCAAGGCCATCGGCAAGAAGCTCGGTCCGGACAAGGGCACCAGCCAGTACCTGTACGACCTGTTCCCCTACGGTCCGGCCAAGCAGGCATGCAAGATCGCCGGCCTGCCGAAGCCGACCGGCTGCGTCTAAAGACTGGCGCGAACAGGTTCGCAATTGATTGGGGTAGGCGTCGGACTATGGTCCTCCTTGAGCCTCCGGCGCCTCTTTTTTTCCCAATCCTCCTGCGTCACCCGCATTCCTTGACCCGAGCATTTTCCGACCGATGAATCTACTCTTCGCCCTGCTGTTCTACGTCGCCACGCTGATCCTGGTGGGCGGCATCGCGTACAGGGTTTACGAGTACGCGCAGGCCCCGGCGCCGCTGAAGATTCCCACCACGCCGGCACCAACCACGACAGGCGGGGTGGCCTTCCGCATGTTCCGCGAAGTGGTATTTTTTGAAAGCCTGTTCAAGTCCAACCTGTGGATCTGGGCGCTGGGCTGGCTGTTCCATGTCGGCCTCGCGCTGGTACTGTTGCGCCATCTGCGCTATTTCACCGAACCGGTGAATTTCATCATCGCCTTCATCCAGCCCTTCGGCATGTATGCCGGCTTCGCCATGGCCGCCGGCCTGGCCGGGCTCTGGGCACGACGCTTCCTGGTCGAGCGCATCCGCTACATCTCGACCCCTTCCGATCATTTGATGCTGGCCCTGCTGCTCGGCATCGCCGTCACCGGCCTGCTGATGAAATTCGTCATGCATACCGACATCGTCGCCGTCAAAACCTTCTTCCTCGGCCTGATGGTGTTCGAAATCAATCCGCTGCCGGCCCACCCCGGCCTTTACCTGCACCTGGGCATGGTGGTGCTGCTGATGATCGTGTTTCCGGTGAGCAAGCTGCTGCACGCCCCCGGCGTGTTCTTCTCGCCGACCCGCAACCAGGTCGACAACCCGCGCGAAACGCGCCATCTGGCGCCCTGGGCGGCCAAATTCGAGGCGAAGAACTGATCATGGCCGACGCAACCACACCCGTCGCCGTAGCACCAGCGCCAACTCCTGCGGCGCCCGCCGCCAAGGCAGCACCCGCCAAGCCGGCCGAAAAGGCCAAGGTGGTTGCTCCGGCCTACCGCGAGTACCCGACCATCCCGGCCTTGAAGATCGACTCGATGGTCGACTCCAACCCCTATGTTTCCGCGGCGGTCCACAACGAGTCGGTCGGCTTCCCCGGCACGCTGGTCGATGGCTGGGAGCAGAAGGCCGTCGCCAAGATGGGCGAGTTGCTCGGCAAATACCGCTCGCTGCGCGTGTACATGGATGCCTGCGTGCATTGCGGCGCCTGCACCGACAAGTGCCACTATTTCATCGGCACCGGCGACCCGAAAAATATGCCGGTGGCGAGGCAAGACCTAATGCGCTCGGTCTATCGCCGCTACTACACCCTGCCCGGCAAGCTGTTCCCCAAGCTGGTCGGCGCCCGCGACATGACCAAGGACGTGCTCGACGACTGGTTCCGCTACTACAACCAGTGCTCGGAATGCCGCCGCTGCTCGGTGTTCTGCCCCTACGGCATCGATACCGCCGAAGTCACCATGGCGGCCAAGGAAATCATGCACAGCGTGGGCCTCGGGCACAAGTATGTGAACGAGATCATCGGCAAGGTGCACAAGATCGGCAACAACCTCGGTCTGCCCGGCCCGGCGCTGGAAAACACGCTGGAAGGCCTCGAAGAGGACGTGCTGGAAGACACCGGCGCCGCGGTCAAGTATCCGCTCGACGTCAAGGGCGCCGAAGTGCTGCTGGTCACGCCCTCGGCGGACTTCTTCGCCGAGCCGCACGTCGATAGCCTGATCGGCTACGGCAAGGTGTTTCACGCCGCCGGCATTTCCTGGACGCTGTCCAGCAAGGCCTCGGAAGCCGGCAACTTCGGCATGTTCATCGGCAATTACGAACAGATGCAGAAGATCGCCATGCGCGTCCGCGAAGCCGCGCTGGAACTCGGCGTCAAGCGCATCGTGGTCGGCGAATGCGGCCACGCCTGGCGCGTCGCCTACGCCTTCTGGAACACCCTGACCGGCATCGGCGCCGGCGCCAACGATCCGTTCGCGATCCAGCTGCAGAAGCAGCTCGATCCGAACTACAAGCAGCCCTCGCATATCTGCGAAGTAACCTGGGATCTGATCCAGGCCGGCCGCCTCAAGTTCAACAAGGAAGCCAACGATCACCGCATCGTCACCTTCCACGATTCCTGCAACGTCGCGCGCGGCTCGCGCATGGGCGATTACGCCGGCGGCCAGTTCGACATCCCGCGCAACATCATCCGCGCCGTGGCCAACCACTACGTCGACATGTCGGAAGCCACCACGCGCGAAAAGACCTTCTGCTGCGGCGGTGGCGGCGGCCTCCTGACCGACGAGCTGCTCGACCTGCGGGTCAAGGGCGCCCTGCCGCGCATGGAAGCGCTGAACGAGATCGTGCAGCACAACGGCGTCAATTTCATGGCCACCATCTGCGCCATCTGCAAGGCCCAATTCACCAAGGTGCTGCCCTACTACGGCTTCAAGATGAGCATGGTCGGCGGCGTGCACCAACTGGTCAGTACCGCGATCGTGCTCAACAACGAGCAATGACGAACAAGACTTCATTGGAGACCCCTCATGTCCGCCACGCCTGAAATCCACACCGAAAAGTTGACCTTCCGCCGCTATAAGGAAGGCGATACCAAGGTCAAACGCTGGCAGCAGCAGATCTTCCAGGCCAGCTATACCTACAAGTGCCCGACCTACGTCCAGTCGACGCCGCCCTGCCAGGGTTCCTGCCCGTCCGGCGAGGATATTCGCGGCTACCTGAACATCGTGCGCGGCATCGAGAAGCCGCCGGTCGGCGCCGACGGCAAGCCGAGCATGACCTGGCAGGAATACGCCTGGCGCCGCCTGACCGAAGCCAATCCGCTGCCCGCGGTGATGGGCCGCGTCTGCCCTGCGCCCTGCGAAACCGGCTGCAACCGCAATGAAGTCGAAGACCATGTCGGCATCAACTCGGTCGAGCACTACCTCGGCGACTGGGCGATCAAGAACAACCTGAAGTTCAAGGCGCCGGAAACCAAGACGGGCAAGAAGGTCGCCATCATCGGCGGCGGCCCGGCCGGCCTCTCCGCGGCCTATCACCTGACGCTCAAGGGCCACAGCTGCACCATTTTCGACGAGCACGAATTCCTCGGCGGCATGATGCGCTACGGCATTCCGGGCTACCGCACGCCGCGCGATACGCTCGACGCCGAAATCCAGCGCATCCTCGACCTCGGCGTCGAAGTGCATCTGAAGACCCGCATCGGCACCGATGTCACCCTGGAGCAACTGCGCGCCAGCTACGACGCGATCTTCCTCGGCCTCGGCGCCCAGGCCGGCCGTGCCCTGCCGCTGCCCGGCGATCCGGCAGACCACGCCGCACCGAACGTCGTGACAGCCACCTCCTTCCTCAAGGCCTTCAACGACGGCCGCCTGAAAACCGTTGGCCACCGCGTGGTGGTAGTCGGCGGCGGCGACACGTCGATGGACGTCGCCACCGTGGCGCGTCGTCTGGGCCACATCGAGAAGGTCAATCCGACTGACTTTGAAGGCGCCATCGCCGGCCACCTGGCCCAGGACGTCGCCGACATCTCCCTGCGCCAGGGCGCCGAAGTCACCCTGACCTCCGTCTTCATGACCGCCAGCAAGCCGGAAATCGAGCATGCCGAAGCGGAGGGCATCGCCATCATGGGCGGCTGGATGCCGATCGGCGTGGTCAAGGGAGCGGACGGCCGTGCCACCGCGCTGCGCGTCATGCAGTGCGAAGCCAAGATGATTTCGGGCCGCCTCGACATCAAGAAGATCGACGGCACCGAAAAGGAACTGCCGGCCGACCTGATCGTCTCCGCCATCGGCCAGGCAGTCGATTTCACCGGCATCGAGGAATTCAACGCCGGCAAGGGCATGGTCGCCGCCGACAAGAACTACCAGGTGAGCGGCAAGCCGGGCGTGTTCGCCGGCGGCGACGTGATCCGTCCCCACCTGCTGACCACCGCCGTGGGCCACGGCGCAATTGCCGCCGACGGCATCGACCAGTTCCTCGCCGGCCAGGAAATGGTGCGCCGGCCGAAGATCGACGTGCATTCCTTCGACCTGATGCGCAAGTATGTCGAAAAAGGCATCCAGATGGGCGAAGTCAAGGGCGCTACTCTCGGCACCGACAAGAGCAAGGAAGTGGTGCACAACTACGAGAACCGCTCCGAGCGCTACGTGATTCCGCACGACCAGCTGTTCCTCGGCCACTTCCAATACACCGACCGCAACAAGCGCCACGTCACGCACCTGAACAAGGATTCGGCGCTGGGCAACTTCGATGAGCGCATCGACGCGCTCTCCGAAGCCGAGGTAATCGCCGAAGCCAAGCGTTGCATGAGCTGCGGCCAGTGCTTCGAATGCGACAACTGCGTCGTGTATTGCCCGCAGACCGCCGTGTACAAGGTCAAGAAAACCGAGACCATGACCGGCCGCTACGTCGCCACCGACTACGACAAGTGCATCGGCTGCCACATCTGCGCCGATGTCTGCCCCACCGGCTACATCCAGATGGGCTTGGGCGAGTAACTCACTCATGAAGCTGCTGCGCCTCCTCGTCACCGCCGTCACGGCGTTCATCGCCGCGCTGGTCACCGTATGGCCAGCGTCAACTCTTGCCGGCGAAGGCGGCCGCACGGCCAAGCCGGTGATAGTGATCGCCAATCCCGGCAAGTGCGTGGCGCCGGCGGACGAAATGCGCCGCAACCACATGGAGATGCTCAAGCATCAGCGCGACCGCACGCTGCGCGCCGGTATCCGCGGCGAACCGGCCTCGCTCAACGCCTGCATCGAGTGTCATGCCAGCCAGAAGACAGGTTCGGTGCTGGGCGGCAAGGAAAACTTCTGTGAAAGCTGCCACAGCTACGTCGCGGTCAAGCTCGACTGCTTCGAGTGCCACCAGCCCAAGGCCAAGTTCAAGGCCGCAGGATTGAAGCCATGAGTAACGCCGATAACAACCCACGTCGCAAATTCATCGCCGCCGCCGGAGCAGGCGTCGCCGGCCTCGGCTTCACGGTCATCGCTCCGGGCCTGCACTTGATGGCCGTAGGGGAAGCGAAAGCCGCGACCGAAGCACGCAAGGCCGGCACAGCCGCCTCGCCCACCGTGCGCTGGGGTCTGCTAATCGACGCCAACAAGTGCGCGCCGGGTTGCACCAAGTGCATCGACGCCTGCCATACCGAAAACGGCGTCAGCGAGAAGCTGCCCGACCCGCGCCAGAACTCGCAATGGATCCGCAAGATCGAACTGGTCGACCGCCGCGACGGCCGCAAGACCGAGCTGCCGATGATGTGCCAGCACTGCGCCGAGCCGCCCTGCGTCGACGTCTGTCCCACCGGCGCCTCGATGAAGCGCGCCGACGGCATAGTGCTGGTCGATCGCCACACCTGCATCGGCTGCCGCTACTGCATGATGGCCTGCCCGTTCAAGGCGCGTTCCTTCGTGCATGCGCCGCTGACCGAACAGAATCCCGAAGTTCCGCGCGGCCAGGGCTGCGTCGAGTCCTGCACGCTTTGCGTGCATCGCGTAGACAAGGGCCAGCAGCCGGCCTGCGTCGAATCCTGCCCCACCGGCGCGATGACCTTCGGCGACCTCAGCGATCCGACCAGCGAAATTGCCAAACGCATCGCCAGCCTGCCGACCACGCAGGTGCGCAACGACCTGCGCCTGAACCAAGCCGTGCGCTACCAGGGAATCTGATCATGGCCGTCCTCAATCCCCGCCACGAAGAAGGCTTCTTCTACGTCCTCGCCGCCCTCGGCGGCCTGGTCTCGGCGCTCGGTTTCGCCGCAGCGCTGTACATGGAGCATTCGGGCCATGTCGTGACCGGCATGAACAACCAGATCGTCTGGGGCCTGCCCCATGTAATCGCGATCTTCCTGATCGTCGCCGCCTCGGGCGTGCTCAACGTCGCTTCGATGGGCTCGGTCTTCGGCCGCGTGCTCTACAAGTCGCGCGCGCCGCTGTCCGGACTGCTCGCCATCGCCATGCTGAGCGGCGGCCTGTTCGTCATCATGCTCGACCTCGGCCGCGCCGACCGGTTGATGGTCGCCGCGACGCATTTCAACCCGACCTCGGTATTCGGCTGGAACGTGATCCTCTATCCGGTGTTCTACGCCCTGGTCGGCGTCTATCTGTGGACCATGATGGAACGCCGCATGAATCCCTACTCGAAAGTGGCCGGCCTGGCCACCTTCGTCTGGCGCGTGGTGCTGACCAGCGGCACCGGCTCCATCTTCGCCTTTCTGGTCGCGCGCCAGGCCTACGGCAGTGCCCTGCTGGCGCCGATGTTCATCATCATGTCCTTCTCCTGGGGTCTGGCGGTGTTCCTCGTGGTGCAGACCACCATGTATGCGTGGAACAACATGCAGTTGCCGCCGCTGATCCAGAAGCGCATGAAGAACCTGCTGGCCACCTTCGTCGCCGCCGTGCTGTATTTCACTTTCATGCTGCACCTGGTCAACGCCTATTTCGCCAAGAACATCGCCTTCGAGTATTTCATCCTCTTCGACAGCGAGTTCGCCAGCCAGTTCTGGGTCGGCCAGGTGCTGCTCGGCAGCCTGCTGCCGCTGGTCCTGCTGTTCAGCCCGGGCACCCGCGACAAGGTGCTCTGGATCAATGTCGCAGCCCTGCTGGTGATCCTCGGCGCCTACTTCCAGCTCTATGTCTTCATCATCGGCGGTCAGGCCTTCCCGCTCGATATCTTCCCCGGCTACGATGTCAAGAGCAGTTTCATGGATGGTGCAGTCGATCATTACAGCGCCAGCCTGCCGGAAATCCTGCTCGCCGTCGGCGGCTTGGGCCTGGCCTTCACCATGACCACCATCGGCGTGCGCGCCCTGCATTTCCTGCCGCAGGACGACCTCGCCGAACTCGAAGCGGCATCCGGCATCACGGATTGATTTCGCAGTACGGCCAGCGCGCCATGCATCGCTTCCTGATTTCAGCCGCGCACAAGTCCTCGGGCAAGACCACCATCAGCATCGGTCTGGCGGCGGCGCTGAGCTCCGGCAGGCACGGTCAGCGCCCGCGCTCCGTGCAGCCCTTCAAGAAGGGCCCTGACTACATCGACCCGCTCTGGCTTTCGGTCGCCGCCGGACGTCCCTGCTACAACCTGGATTTCTTCATTTCGCCCGATGCCGAACTGCGCGAGCAGTTTGCCCGCCACGGCCACGATGCCGAAGTCTGCCTGGTCGAGGGCAACAAGGGACTTTACGACGGGCTCGACCTGCAGGGCTCCAACAGTAACGCCGCGCTGGCGCGCCTGCTCGACCTGCCGGTGGTGCTGGTGCTCGATGCGCGCGGCATGACGCGCGGCATCGCGCCGCTGATCCTCGGCTACCAGGCCTTCGACCGCAACATCCGCATCGCCGGCGTGATCCTCAACCGCCTCGGCGGCCGCCGTCATGAAGCCAAGCTGCGCGCTGTGATCGAGCATTACACCGATGTCCCGGTGATCGGCGCGGTGCAGGAAGACGCCGAACTGGCGCTGGTCGAACGCCATCTGGGCCTGATGCCGGCGAACGAAACCGCCGAGGCCGAACGCCACATCGCCGCCATCGGCGAACGCATCGCCGACCAGGTCGATCTCGACCGCCTGCTCGCCATCAGCCATACCGACACGGCCCTGGCGGCACCCGCGCTGCCGGCACCGAGTCGCGAGAAGCCGGTGCGCATCGCCATCGCCCGCGACGCGGCCTTCGGCTTCTATTACGCCGACGACCTCGACGCGCTGGCCGCGGCCGGTGCGCAAACCGTGTACTTCGATACCCTGAAAGACTCGAAACTGCCGCCCTGCGACGGCCTCTTGATCGGCGGCGGCTTTCCCGAATGCTTCCTCGACGGACTGGAAGCCAACGCCGCGCTGCGTGCCGACATCCGCCGCGCCATCGAAGGCGGCCTGCCCACTTATGCCGAATGCGGCGGCCTGATGTATCTGGCGCGCAGCATCGAGTGGCAGGGCAGGAAAGCCGCAATGGTCGGCGTGATCCCCGGCGACATCCAGATGCATGCCAAACCCGTGGGCCGCGGCTACGTGATCCTCGAAGCCAACACCGACCATCCCTGGCGCCAGGCCACAACGGGCACGGCCGGCGCCGCATCGGCCCCGCTGCACGCCCACGAATTCCACTATTCGAGCCTCACCGGCCTGCCCGCCGACACCCGCTACGCCTACACCGTGCGCCGCGGCTATGGCGTCGACGGCAAGCACGACGGCGTGCTGCTGCACCGCCTGCTCGCCTCCTACACCCATCTGCGCGCCACCACCGGCTGCGACTGGCCGGCGAAGTTCGTCCAGCACGTCCGCACCTGCCTCACTACCGATGCCAAGGAAGCCATCCCATGTTCACCCTGACCCCTCTCGCTGCCGAACAAATCGCGCGCGCCGCCGCCGAACAAGCCGAGAGCAAGCCGATGCTGCGAGTGGCCGCCAAGCACGATGCAGACGATGGCGAACTGGTCTATGGCATGGGCTTCGACGAGGAGCGCGAAGACGACCTGGTGCTAGACGCCGGCGGTGGCGTCATGATCCTGATTTCGCCGCCCAGCCAGCCCCTGCTGGAGAACACCACGCTGGATTTCACCGAGGTCCAGCCCGGCGAATTCCAGTTCATTTTCCGCGGCGGCTGCAGCAGCCCGAAACCCAAGAGCGGCTGCGGAAGTTGCGGTGGCGGTTGTTCCTGATCAAGCAACAGGCGCAAAAGCTGCGCTAGGATTCTTTCCATGAAACCAACTCCTGCCCAAGCCGGCTGGGTCTATCTGGTCGGCGCCGGTCCCGGCGACCCCGAACTGCTGACCCTGAAAGCCGCGCGCCTGATCGGCGAAGCCGATGTCCTGGTGTATGACAATCTCGTGTCGAAAGCCGTGCTCGCGCTCGCGCGCCCCGACGCGGAACTCATGTACGCCGGCAAGGAACGCGGCAACCACTCGATCCCCCAGGAACAGATCAACCAACTGCTGGTGCGCCTGGCCAAGACCCGCAAACGCGTGGTGCGGCTCAAGGGCGGCGACCCCTACATCTTCGGCCGCGGCGGCGAGGAAGTCGAAACCCTCCACGCCGACGGCATCAACTTCGAGGTGGTGCCCGGCATCACCGCCGCCGCCGGCGTCGCATCCTACGCTGGCATCCCGCTGACCCACCGCAACCACGCCCAGGCCTGCGTCTTCGTCACCGGCCACCTCAAGGACGGCAGCATGAACCTGGACTGGCCCGGCCTGGCCCGGCGGCGCCAGACGGTGGTCATCTACATGGGCCTGTCGGGCCTGCCGCATCTGTGCGCCAAGCTCATGGAACACGGCCTGCCCGCAGACTGGCCGGCCGCCATCGTGCAGCACGGCACCCAGCCCAGCCAGCGCACCGTTACCGGCACCCTGACCACTCTGCCCGCCCTGGCCGAAGCCGCGAATCTGCGCGCACCGACCCTGATCATCGTCGGTGAAGTCGTCACGCTGCGCGACAAGCTGCGCTGGTTCGAAGAAGGCAGCGACTAAGCCCAGCGCAAGAGTTGGTGCTGATGAAACCCCTGCGCAGGGCGGTCGAGCAAAATACGCTCTGATGAAGCCCCTGCGCAGAAAGGCGGTCGAGCAAACGACGCTCTGATGAAGCCCCCTGCGCAGCAAGGCGGTCA
>JAUYSD010000218.1 GCA_030696505.1 Sulfuritalea sp. | reverse complement strand
AGCGACTAGGGGTGACGACTGGTAGGTGGAGAAAACAACCTTCGGGCCGTCCTGCTTGAGAAATCTCCTGATCTCTCCAATGTCAGAGGTAACAGGGAACGCAAGGTCGGTAACAGAGTGAATGGTTTCATCCGCACCTTTCTTACCTACCGTCTGATCGGAGCAGACGCACAGCACTTCAAAGGGATGGTTTGCTGCGAGCGTCCATTCATGAAGGGTCTGCGATAGCAGTCCCAAAGACGGCACAAGAACCAGCGTTGACTCGGCCGACAGGTTCTCCTTGATCCATAGCGTGGTGAATGTCTTGCCCGCTCCGCAGGCCATGATGAGTTGCCCACGATCAGTGCCCTGAAAGTTGGCGGCAACTGCCGTGACCGCTTCAACCTGATGTTTTCTCGGGAGCGGCTTGGCTTTCGGCTTCACCTGATGCAGATCGGCGATAGATGCCGGATATTCAACGTCGGCCGTCTCGAAATTGGACAGCAGGTAGCGAACTACCTTCTTTTGTTGAGCGTCACAGACTTGCTTGGCGTTCGCGCCGATTCCATCCGTGGTAGCGATCAGCAATAGCTTGTCAATTTCCTTGCGATTTGACTCGCTGATGAATGTATCGACATCGGACTTGGTGATTGCGTAATCAGCGGAGTAGCACTTTGCTTGCACCGCCCATGTCTCGCCGTTCTTGTGGCGGAAGACCAGATCAATGCCACAGTCTCTTCCCCATTGGCCAGGATATTCGTCCCAAAGCCAAATGTCAGCGATCTGGGTAGACCACTCCGGATCTGTCTTCAGGAACCATTTGACGAATATCTCAAACTGTTTGCCCCGCTTGGCAGGATCAGCATCGAAGGTGCGATAGAAGTCAGAGAACTGCGTCACGGGAGTGAGATGGGGTGTTGGGCTACCAGGCGGCAGGGATTCACACTTGCGTCATTCTAGGCCTCTATGTCCGCTGAAGGATGACACTTGCCGGTGACTCACCTAAGCTGACCGGCTCCTTCCGCTGCGCTGCAGCCGTTCGTGAATTGAATGTCGGGCTTCAATAAAATCGATTTCCGTCGCGGTCTGACACGGGCGACGGTTTTCATTCCCCTCTGACCCGCCGAGCGAGGATGCTTCGCCGGGGAATTCCGGTCGCGTTGTCTGAGCGAAGCGAGTTTAGCGACCGGCCCGGCGAAGCGTCCGCAGCGAGGGGTGAGCGCGGGGTTTCGCACGGCCAACTGCTTGGCCGTGCGCCGAGCGAACGGGCGAGACTCCGGCGAGCCCTCCGCCCGCAGGGCCGGGGAGACGGGGCGTGCTTCTTTGCCTACTTTCTTGCACGAGCAAGAAAGTAGGTCGCCTGCCGGGGCGAGTCCCGGCAAAGCCTTACGTCACTTCTGGATTCCGGCTTTCGCCGGAATGACGAGACATCAAGAGTTGGCGCTGGCGACACGGCGCCAATAGCGTTCTGGCGGCTTACGTAAAATGCCGCAGACGCCGGTATCCTGATCGCCCGCGATGACAACAAGGAGGCAGCGATGGTCGTTCGAATTGTCAGGCTCGGCACCGCCCGCAGCAACGACGAGGGCACCCGCATCGGAACCGTGCGGCGCCCGCCGCGGGGCGTGTCGAAATCCGAGTTCGCCTCAGGCAACTGGTATGACGTGTGGTATCCCAACCTGGCGCCGAGCGTCGAGACCATGAAGCTCGGGCAGGAAGCCGTGACGCCGACCGAATGGGCCATCTTCACCAAGAAGTACCGCAGCGAAATGGCCGCGCCCGACGCCAGCCGCAGCATCGAACTGCTCGCCGCGCTTTCGCAGCACAGCAATTTTTCGGTCGGCTGCTACTGCGCGGACGAAGCCCACTGCCATCGCTCGGTGTTGCGCGCGCTGCTTGCCGAGAAGGGCGCCAGGCTCGAATAGGCGACGCTGCCGCGCCGGTGCCGCGACGAAAGCCCTCAGCGATACTTCTCCGCGCACTGCATGATCGCCCGGTCGGTTGGCTGCCTGAGGCAGGCGCGGGCGTCGAGATGAGCGCGCGACGGCCGCTTCGTGGCGGCAACGGGAGCCGGCGCGGCCTCGGGCCGAGCCGGCGCGGCGGCGGCAGGCAGCGGGCCGACCTTGCGCGCGATGACCACCTGTGGCGGCGCGACTTCCTCGGCCGGCTTGGCGGTGGCCGGTGCGACCGGCTTGGCGACTGGAGGCGGTTTCTGGTTCGACCAGCCCCAACTGGCGACCTTCCACGCCTCGCCTTCCTTCCTGAAGCTCGCTGTCAGGTAGGCCTCGGCGCGGGTCTGGAATTCGCTGACGCCGCTGCCGCGCAGCGTCGCGCTCTTGCCGTCGGGGGCGATGGATTTTTCGGTGATGGCGTAGGTTTTGGGTGCCGCCTGCGCCAAGCTGCGCAGCAGCGCGTCGCGTTCCGTCTGCGGCTTGGCGGCAAGTTCGGCCTTGGTCGCCGCGGTGCTGTAGCCCATCACTTCTTCGGCCTTGCCGGCCAGCATGGCGGCGTGGAGCCTGGCATAGACCGCCTCGGGGTCTTCCTGGGCGATTACTCCAGTGCAGTTCAGGACGAACAACGCGCAACCGTACAGTGCATGGCGCAATCGCATGGCGATCTCCCTCGAAAGTTCCAATATAACGCCGCCGGCATCGATGCGGCCAGCAGCGCGGACGCCGCCAGCCCCCTTCCGCGCGTCAGTCTTCGCGCATCACCCGCGCCCAGGCTATGGTCACCTGCGGCAGGACGGTCGCGGCCGTGTCGCCGACGAGCTCCTGCACCGCCGGCTTGCCGTAGGCGCCAGCCACCAGCAGGTAGATGGTGACGACTTTGTCGATCGGATGCACCAGCCAGTACTCGCGCACGCCGACGCGCTCGTACAGATCCCGCTTGACCACCTGGTCGTGACCGGCACTACCGGGCGACAACACTTCGACGATCCAGTCCGGCGCACCGCGACAGCCGCGCTCGTCGAGCTTGGCCTTGTCGCAGATCACGCTGATGTCGGGCTGCACCACGGTGGCTATCTTGCCGTCCGCCTCGTCGGCGCGCGGCAGGCGCACGTCGAAGGGCGCGATATAGGGCCGGCAGGGCGATCCTTCCAGCGCATCTGCGATCTGCCGCGCCAGTTCGAGGACCACCTCCTGATGCCGTCGCGTCGGCGCCGGACCCATCGCATAGGCGATGCCATCGATCAGTTCATAACGAACGTCATCGGGCCAGCTTGAGTATTCGGCATAGGTGTGGAACTCGAGATCGCGTTGTGGCAGTCCCATTGCGGCTCTCCAGCGAGGTCAGGTTTGCATCTTAGCCCAAGACCCGCGGCGGCAAATCGCCGTGAGACTCGTGGCGCCGCGCAGAGCGCCGCAGCGCCCAGAAATTGAAAGCCGCATAAACCGCATAGGCCAGCATCCAGGCCAGGCCGATCGCCGGCAGCGACAGCGGGCCGGGCAGCAGCCACAGCAACGCGGCGAACAGCGGCAGGGACAGCAGTTCGCCGACCGTCACTGCCCATCCGGTACCGCGTGCGAAAAGGCCGAAGAGAAATATCCAGGACAGCATGCGCAGGGCGTCGCCGGCGAAGAAAGCCAGGGCGTCGATCCGGCCGACCGGCAGACCCTCGCGGTAGAGCAGTGCCAGCACCTGCGGCAGCAGCAGCCACAGCAGGCCCAGCGCCAGCAATGCAGGCACCACTACCTGGCGCGCCGAAGCGCGCAGCACCGCCGCGAATCCGGCCGCATCGCGCGCCGCCGCCAGACGCGGCAGGAAATGCGCATTGAGCAGCCCCGCGGCGATGGCCGTGATCCATTCGCTGCTGCGCCACAAGGCCTGCACCGCGCCGGCGATTTCCCACGAGGCGGAGGCCGCGATTTCGAGGCGCGCGACGGCCGTCGCCGCCGGGCTCAGGATGCCGATGGCAATCCCGGCGGCGACGAAGGGGCGCAGACCATGGTCGCGCGCCAGCGCCTCGCGCCACGAGCCGGCGCCGCCGAGCAGCCACAGCGTCACGACGCCGCCGAACCCGGCCTGGGCGGCCAGCAAGGTCGCCAGCTCGTGCCCCTGCGCCGCCAGCGACAATGCCAGCAGCGGCGCGGCCAGCAACGCGGCGACGCAGACGATCGCGCGGCCGGCTTGGCCGCGACCGAGCAGCCAGGCGGTGAGCAGGCCGGGAGCGACGGCGAGCCAGCCGGTGCCCAGCGCCGGCAGCACCAGCGCCGCCTGCCCAGCGGGTAGCAGGGCGAGTCGACCGGACAGCGCCAAGCCGATGGCGACGAGCAGGCAGGCGCCCGAAAGCATGAGCCCCAGACGTAGCGCGTCGCCCAGGAGTTGGCGCTGGCGATACGGCGCCACGCCCGCGACGCGCCCGGTAAGACCGATGCCGATGCCCGCCAGCGTGACGCCGGCGACGATGTTGGCCAGGCTGCCGACTTGCGCCCAGTGCGCCACCAGTTCGGGACCGCCGCGCAGCGCCAGCAGTTTGTCGATCAGCGCGCGGCCGGCGAGCCCGGTGAGGACGAAGCCGAGCGCCGGCAACAGCCGCGACGAGCGGCGCGGCGCAGCGGGCGACGGCGCCGTCATCGCTGCGTCCCGTGTGCCGCCACTCAGGCTAGGCGATCCAGTGCCTGCCTGAGGGTCGCCACGGTGCGCTCGACACTGCCCAGCTTGTCGAGGCCGAAGAGGCCGATGCGGAAGCTGCGGAAATCGGCCGGCTCGTCGCATTGCAAGGGGACGCCGGCCGCGGCCTGCAGCCCCAGGTCGAGGAACTTTTTCGCCGACTGGATCTCGGGGTCGGTGGTGTAGCTGACGACCACGCCGGGCGCCGCGAAACCCGCGCCGGCGACGCTGGCAAAACCGCGCTCGGCGAACAGCGCGCGCACTTGCCGGCCGAGTTCCCATTGCTGGCTGCGGGCGAGTTCGAGGCCATGGGCTTCGGTCTCGCGCATCGCATCGCGCACGCGGCGCAGGGCGTCGGTCGGCATCGTCGCGTGATAGGCATGGCCGCCCTTCTCGTAGGCTTCCATGATCTGCAGCCATTTCTTCAGGTCGCAGGCGAAACTGCTGCTGGTGGTCTCGGCGATGCGCGCCAGCGCACGCTCACCCAACATCACCAGACCGGCGCAGGAAGGCCCGCTCCAGCCTTTCTGCGGCGCGCTGATGAGGACGTCGACGCCCATCGCGTGCATGTCCACCCAGAGCGCGCCGGAAGCGATGCAGTCGAGCACGAACAGGCCATCGACCTGGCGCACCGCATCCGCCACGGCGCGCAGATAGTCGTCTGGCAGCAGAATGCCGGAGGCGGTCTCGACATGCGGTGCGAATACCACTTCGGGACGCTGGGCGAGGATCGCGGCGACCACGTCCTCGATCGGCGCCGGGACGAACGGAGATTGCGTACCCTCGCCGCTGCGGCGTGCCTTGAGCACCGTGGTGTCGGCCGCAATGCGGCCCATGTCGAGGATCTGCGACCAGCGGAAACTGAACCAGCCGTTGCGCAGCACCAGGCAGCGCCGGCCGCCGGCGAACTGGCGCGCCACCGCCTCCATGGCGAAGGTGCCGCCGCCCGGCACGATGGCCACGGCGCTCGCGCCATAGACCTGCTTGAGGCTGGCCGAGATGTCGCGCATCACGCCCTGGAATGCCTTCGACATATGGTTGAGGGCGCGATCGGTATAGACCACCGAATATTCGAGCAGTCCGTCGGGATCAACGGTGTTGAGCAGGCCAGGCATGTTCACTCCAATTCAGACACAAGCGGCATGCCGCTAGAAAGTTCCGGGATAGGCGCCGCCGTCGAGCAGCCAGTTCTGCCCGGTGATGAAGCCGGCCTGGGTCGAACACAGCCAGGCGCAGGCGGCGCCGAACTCCTCGGGGTTGCCGATGCGGCCGGCCGGGATCGTCGCCACGCGCTCGGCCAGCACCTGCTCGTAGGGAACATTGCGCGCCTTGGCCTGGCCGCCGATCACCGTGGCGATGCGGTCGGTATCGAAGAAGCCCGGCAGCAGGTTGTTGATGGTGACGTTGTGCGCCACGGTCTTGCGCGCCAGACCCGCGACGAAGCCGGTGAGGCCGGAGCGCGCGCCGTTGGACAGGCCCAGCACGTCGATCGGCGCCTTGACCGCGCCCGAGGTGATGTTCACGATGCGGCCGAACTTGCGCGCGATCATGCCGTCGACCGTGGCCTTGATCAGCTCGATCGGCGTCAGCATGTTGGCATCGAGCGCGGCGAGCCAGTCCTCGCGCGACCAGTTGCGGAAATCGCCGGGCGGCGGGCCGCCGGCGTTGTTGACCAGGATGTCCGGCTGCGGGCAGGCCGCCAGCGCTGCGGCACGGCCGGCCGCGGTGACGATGTCGGCGGCCACGGTGAGCACCGTCGCGCCGGTCGCCGCGCGGATTTCGGCGGCGGTTTGTTCCAGCGCCGCGACGCCGCGCGCCACCAGCGTCACATTGACGCCTTCGCGCGCCAGCGCGAAGGCGCAGCCGCGGCCCAGTCCCTTGCTCGATGCGCAGACCAGTGCGCTGCGCCCACCTATGCCCAGATCCATGTTCAGTCCTCCAGAAAGTCGCGGACCAGCCGGTTGAAGATTTCCGGCTGCTCAATGCAGCAAAGATGCGATGCCGACGGGATGATATCCAGGCGCGCACCGCGGATCGCCGCGGCGATGACTTCGCTCATCGCCGGCGGCGTGCCGGGATCGTCGGCGCCGACGATGACCAGGGTCGGCGCCGCGATGGCGGCGAGCTGCGCCGTGATGTCGAGTGTCCGGATTGCGCCGGCGCAGCCGATGTAGCCGGCCAGCGGGGTATGGGCGATCAAGTTGCCGATGCGCTGCATGACCTCCGGCCGCGCAGCACGAAAGCCCGGCGTGAACCAGCGGCCCAGCGTGCCTTCGACCGTGGCGGCGCAACCCTGGGCGCGGACCAGGGCGATGCGCTCATCCCACAGCGGGCCGGCCTCGGGCGGGATGCGGCTGGTGGAACTGGCGATCACCAATTTGTCCACCCGCTGCGGCGCGGCCAGCGCCAGATGCTGGCCGATCATGCCGCCCATCGAGAGGCCGAGGAAATGCGTGCTTTCGATGTCCAGC
>JAUYSD010000205.1 GCA_030696505.1 Sulfuritalea sp. | reverse complement strand
GCGGGTGCGCTGGATACGGTCATATCAGGAGTACGCCGGGTCTTTCCGGGTGTTTCCAATGGGCCGTGAATTATACTGCCCGTTTCCTGTCCGCCCCAGCCTCCCGTGCGCATCTTCCGCCTGATCCGTATCGCCCGCGTCGCCTACCTCTACGGGCTCGACAGCCTCGAGCTCGAACACGAGATCGAACCCGGCTTGCGCACGCGCCTGCTGTTTGCGGCGCAGCGCCTGATGTTCTGGCGCGACCTGTCGGCGCCGCGCGCGGTGCGTCTGCGCCAGGCACTCGAAGCCCTGGGGCCGATCTTCGTCAAGTTCGGGCAGTTGCTGTCGACGCGGCGCGATCTGCTGCCGCTGGACATCGCCGACGAACTGGCCAGGCTGCAGGATCGCGTGCCGCCGTTTGCCTCGGAGTTGGCCATCGCCGAACTGGAGAAGGCCTACGGCAAGCCGGTGAATCAGGTGTTCGCCTCCTTCGAGCGCGAACCGGTGGCCTCGGCCTCGGTAGCCCAGGTGCATTTCGCGGTGCTGCCGGACGGCCGCGAGGTCGCAGTGAAAATCCTGCGTCCCGGCATCCAGCCGGTGATCGAGCACGACATCGCGTTGCTGCAGGTCGCCGCCAGTCTGCTGGAAACCCTTTGGGCCGACGGCCGGCGCCTGAAGCCGCGCGAGGTGGTTGCGGAGTTCGACAAGTACCTGCACTACGAGCTGGACCTGATGCGCGAGGCCGCCAACTGCTCGCAGTTGCGGCGCAATTTCGAGGGCTCCGATCTGCTGATCCTGCCCGAGGTGTATTGGGACTGGTGCACCACCAGCGTGATGGTCATGCAGCGCATGCACGGCACGACGATTTCGCAGATCGATGCGCTGCGCGCCAAAGGCGTGGACATCCCGCGCCTGGCCCGCGCCGGGGTCGAGATCTTCTTCACCCAGGTGTTCCGCGACGGCTTCTTCCACGCCGACATGCATCCCGGCAACATCTTCGTCGCCACCGAAGGGCCGCGCAAGGGCCAGTACATCGCGCTGGATTTCGGCATCGTCGGCACGCTTTCGGACATCGACAAAAACTACCTGGCGCAGAATTTCCTGGCCTTCTTCAAACGCGACTACAAGCGCGTTGCCGAAGTGCACATTGAATCCGGCTGGGCACCCAAGGAAACCCGCGTCGACGAGTTCGAGGCGGCGATCCGCTCCGTCTGCGAACCCTTCTTCGACCGGCCGCTCAAGGAAATTTCGCTGGGCCGCGTGCTGCTGCGCCTGTTCCAGACCTCGCGCCAGTTCAATGTGGAAATCCAGCCGCAGCTGGTGCTGCTGCAGAAGACTCTGCTCAACGTCGAGGGCCTCGGCCGCGAACTCGATCCCGAACTCGATCTGTGGAAGACCGCCCTGCCCTACCTGGAACGCTGGATGAACGAGCAACTGGGCTGGCTGGCGCTGGAAAACAACATCAAGCGCGAGGCGTCGAACTGGGCCAAGCTGCTGCCGACCCTGCCGCGCCTGGTGCATCAGGCACTGACGGCCACGGCGACGCCGGCCCCCAACCTCGAACTGGAAAGTCTGGCCGCCGAAGTGCGCAGCCTGCGCCAGATGCTCTGGCTGGCGTTTGCGGTTGCGGCCGGCGCACTGGCCTTCGCCGTGCTGCGCTGAGTCCACCGGACGCCCGACATCCTATAATGCCGCGGTCCGTTCGGGCCGGCAGCAGAGACCCGGGCTGAACCACACGCGTTTTCGGCTGACAAGGATTTCCGATGCTGCTCTGGTTTGTCATTCTTTATCTGATGGTGTCGGTCGGCATCGGACTGTTCGCCGCCACCCGCGTCCATAACGCCCGCGATTTCGCCATCGCCGGCCGCCGCCTGCCGCTGCCGGTGGTGACCGCCACAGTGTTCGCCACCTGGTTCGGCGCCGAAGCGGTGTTCGGCGTCTCGGCCACCTTCGTCAAGGACGGCCTCGGCGGCGTGGTTGCCGATCCCTTCGGCTCCTCGATGTGCCTGATCATCGCCGGCCTGATCTTTTCGCGTTACCTCTACAAGCTCAACATCATCACCCTCGGCGACTTCTACCGCATGCGCTACAACCGCACGGTCGAGGTCATCACCACGGTCTGCATCGTGCTCTCCTATCTCGGCTGGGTCGCGGCGCAGATCAAGGCGCTGGGCCTGATATTCTTCGTCGTCACCGACGGCGCCGTGTCGCAGAACACCGGCATGATCCTCGGCGCCGCCATCGTGCTGACCTATACCGTGTTCGGCGGCATGTTCTCGGTGGCGATCCTCGACTTCGTGCAGATGGCGGTATCGATGGGCGGCCTGCTGTTCATCGCCTGGATCGTCAGCGGCAAAGTTGGCGGTGGCGCCACGGCGGTGATCGACCACGCGCGTGCCGCCGGCAAGCTGGACTTCTTCCCGCCGCCCGATCCCTGGCTGTGGCTGACCTTCCTCGGCACCTGGATGACCATGATGCTGGGCTCGATCCCGCAGCAGGACGTATTCCAGCGCATCACCTCGGCCAAGACGGCGAACATCGCGCTGTGGGGTTCGGTGCTCGGCGCCTCGATCTATTTCTGCTTCACCTTCGTGCCGATGTTCATCGCCTACTCGGCGACCCTGATCGATCCGGTCCTGTTTGCCGGACTGATGGAGAAGGACACGCAACTGGTGCTGCCGACCCTGGTGCTGCAGCACACGCCGATCTTCGCCCAGGTGCTGTTCTTCGGCGCCGTGCTGTCGGCCATCATGAGCTGTTCCTCGGCGACGCTGCTGGCGCCTTCGGTGACCTTCGCCGAGAACGTGATCCGCGGCTTCTACCCGAACATGGGCGACCACCAGTTCCTGCGCGTGATGCGCGGCTGCCTGGTGGTTTTCACCTGCATCGTGCTCGGCTTCGCGCTGAAGTCCGAGGCATCGATCTTCAAGATGGTGGAGAACGCCTACAAGGTCACCCTGGCCGGCGCCTTCGTGCCGCTCGCAGCCGGCATCTTCTGGCGCCGCGCGACGACGCAGGGCGCGCTGGCGGCGACTTTCGGCGGCCTGCTGTCCTGGGTGCTGATCGAAGTCCTGATTGGCGAGGCCAGCCCGGTCCCGCCGCAACTGATCGGCCTCGGCGTCTCGATCCTGGGCATGGTCGCCGGCTCGCTGCTGCCGCAATGGGTCGGCCACCACCTGCCGGGCCACGACCCGCACGCGATACTGCATCACCATGCGGCGGCGCAGACGCATCACGCGGAGCCGGAACACCGGCACTGAGCATGGCCGCCAAGCCGTCGCTCTATGAACTTCTCGGCCTCAGCGACAAGGCCTCCCCCGAGGATATTCGGCAGGCTTACGAGGATCGCCGGCGGGCGCTGGAGCAGGAGCCGGATGGCGAGGAAACGCGCAATCAGCTCGCCATCTTGAGCGATGCCCACAGCGTACTGAACGACAGGCGCCAGCGCGCCGGTTACGACAGGCGCCAGCGCGATAGGCGGCAGGCCGCGGCGGCGCCGCCGCCGACACGCTCACACTGGCCGGCCATTGCCATGGTGGTGGTGCTCGGCGCGGCGTATCCGGTCTGGCGCCATTTCACGGCGATTGCGCCCACTGCTCCGGCGCAATCGCCGGCATCCGTGACGCCCCTTGCGTCCCCTGTGGCGGCCACAGCGGAGCCGGACATCGCCGAGGACATTGCCGCCCTGCTGCCCGTGACGCCGGCTACACCCGCGGCGCCCGCGCGCGAAGCCTTGTCGCCGCCAACACCGACGGCCGCAGCAGCGCAAGCGCAAAACCCGCCGCGCCCAGTAACGGAAGCGCCGCATGCTGCGACGCTGATGAAGATCGCCGACTCGACCTACCTGATCATCGGCGGCGCCGGCTTCGGCACCGGCGTGGCGATCGATGCCGACCGCCTGCTGACCAATTGCCACGTCATCGCGCCCAACGTGCTCAAGGGGCCGCTGTTCGCCGTCCACGCGATCACCGGCGCGAAAACCCGCATTACCGAGGCCGCCTTCCTCATTACGGAAGATGCCTGCGTCGCGCATGCGCCCGGCCTCAACGGCCAACCGGCCGCCATGGGCGAGGCCAGGCAGTTGGCAAAGGGAACGCCGATTTTCAACATCGGCTTCGCCGACGGCCGCCTGATATTTTCGGCAGGCAGGCTGCTCGGCACCATCATGCGCGGCAGCCAGAGCTACCTGGTTTCCTCCAATCACTGCGACGTGGGTGTCTCCGGCGGCCCGCTGGTCGACGCCGAAGGCCGCCTGGTGGGCCTGACCTCGGGCGGTCCGGCGGACCGCAGCTTTTGCCTGTCGCTCACCGCCGAGACGGCGCGCCAGGTGCTGACGCAAACCCCGATCGCGATCGACGCCTTCCCGCCCAATTACCTGAGCAATCTCAAGCGGCGCTGGTAGCGCCGCTTGAAGGCAAGGGGCCGCGGCCTTGTTACGCGGCGGCGAAGGCGGCAGAATCGGGACTGTGGCAAACGGCGCGCGCACCCACCTGACGCTTTACCTGACCGGCAGCTACGTGCTGCTGATCATTTACGCCAGCCTGTATCCGCTGGCCGACTGGCACGACAGCGGCGGCGACCCATCGAGCTTCCTCGGCGCCGCGTGGCCGCGCTACTACACCGGCTTCGACCTGGCGACCAACCTGATCGCCTATCTGCCCTTCGGCTTCCTCTGCGCCGCCGCCTGGCGCCGACAACTGGCGCCGCTGCCGGCCTGGCTGCTGACCGCCCTGCTGGGCAGCGGACTGAGCCTGTCCATGGAACTGTTGCAGAACTATCTGCCCAACCGCGTGCCATCCAATCTGGACCTCGCCTGCAATGCCACCGGCGCCATGCTCGGCGGCTGGCTCGGCGCGCTGTGGGGCGCCCGCGTGCTCGACGAAGGACGGCTTGCCGGCCTGCGCCGCCGGCTCATGATGAACGGCTACGGGGTCGACATCGGCGTGCTGCTTGTGGCCGCCTGGCTGATCAGCCAGTTGTCGCCCGAGTCGCTGCTGTTCGGCAGCGGCAACCTGCGCCAAATGCTCGACCTGCCGCCGGTGCAGCCTTTCCTGGCGGAACGCTTCGTCGATCTGGAAACCCTCATCGCCGCCGCCGGCCTGCTGGCCGCGGGACTGGTCATTTCCATGTTGCTGCGCCGCTACGCCCGCGCCCTGACCCTCGGCCTGCTGCTCGGCGCCCTGCTGATCAAGACAGCCACCCACGCCTTGCTGATGGGGCCGGCGGCGGCGCTGGGCTGGATCACGCCGGGCAACAGCCTCGGCATCGGCATCGGACTGGTGCTATGGTGGAGCGCGTCCTTCCTCAGCTTTCCGCCGCAGCGCGCCGTGGCGTCGCTGGCCTTGCTGCTGACCACCGTCATGGTCAATGTCGCGCCGGAAAACCCCTACCTGCAGAACATGCTGCAGATCTGGAACCCCGGCCAGTTCCTCAATTTCAACGGCCTCACGCGCCTGATCTGCTCGCTGTGGCCCTTCCTTGTCCTGCCCTGGCTGATGATCTACCGTCCGAGAAAAAATGAACCCGATTACTGACCTCACCACCCTGCGCGATGCGCTGCGGGCGTTTTGCGCCGCACGCGACTGGCATCGCTACCACACGCCGAAAAACCTCGTCATGGCCTTGAGCGTCGAGGCGGCGGAACTGGTCGAGCATTTCCAGTGGGCCACGCCCGAGGAAAGTCTCGATCTCGCGCCCGAAAAGCGCGCCGAGGTCGCCGACGAAATCGCCGACGTGCTGATCTACCTGACCGAACTGGCCGACGTGCTGGGCATCGACCCCATCTCCGCGGCGCGCGCCAAGATCGTCAAGAACGCGGTCAAATACCCACCGCCCCTATAATCGTTTCTTTGCCCAGAGTCCGCCCCATGAGCTATTTCAAGCACCACGTGTTCTTCTGCACCAACCAGCGCGCACCCGGCGAAACCTGCTGCAACAACCACGGTGCCGGCGACATGCGCGCCTACGCCAAGGACAAGGTCAAGGCGCTGGGCAAGAAAGTGCCGGGCAATGTGCGCATCAATGCCGCCGGCTGCCTCGACCGCTGCGAAGAGGGGCCGGTCATGGTGATCTATCCCGAGGCCGTCTGGTACACCTACGTCGATAAGGAAGACATCGACGAGATCATCGACGAACACCTGGTGCACGGCCGCGTCGTCGAGCGCCTGAAAATCTGAAGTGCCGCGCCACGAACGCATCCTGGTCGACGGGCCGGACGGCAAGATCGAGGTCTTCGTCGAGGAGCACGAGAACCCGCAGGGGATTGCCCTGATCGCGCATCCGCATCCGCTGTTCGGCGGCACCGCCGACAACAAGGTCGTCACCACCCTGGCACGCGCCTTCCGCGAGCGCGGCTGCATCACGTTGCGGCCGAGCTTTCGCGGCGTCGGCGGCAGCGAGGGCGAACACGACCACGGCGACGCCGAGACCGACGACGTGCTGGCGGTACACGCCTGGGCGCGCGCCCGCTATGCCGCTGTATTGACGCCATCCGGCACCGCGCTGCCGCTCTATCTGGCCGGTTTTTCCTTCGGCGCCTACGTCACCACGCGCCTGGCGAAGCGCCTCGCCGCGGCCGGCGACCCGGCGCGCTGGCTGGTGCTGGTCGGCACCGCCGCCGGCTTCGTCGAAGGTGCGCGCACTTACGACACCGAAGCAGTGACCGCCGACACGCTGGTGATCCACGGCTCCGCCGACCAGACCGTGCGCCTCGACAACGTGCTGGCCTGGGCCCAGCCGCTGGAGATCCCGGTGGTGGTGATTCCCGGCGCCGACCATTTCTTCCACCGTCGCCTGCATCTGATCCGCGACATCATCCAGCGCGCCTGGCACTAGGCGGCGCGGCGCGCACCGCCTAGTGCGGCACGGCGTCCCAGGCCTTGCGTATCTGCTCCAGGCGGTGATTGCCGGCGTCGCGCAGGCTGACGAAATTCATGTAGCCCTGCATGCGGTTGTTGAGGCGCTTGCTGGTGCCGACATCCATCGCCAGTTTGCCTGCGGCGGCTTCCTCGAAGCATTTGACGATGCAGGTGGCGGCATTGAGATGCACCGCCACATTCTTGTTGGCCTCAGCGAGGCGTGAAAACTCTTCCACCGCATCCAGCAGCCGGCCATGCTTGGCCATGTCGGCAGCGGCGACGTTCATCTGCCGCAGATTCTCGGTGGCGCCTGCGGCGATCTGCGTCGCCTGTTCCGTCCAGCCGCCGCTGGCCATCATCTGCTTGATGCGATCCTCGATCGACTGGTTGCCGATATGGTCGTCGTAAAGCGCCTTGGCCATGTTGCATGCCGTCTGCTCGTCGCCCATCGTGACGGCGGCTTCGAGCATGAACATCGACTGCTCGCGATCGACTTCGAGGTCGTTGGCCTTGGCCGCTTCGAGCGTCCGCATCATGTCCTTGTAGGTCTTCGCCGCGGCCTGCTGATCGCCCCTGGTCACCGCCGTTGCATAGGAAACCGTCTTGCTGGATAGGTTGTAGGCGGGGTCGTTCTTGTGGAAATCGGCCAGATTGCCGGCGAGCCCGTCCAGCCGGTCCAGCGCGCCCTTGCTGCCGCTCCTGATCAGCATCGCGGCATAGCTGCAAAAATCTCCCGGCCGCACGAAGCTCGATCCGCGACCGTGCAGGTGCATCAGGCCGTAGGCATCGACGGCGGTCTGCAGGTCGTCGGTGGCGATCGCGATGCGCGCGATCTCGCGCTGCCGCGTCAATGACTTCGGATTCTTCTGCAGCACCAGCTTGAGCAGCGCCTTGGTGGCCTCGAGATCGCCCTTGCGTTCGTGTACCTTGGCCAGCAGGTCGTGGGCATGCAGGTAGTCCGGATTGTCGTGGATCAGTTCCTCGATGATCGCCGCGGTTTCGTCGTAGCGATCGAGATGGAAGAAGGCCTTGGCCTTGCCCAGCTTGGCCCAGGGCAGGCGCGGCCGGACTTCGAGTATGGATTCGAAATGGTCGTAGGCCTCCTGATAGTGCTCCATCTGCATCATGCAGTCGCCGGCGATGCGCTGGAAGCCGGCGACATGGCGCGGATGATGCAGCGATTCGCTGCGGCACAGCGTTAGCGCCTGCTCGAACTGCCCGGCATCGAACAGATCGGTAGCGCCCTTCATGACCTGGCGCTGATCCCAGGCCCGGCCCAGGCGCTCGTGCAGCATCTCCGGCGAGATCGGCTTGATCAGGTAGTCGTCGGGCGCCAGTTCGACGGCCGAGAACACCTGTTCGTACTTGCGCTCGCCGGTGATCATGATCCAGATGGTCGATCGCGGCAGCAGTTTCTGGCGCCGCACTTCCTCCAGCAACTGCTGGCCGTCGCGCGTGTCGGAAAGGATGTAATCGCACAGCACCACATCGTAATTGCCGCGGGTGCGGATGCGATACAGCGCATCGTGGTAGCTGTCGGAGACGTCGATCTTGCTGCCGCCGGCGTTGACGATGGTGTTGCGCAGCCAGACCCGCATGGTCTGCGAGTCCTCGATCAGCAGATAGCTGAGCGACTGGTACGGACAGGGCTGCGGCGGCGGCGGCCGCTGCTGCGCCGCCGTCGAATTGCCTTCGCCCGGCATGTCGCCATCCAACAGGTGCAACAGATCATCCGCGCCAAACAATTCGGGCATTGCCGATTCGACTCCATGCATGGAGAGCTGCCGCGACGCCTTGCCGCCAGCAGAACACTCGCGGCTATTTTGCGCGTTTTTCGCCATGCCGGGGCACCGCCGGTGGTGCTGCAGCCGTAAGGCGCGGTCTGGAAATCCGGCGCAGGCTGTTAGAATTTCGGCCTCGTCCGGAGGAGTCTGCAGTGCGCCGCGTGCCTGGTCATCCATGAGTCCCTTGCGTGTCGCCGCGCTGCGCAAGTCCTACGAAGGCCGCGAAGTGGTCGCCGGGCTCAACTTCGAGCTGCAGCGCGGCGAATGCTACGGCCTGCTCGGCCCCAACGGCGCCGGCAAGACCACCACGCTGCGCTGCTGCCTGGGGCTGACCGTGCCCGATTCGGGCGACATCGCACTGGTCGGCGAACCGGTACCGTCGCGGGCCCGCGAAGCGCGCATGAAGATCGGCGTGGTACCGCAGTTCGACAACCTCGATCCCGACTTCACCGCCGCCGAAAACCTGATCGTCTATGGCCGCTACTTCGGCATGAAGGACGCCGCGATCCGGCCGAAGATAGCCGAGCTGCTGGATTTCGCCGGCCTCGCCGGCAAGGAAGACGCCAATATCCGCACCCTGTCCGGCGGCATGAAGCGGCGCCTGACGCTGGCCCGCGCGCTGGTCAACGACCCCGAACTGCTGCTGCTCGACGAACCCACCACCGGCCTCGACCCGCAGGCGCGCCACCTCATCTGGGAACGCTTGAAGCGCCTGCAGGCGCAGGGCAAGACCATCCTGCTGACAACCCACTTCATGGACGAGGCCGAGCGCCTCTGCCAGCGCCTGGCCATCATCGACGACGGCAGGATGGTGGCCGAAGGCGCGCCGCGCGAACTGATCCACCAGCAAATCGAGCCGCAGGTGGTCGAGGTCTATGGCGAGGACGCGCCGGGTTGGGCGGCACGCGAAGCGCAGGCCTTCTCGCGCCGCGTCGAAGTCAGCGGCGAGACCGCCTTCTGCTATGTCGAGGACGCCGCTCCGCTGCTCGCCCATCTCGCGGCCTGGCCCAACTTGCGCACCCTGCATCGTCCGGCGAACCTCGAAGACGTGTTCCTCAAACTCACCGGGCGCGAGCTGCGCGACTAGGATGCTCGCGATGCCCCGGATTTCCCTGCGCGCCTTCGCCGTCTGGCGGCGCAATTTCCTGGTCTGGAAGAAGCTCGCGATTCCCTCGCTGCTGGGCAATCTGGCCGACCCGATGATCTACTTGTTCGGCCTCGGCTACGGTCTCGGCGGGCTCTTGCCGCAGATCAACGGCGTGTCCTACATCGCCTTCCTCGCCGCCGGCACGGTCTGCGCCTCGACCATGAACGCGGCCTCGTTCGAGGCGCTCTACTCGGCCTTCTCGCGCATGCACGTGCAGCGCACCTGGGAGGCGATCATGAACGCGCCGGTGACGCTGGAAGACGTGATGGCCGGCGAACTGCTCTGGGCGGCGGCCAAGGCCACGCTGTCGGGCGCTGCGATCCTGGTCGTCATCGCGGTGCTGGGCCTGGTCGCCTCGCCCCTGGCGCTGTGGGCGCTGCCGGTGATCTTCATCACCGGGCTGGCCTTCGCCGCGCTGGGGCTGATCGTCACCGCGCTGGCGCCCTCCTACGATTTCTTCATGTACTACTTCACGCTGTTCATCACGCCCATGGTGCTGCTGTGCGGCGTGTTCTTCCCGCCCGACCAGTTGCCGCCGCTGGTGCAAGCGGTGGCGGCCTGGCTGCCGCTGACCCATGCCGTGGCGCTGGTGCGGCCGCTCTTGTTCGGCGAGATTCCGGCCGGCATCGTCGGCCACGTCGCGGCCCTGCTGGCGGTCGCCGCGACAGCCTTCTGGATTGCGCTGACGCTGATCCGGCGCCGCCTGCTGAAGTAAAATGAAGAAATTGCAATGACACCCACCCCCTCCCGTCCTCCCCCTCACGGGGGAGGCTATTGATTGGCTCGCTGCGCTCGAATGTCACCGGGCGCTCTTGTTCTTGGATTTCACGTTAAGCAATGGACATCATTCTCAACGGCGAGCCGCAGCAATTGCCGGCGCCGCTTTCCATCGCCGCCTTGCTCGATGCCCGCGGTCTCGCGGGAAAACGCGTCGCGGTGGAACGTAACGGCGAGATCGTGGCGAAAAGCCGGCACGCCGAAACCCTGCTCGCCGCGGGCGACCGCATTGAAATCGTCGTCGCCGTCGGCGGCGGCTGAACGCTTCCCCAGGATCCACAAGCCATGAACACAGATCGCCTCCTCATCGCCGGCAAGGCCTATAACTCGCGCCTGCTGGTCGGCACCGGCAAGTACAAGGATTTCGCCCAGACGCGCGCCGCGATCGATGCCTCGGGCGCCGAAATCATCACCGTCGCCATCCGCCGCACCAACATCGGCCAGGAGCCGGGCCAGCCTTCGCTGCTGGAAGTGCTGCCGCCCGCGCAATTCACCATCCTGCCCAACACCGCGGGCTGCTACACGGCCGACGATGCGGTGCGCACCCTGCGCCTGGCGCGCGAGCTGCTCGACGGCCACGCCCTGGTCAAGCTCGAGGTGCTGGGCGACCCGCAGACCCTGTTCCCCAACATGCCGGAAACCCTCAAGGCCGCCGCGACCCTGGTCAAGGATGGCTTCCAGGTCATGGTGTATTGCGCCGACGATCCGATCCAGGCACGCATGCTGGAAGACATCGGCTGCGTCGCGATCATGCCGCTGGCCTCGCTGATCGGTTCCGGCATGGGCATCCTCAATCCGTGGAACCTCAAGCTGATCATCGAGCAATCGAAGGTGCCGGTGCTGGTCGATGCCGGCGTCGGCACCGCCTCGGACGCGGCGATCGCGATGGAGCTGGGCTGCGACGGCGTGCTGATGAATACCGCGATCGCCGGCGCGCAGGATCCGGTGCTGATGGCCGGCGCCATGAAGAAGGCGGTCGAGGCCGGGCGCGAGGCCTATCGCGCCGGGCGCATGCCGAA
>JAUYSD010000025.1 GCA_030696505.1 Sulfuritalea sp. | reverse complement strand
CTGGGTCTTGGGATGGTTCAGCAGTTCCATGAAGGCCTTGCGCTCCAAATCGAGCAGCCACTGCTCGCTGACCAGGCTGCCCTGATCGACGTCGCCGCCAGACACCACGGTGGCGATCATCTGCCCCAGCTTGAAGTCGTGAGCCGAGATGAAGCCGCCGTCGCGCATGTTGACCAGTTGCATCATGATGGTGCCGATGGCATAGCGGCCGGCAACCGGCACCAGCTTCTGCAGCGGCGGACGGTAGCCGGCGTCGAACATGGCGCGCGCCTCCACCTTGGCCACGTGCAGCAGCTCGTAGGGATTGAAGACGATCACGTCGTCGGGCTTCAGGTAGCCCATTTGCCGTGCCTCCAGCGCCGACATTGAAACGACGGCGGTGGCCGCGTTGATGAAGTTGTTCTTGAGGAACTGCAGCAGGTCGTTGCCCTTGGCGTCCGCCGCTGCGCGCAGCGCCGCATCCTTGAGGCCGCCGCCGGCCGGGATCAGGCCGACGCCGACTTCGACCAGGCCGATGTAGGACTCGATCAAGGCGACGCGCTTCGCCGCATGCATCATCAGCTCGCAGCCACCGCCCAGGGCCAGGCCCGCGACTGCGGCGACCACTGGTACGTTGGCGTACTTCATGGCCTGGTGCGCCTGTTGCAGCCTGGCCACTTCCGGCCCGATGGCCTTGACGCCGCCCGACATGAACAGCGGCAGCATCGACTGCAGATCGGCGCCGGCGGAGAAGGCGCCGCCTTCGGCCGCATCGGCACTCCAGATCACCAGACCCTTGAAGTTGGCTTCCGCCTCGGCGATGGCCTTGGCCAGCCCGGCGATGACGCCGGCGCCGATGACGTGCAGCTTGGTCTTGAGCGAGAGGATCAATATCTCGTCACCCTGATGCCAGATGCGTACCGACTCGTCTTCGAACACCGTGGTCCCGGCCTTGCTGCCGTCCGCAGCGCCTTCGCCCAGCAGCGGGGCGCGGAAGATCTGGCGCTGATACACGGGCAGCTCGGCGCGCGGCACATTGGCCCGGCGGACCGGCGACCAGGAACCGTCGGCGCCATGCACACCCGTGCGTCCATCGAACACCCAGGCCGGCAGCGGCGCGGCACACAGCGCCTTGCCGGCGTCGATGTCTTCCTTGACCCAAGTCGCGACCTGCTGCCAGCCCGCGGCCTGCCAGGTTTCGAAGGGACCGAGCTTCTGGCCGAAGCCCCAGCGCATGGCGAAATCGATGTCGCGCGCATTGTCGGCAATGGCTTCCAGATGCACGGCGATGTAATGGAAGGCGTCGCGGAAAATGGCCCAGAGGAATTGCGCCTGCGGATTGGTCGAATCGCGCAGCGCCTTCATGCGCTTGGCCGGATCCTTTTCCTTGAGGATGCGCCCGACCAGATCGTCGGCCTTGCCGCCGCCGGTGACATACTGGCCCGTGGCGAAGTCGAGGCGCTGAACTTCCTTGCCGACTCTCTTGTAGAAGCCGGCGCCGCTCTTCTGCCCCAGCGCACCCGCGGCGACGAGCTTGGTCAGCACTTCCGGCGTCTTGTAGATGGCGGCGAAGGGATCGTCAGTCAGCGTGTCCTGCATGGTCTTGATGACGTGGCCCATGGTGTCGAGGCCGACCACGTCGGCGGTGCGGAAGGTGCCCGACTTGGCGCGGCCCAGCTTGGCGCCGGTCAGGTCATCGACCACGTCGCACGACAAACCGAACTTCTCGGCCTCGTGCATGGTCGCCATCATGCTGAAGACGCCGACGCGGTTGGCGATGAAGTTGGGCGTGTCCTTGGCCCGCACCACGCCCTTGCCCAGCGTGGTGACGAGGAAGCCTTCGAGCTGGTCGAGGATTTCCGGCCGCGTCGCCGCGGTCGGGATCAATTCGACCAGATGCATGTAGCGCGGCGGGTTGAAAAAGTGCACGCCGCAGAAGCGTTGTTTCAGTCCGGCATCGAAGCCTTCCGCCAGGGCCGTGATCGACAGGCCCGAGGTGTTCGAAGCGAAGATCGCATTCGGCGCGATGAAGGCGGCGACCTTCTTGTACAAGTCGTGCTTCCAGTCCATGCGCTCGGCGATGGCCTCGATGATCAGGTCGCAGCCCTTGAGCAATTCGAGGTTGTCGTCATAGTTGGCGACTTCAATGCAGGCGGCATCGTCCTTGTTGCCCAGCGGCGCCGGGCTGAGTTTCTTGAGGCCTTCGATGGCTTTCAGGACGATGCCGTTCTTGGGACCTTCCTTGGCCGGCAGGTCGAACAGCACTACCGGGACTTTGGCATTGACACAGTGTGCCGCGATTTGCGCGCCCATGACGCCGGCGCCGAGGACGGCGACTTTCCTGACGATGAAATTGCTCATGATGGTCCTTTGTTAGAACAGTTCGGCTTCGAGATCGAGCAGAGACTTGGCACCGGAACGTGCCTGACGAATCAGCATCGCCGTCTCGGGCAGCAGGCGGGCGAAGTAGAAACGTGCGGTGGCGAGCTTGGCCTTGTAGAAATCATCGCCGGAATCCTGCTTCTCCAGCGCGATCTTGGCCATGCGCGCGAAGAAGTAACTGTAGACCAGATGGCCGACCACGCGCAGGTAGGGCACGGCCGCGGCGCCGACTTCGT
>JAUYSD010000183.1 GCA_030696505.1 Sulfuritalea sp. | reverse complement strand
AGCCACGTGCCCGTCGGTGCGGACAAGCTGGTCGCCTGGCTGCTGAAGCAGGGTATCCGGCCGATGATCGCCCACCCCGAACGCAATAAGGACATCCTGCGCAGTATCGACAAGCTGCTGCCCTTTGTCCGCCTGGGATGCCTGCTGCAGGTCACAGCGGGTGCGGTGGCCTGCTCCTTCGGCGAACACGCGCAGGCGCGCGCGGTCGACTTGCTGTCACGCGGCTGGGTCACCGTGCTCGCCTCCGACGCCCACAACATGGAAGCCAGGCCGCCGGAACTCGAACCAGGACGCGTCGCCGCAGCAAAAATCGTCGGTGAGGAGGAATCATGGAAGCTGGTCCGCGACCGCCCGGCCGAGATCATCGGCAAAGCCGTCCCATGAACGCCCACCGCACACCCACCCCCCGTAGGGCCGACTTCAGTCGGCCAACCACCCCTCCCAACCGCATCTTCCCCCTGATCCTGCTGCTCGCCTTCCCCTTCATCATCTATGGGGCGGCGCAACGCGGCCTGGCTGACGTGGTGGCGCAGGAACCCCGCTACCAGATAGAGCGCTGGCGTGCCGGCAAGTGGGTGCCCGACCAATTCAAGCTCGACGCAATGCAAGCCGAACTGAGCAAGGCGAGCGACCTCGACCCGAACAATCCGAACCTGCTCGAAGACATAGGGCGTTTCCATGCCGTTCGCGTCGAACGCGGACACGCATATGACCCGGAGGTCCGCGCGATGCGGCAGCAAGCCCTGGCCCGGTTCCGCCAGGCGCTGGAGCGGCGTCCGACTTCGGGCCATGCATATGTCAATGTGGCGCTGATGAAGTATAAGTTGGGCGAGATCGACCAGGAATTCTCCGAGTCGCTGCAGCAGGCAATGCGCCGCAGCCCCTGGGAACCGCAGGTGCAACTGATCGGCATCGAACTCGGCCTCGCCACCTGGCAGGCCCTTGCCGAGCCGGCGCACGAAACCTTGAAACAAGCCATACAAGCCCAGGCCCAGTGGCAACTGATCAACCAGAAACCCGCCCTGCAGTCCCTGCTTAAACGCTACCGGCGCCCCGACCTGGCTGATCTCCTGTAGGGCCGACTTTAGTCGGCCATGGGTGGATGGCGGACTGAAGTCCGCCCTACATCCACCCTACATCGCCCTACGTCCGCCTATCCCCTCCCCGAACCGCCGCCGCCACCCAGGCCAGCGCCAGCACTACAGTCATGGTCAAGGCATTGGCGGGTATCTGCATGTTGAAATCCACCGTACTGTGAATTGCCAGCCAGCAAATGGCCAGCGCCACGCCGAAGGCGGTGCCGCGCATCAGCGGGTCATTGCGGCGGCGCAGGGACTGCAGAGCCTGCCAGGTCGCCAGCGCCACGATCAGCGCGCATAGCCCGAGGCCGATCAGGCCGGTTTCCGCCCACAGTTGCAGGTAGTCGTTGTGCGCATGATCGTAAAAGCCGGTAATAGCCTTGCTGCTGTACGCGGGAAAGGTCACGTAGTAGCTTCCGCCGCCCGAGCCTGTCAGCCAGTAATCCTTGGCGTAGACGACCGTCTGCCGGTCTACTTCGTCGCGGTGCTCGGCGGGCAACGGATTATCGGCGTTGGTCGTGACTTCGGTCTGCTGGATGCGCTTGGCCACCTGATCGACGCCGAACCAGGTGCCGACGATCAACAGGTCAAGCGCCACCAGGCTTGCCAGAAACAGCAGGGTCGATCGTGGCGCATTGCGCATCAGCAGCAGGCCAATGGCGCCAACGATGAAGGTGCCGACGAAGAAAGCCGTGTTGCCCATGCGCGAACGGGTCAGCACCAGGCCGATCACCATAATGATCAGGTAGAGGCGCAAGCGTGTCTTTTCGCTGAGCAGCAAGCGCACGATGGAACGCAGGCGCTGGCGCCAACTGTGGATCGCTTCGCCGCCCAATTTGGAAATCATCAAGCCGATGCCCGCCGCCAGGCATAAATTCAGATAGCCAGCCAGGTGATTGCGATTGACGAAGGTTCCGGTGGCCTGGCCGTGACCAGAGAATTTCTTGATGAAGAACCCGTACTCGAGGCCCGACAGCATCATCACGCTGGCATACAGCGCCTGCAGCGTGCCGGAAATCACCAGGGTCTTGAGCAGCAACTCCAGGCGCCGCGGCGAATCGACGAGCAATAGCGTCAGGCAGAACATGCAGCCATAGGCCAGGCTCTTGAACCAAAAGTCGCGCGTCGCATGCGGATCGACGCTGAGGGTAAGCGTAGCGGCAAGCGGATCTCCCACCACGCCGGCGGCAAGCGCATGCGCCTCGTGGGCGCGCGGCGACAGGATCTGAATCCAGTCGGCGGGCAGGGGGGTGAATTGCAATCCGAGGTAAAGCAGCCACAAGACCCCCGCCGCCAGCGCCCAGCGTGCGCGTCGAAATGCATCGGTGAGGCTGAATCGCCCGAGCAGGTAGCCAGCCAGCCAGGCAATCGCCAGCAAGCCGGCACCGACCACCAGAATCACCCAAGCCCAGGTTCGATTGCTGCCAAGCGGCAGGGGTGCCCATGCCAGGAGCAGGAGCAGGCCGTAAAAAATCGGATTCATTGCGGGCGAGTAAGCGGCTTCGAGGCGAAATGGCAAAATAAAATCGGGGCCGGAGCCCCGATTTTATTGCCTCGATACCACCGAAACTCCAATCAGGAAGGCGATGCGGTGGTGGTAGTGGTCGGCGTCGTGGTCGGCGTCGTGGTCGGTGGCGGTACGAAGATAACCTCCGACTCCGTCGTGCCTGACGTTGTGGTCGTTGTGATGCTGACGGTGATCGCCGGATCAGACGTGGTAGCGGGCGGCAGGCCGACACCCTGACCCTGACTCGGCGGAGCGGCGCCAGCACCGGCCGGGGCGCCGCCTTGCACCGCAGTCTGCTTGGCTTGCTGGTCAGCTATGGTTGCGGTCTTCGCGGCCAAGGTCGCTGCCAATACCGCATCTTGAACTGCCTTTTTTGCTGCCGCGAGTTCCGCGGCTGCTGCTGCTTTCTGTGCGTCGGTCGCCGCTGCAGCCTTCTTCTCTGCGTCGGCAAGTTTCTTGGCCTTGTCTTTAAGTTCGGCCACGGTCTTGACCAGTTCTGCTGATGCCTTCAGTTCAACGGGTTGGGTACCGGGGGTGATCAGCAAACCCAAGGGCGTCACTGTATTTACAGTCGCTCTCGCAATCTGGCTGACAGGCACTGGACTACCAGGGGCGCCGCCGGAGGGTGCCGTCACCCCGCGGCCGGGGGTTACCGTCGCCGTAACTCCCGCACTGGCGAAACTGACGGTGCCGTCCTGAACCGTCGCCAGTACGTTTCCGTTGTCATCGACGAAAGTGATGACATCGGTGCCGCGGATGCCGATGGTGGCGGTGCCCGCCCTCAGGGAGATGGCCTCGCGGCGCGTGCCGCCGATGACCCCGGTGATATAGCGCATGCCACCGCGCAGCAGTGCCAGGACCACGTTGCTGTCGGCGACACGGGCCTTGTTGTACTGGTAATTGACGATACCGAAATGGGAACCTTTCTGCAGACCGACGATCTGGCCGTCCTCGAACTTCAACGTCGCGGTCCCCGAGGTGACGTTTACTTCGTCGCCCTGTTCAAGGATTGATCCGATCTGGATTGCCCGCGAGACACCTTTTGTCGACGCTCGGGCCTCGCCATCGAGCGCATGCACATAGGCTGCCGGAACAGCAAACACCGCACTGGAAACCAGCAACAGCAGCAATCCGAGAATTCGCTTCATCATATTTGCTCCGTAGGATGGCCAACGCAGCCGATTATACCGAATGACCCTATCTGGACAATGTAAATTACACCACGATTTGGGCGCTGATTTCACTCTTGTTGTTGGGAGCCAGACGCAGTACTGGTACGTCTGTCTTAACCTTGTTTGCCCAGCATCGCCTTGAGATTGGCGAAGGGCGAATGGGTGGCCGCCTCCGTGCCATTGCCTGCGATGCCGCTGCTGCCTGTCGCTTCGAGTTGCCGCTGATGCTCGTTGTCGTGGCAATAGAGGCACAGCAGCTCCCAGTTGCTGCCGTCGGACGGGTTGTTCTGGTGGTTGTGGTCGCGGTGATGCACCGTCAGCTCGCGCAGGTTGGCGCGGGTGAATTCGCGGGCGCAGCGGCCGCAGATCCAGGGATAGATTTTCAGAGCCTGTTCGCGGTAGCCCTGTTCGCGCGCGTCGGCGGCGCGGCGGGCATCGGCAACGATGCGGTCGAGCTTGTCTGACGCGGGGCCGGCCATGCCGACTACTTTTCCTGCAGGAGGTTGTTCATCCGCTGCGCGCGGCTCTTGGATTCGGCCTTGTTGATTTCGGAAACCAGCCGGCCATAAGCCTCGCGTGCGGCTGCGCCTTGCTGGGTCGCTTCGATGCTGCGGATGCAGCGCCAGCGCTTGCCGGTCTTGGTGACGATCAGTCGCATTTCGTTGCGTGGGTGATGCGTGCGGCAGTGGTAGCAGTAGGTTGGTTCGTTAGCCATGGCGATGAGCTTGGATCAGGCGGTGACAGTCGTAATTATGCCCCCCCGGACGCAGTTTGTTCCGTCCTGCGCTAAACTCGCCTCGCACGGTCGAAGTGCTACCGCCCGTAGCTCATCTGGATAGAGCACCGGCCTTCTAAGCCGGGGGTAACAGGTTCGAGTCCTGTCGGGCGGGCCAATTCAAGCGGCACCATGGGTCGCAAGGGTAAGTGATGAAATCAACACGTTTTGCCGGCATCGACGATGCCAGGTCCAGAGTAGGCCAGGAGATCGGGGTCAGCGACTGGCTGTTGATCGATCAGCAGCGCGTCAATGCCTTCGCCAGCGTTACCGGCGACGAGCAGTGGATTCATGTCGACGTCGAGCGCGCGAAACGCGAATCGCCGTTCGGCGGGCCGATCGCGCATGGCTATCTGACTTTGTCGCTGCTGGCCAAGTTCGCCGGGGAGTGCATCGCGGTGGAGGGTAGCAAGCTGGCCGTGAACTATGGACTCAATCGCGTGCGCTTTGCCGCGCCGGTGAAGGTGGGCAGCCGCGTGCGTGCGCACTTCGTGCTGGCCGAACTGGAAGAGATACCCGGCGGCGCGCAAATCGTCTGGAAGGCGACAATCGAAATCGAGGGCGGCGAAAAACCGGCCTGCGTGGCGGAGATGGTGACCCGCTGGTATTTCTAGTGCAGTGCTTGCGAAATGGCCGCGCCCTTGGCGTGCGGCCCCTTGTGGGGCGGACTTCAGTCCGCCTTCCATCCCGGCCGGCTGAAGCCGGCCCTGCGATGGTGACCGGGCGGTCGCCATGAGCCCACCCACGTACATCTGCGTCGCGCGGCATGGCGAAACCGACTGGAACATCGCGGGAATTCTGCAGGGCTGGACCGACGTGCCGATCAACGACCAGGGGCGCCGTCAGGCCTACGAACTGGTCGGCGGCTTTTCCCACGCGGGGTTTGCCAAGGTCTATTCAAGTCCCTTGATCCGTTCGCGCGAGACCGCGGAGATCATTGCCCGCTCGCTGCGGTTGGAGCCCCCGACCTGTAACGACGGCTTGATGGAAAGGAATTTCGGGGCCATCCAGGGCATCCCCAAATCGGAACTGGCGGATCTGAATCCGGTACTGCTGCAGCAAATCCTCAAGCGAAACCCGGCGACCGATTTCGAGCAGGGCGAAACCATGGACGAATTCGCCGATCGCGTGCTCGCTGCGATCACGAGTATTGCGCGACCGAATGCCGGCACGCGCATCCTGGCGATCACCCACGGCTGGGTCATGGACGTGATCACGCGGCACATCGCCGGCCTGCCGCGCACGGCGATTCTCAACATGAAGCGTAGGAACGGGGAGTGCGTTTGGCTGGAGGTCATCGGGGAATCGATACGCCCGCTGTGAGCAGGGCCGTAAACGCAAAACGCGCCGAAAGGCGCGTCGTTGTTGGATGTCTGGCGGAGAGGGAGGGATTCGAACCCTCGTTAGGATATTATCCTAAACACGCTTTCCAGGCGTGCGACTTAAACCGCTCATCCACCTCTCCGCATCGCTTGCTGATTCCTGCTGGTTGAGCAGGGCGCGAATTCTAGCAGATCAGCCCTCGCTGTGCCGCAGCGAGAGGTCTATGGCGCGGACGTTCTTGGTCAGAGCGCCGATCGAAATGCGGTCGACGCCGGTTTCGGCGATGGCGCGCACGGTTTCCAGGCTGACGCCGCCCGAGGCTTCGAGTTCGGCGCGTCCGGCGGTGAGGCCGACCGCCTGGCGCATCTGCGCCAGATCCATGTTGTCGAGCAGGACCATTTTCGCGTCGGCGTCGAGGGCTTCGGCGAGCTGTTCGATGGTTTCGACCTCGATCTGGACGAAAACCTCGCCGCGGCTGATGGTCTTCGCCAGTTGCAGCGCGGCGGTCACGCCGCCGGCAGCCATGATGTGGTTTTCCTTGATCAGGATGCCGTCGTAGAGGCCGAGGCGGTGGTTGTGGCCGCCGCCGCAGATGACGGCGTACTTCTGCGCCAGGCGCAGGCCGGGCAGGGTTTTGCGCGTATCGACGATGCGTGCGCCGGTGCCGGCGATCGCATCGACGTAATAGCGGGTCGCGGTGGCGGTGGCGGAAAGCAATTGCAGGAAGTTCAGGGCGGCGCGCTCGGCGGTGAGCAGGGCGCGGGTGCTGGCGTCGATTTCGCACAGCGTCTGGCCGGCGGCGATGGTTTCGCCGTCGCGCGCGTGCCAGCGGATCGCCGCCAGCGGGTCGAGACGGCGGAAGCAGGCGTCGAACCAAGCCGTGCCGGCCAGCACCGCATCCTCGCGACTGATCACGGTGCCCTGCGAACGCGTGGTGGCCGCGGTCAGCATGGCAGTCAGGTCGCCGCCGCCGATATCTTCGACCAGGGCGGCAAGCACATTGCGCTGCACTTCGGCGGCGAGCTGAAGGGGGAGTTCCATGAGGTTTGTTGCCCGGTTGAGAGTGCGGCGGATTTTAGCACCGGCGGCTCAGTGCAATTTGGCGCCGCGCTGGCTGAGCGTGGTCGATGGCGCGGCGAAGCTGTCGGCGCTGGATACCTCCCAGAACACCTTGAACACCGGATGGTCGGGGACTCCGGACAGCAACTCGCCGGGCCTTGCCCAATGGTGCAGTGCCGCCAGGGAGCGCACCTCGGTGGCCGAGACGCGGCGGATCACGTGCTCGGGGCCCAGCTCGCCGGGGTGGCTGAGGCCTGCGGCGCCGAGCATTTCCTTGAGGGCGAGCAGCGTGTTGTGATGGAACTGAAAGACGCGGTCCGACTTGTCGGGCACGTCGAGCGCGCGCATGCGTTTCGCATCCTGCGTCGTGACCCCGGTCGGGCACTTGCCGGTGTGGCAGGTCTGGGCCTGCAAGCAGCCCAGCGCGAACATGAAGCCGCGCGCGGAATTGCACCAGTCGGCGCCCATGGCCATGGTGCGCGCGATGTCAAAGGCGGTGACGATCTTGCCCGAGGAGCCGAGGCAGATCCGGTTGCGCAGGTTCACGCCGACCAGGGTGTTATGCACCAGCATCAGGCCTTCGCGCAGCGGTGCGCCGACATGGTCGGTGAACTCCAGCGGCGCAGCGCCGGTGCCGCCTTCGCCGCCATCGACGACGATGAAATCGGGAGTGATGCCGGTGGCGAGCATGGCCTTGACGATGGCGAACCATTCCCAGGGATGGCCGATTGCCAGCTTGAAGCCGACCGGCTTGCCGCCCGACAGTTCGCGCAGTCGGGCGATGAAGGCGATCAGTTCACGCGGCGTCGAAAATGACGAATGCCGGGCCGGGGAAATGCAGTCGACGCCCATCGGTACGCCGCGCGCCGCGGCGATTTCGCGCGTCACCTTGGCGCCGGGCAGGACGCCGCCGTGGCCCGGTTTGGCACCCTGCGAGAGTTTGATCTCGATCAGCTTGACCTGGTCGATGCTTGCGTTCTCGGCGAATTTTTTTTCGTCGAAACTCCCGCTGGCATCGCGGCAGCCGAAGTAGCCGCTGCCGATCTCCCAGGCCAGATCGCCGCCGTGCTCGCGGTGATAACGCGAGATGGAACCCTCGCCGGTATCGTGGAAGAAGCCGCCGCGCCGCGCACCCTGGTTCAGGGCCAGGATCGCGTTGGCCGAGAGGGCGCCGAAACTCATCGCCGAGATGTTGAACACGCTGGCTGAATAGGGCCGGGCGCAGTCCGGTCCGCCGATCTTGATGCGAAAGTCATGGCTGGCGATGTGCACTGGCGCGATCGAGTGATTGATCCATTCGTAGTGCGGCTCATAGACGTTGAGCTGGGTACCGAAGGGGCGCTTGTCCACGGCCTGCTTGGAGCGCTGGTAGATGACCGAGCGCTGGGCGCGGGAGAAGGGCAGTTCCTCGGAATCGGCTTCGAGGAAATACTGGCGGATTTCCGGCCGGATGTACTCGAAGAAGAAACGGAAATGGGCGAGCAGCGGGTAATTGCGGCGGATCGCCTGTTTCACCTGGAGGAAGTCCACCAGGCCGACCAGGGTCAGCGCGCCGCACACCAGCGCCGGCCACAGCCACAGCGGAGAGAGCGGCAGCAGCGCGAGGCAGCTGGCGCAGAGGATTGCAGAAATGCTCCATGCCCAGTAGCGCTTCGGAACGATGTTTTCGAGAACGTGCAACATGGGCGCCCTCCCGCAATTTGTACGCTGCCGGACTACTTTACCTCATGCTTGACGTTTGAAGCGTTCCACCAGCGCGATCGAAATGCTGCTGGCGGCGATCACGACAATGCCGGCCACCGACAACAGATCGGGCAGGTGCCGGTAGAACAGCCAGCCCAGCAGCATGGCCCAGATCAGCTGGGCGTAGAGGAAGGGCGACAGGAAGGACGCTGCGGCGTAACGGAAGGCGCGGGTCAGCATCAGGTGGCCGGTGCCGCCGTAAATGCCCAGCGAAGCGATCAGCGCCGCATCGATCCAGCCCGGCATCGGCCCGCCCCAGTAGAGCGGGGCCGCCAGCGTCATCGACACGGTGCCCACCAGCGCGGTATAGAACAGCATGGTCACGGTGTTCTCGGTCGGCGACAACTGCCGCGTCTGTATCTGGTACACCGCATAGCAGGCCGCGGCCAGCGTCATCCAGACGATGCCCGGCAGGTTCAGCGCGCCGCCCGGGCGAGCGATCAGCAGAGCGCCGCAAAAGCCGGCGATGACGGCGATCCAGTGCGCGCCGGAGATCGATTCCTTGAGCAGCCAGTGCGAGAGGATCACCACCACCAGCGGGGTGACGAAGAGGAAGGCGGTGCTCTCGGCCAGCGGCATCATGGAGAAGCCCATCATCGAAAAGCCGGTGGTGCCGACCAGCATCAGCGCCCGCGCGATCTGGGCCACGGGGCGCGAGGTGGCGATCAGTTGCAGGCGCATCGAGGGCGCGAGGAAGATCAGCATCATCAGGCAGTGGAAGGTGTAGCGGCCCCAGACCATCATCGGTATCGGGTAGGTCTGCGACAGACGCTTGGAGGTGGCGTCGAGCGCGGCGAAGCACAGCGTCGCGCCGAGCATCAGCAGCACGGCGAAGCCGACCTTGCGGTGGGCTTCAGACATTCTCTGGGATCAGGCGATTGAGCAGTGTGCGTGCGGCTGGGATCAGCTCGCCGGCGGCGATGCCGATCGGGCCATCGCCGGCGGCGGTCAGTGCCTCGGCGGCGGCGCCATGCAGATGTACTGCCGCGGACAGCGCGGCGTCTGCCGGCCAGCCTTGCGCCAGCAGTGCGCCGACGAAGCCCGAGAGCACGTCTCCCGTGCCGCCCGAGGCCAGGCCCGGGTTGCCGCGGGTGTTGATGCGCCAGCGCCCGTCGGGATGTGCGATGACCGTGCCGCAGCCCTTGAGCGCGACGTGGGCCTTGAAGCGTTGCGCCAGTTCCAGCGCGGCGTCGACGCGGTCGGCCTGCACGGCCTCGGTGCTGCTTGCGAGCAGGCGTGCGGCTTCGGCCGGGTGCGGCGTGATGATCGTGGCGGCTTCGCGCCGCGCGACGCGCGACGCCAGCACCGGGTGGGCGGCGAGCAGGTTCAGCGCGTCGGCATCGAGCAGCAGTGGAAAGTTGGCGCTGGCGACCCGGCGAAGTATTTCAAGCGCCGCATCGGAGGCGCCGAGGCCGGGACCGACCACGGCCGTCGTGGCTTGCGCCAGGGCATTTTCTGGCGAGCGCAGCATCAGTTCGGGTTGCACGGGATCGACCGCCAGCGTCTGTAGCAGGCCGACAAAGACGCGGCCGGCACCGAGCTGCAATCCGGCGCGTCCGGCCAGCAGCGCCGCGCCGGTCATGCCTGCGGCGCCGCCGATCACGGCCAGCGAACCGTAGCTGCCCTTGTGGCTGTTGCGCGGGCGCGGCCTCAGGCCGACGCGGAAATCGTCTACGGAGAGCAGGGCGCCGGGCAAGCCGTAGAGCTTGAGGCCGAGATTGACCACGCTGACTTTGCCGCAATGGTCGGGACCGTCGAGCGTGTAGAGGCCGGGTTTGCCGCCGATGAAGCTCAGGGTATGGGTGGCGCGCACGGCGACGCCCAGCACGCGCCCGCTGTCGCCGTCGAGGCCGCTGGGAATGTCCAGCGCCAGCACCGGGCCGGCGAAGGCGTTGATGCGCGCGACGAGTTCGGCCCAAATGCCTTCGATAGGGCGGGCGAGGCCGATGCCGAACAGGCCGTCGACCACCAAGGAGTATTTGCCGGCGGGGATGGTGTCATCGGCGCCGCCGCCGACCACTGAAATGCCGCGTTGCTGCAGCACCCGCGCCATGACCCGCGCATCGCCGCCGTTGTTGCCCGGGCCGGCGAGAATCAGCATCGGGGCGCGGCTTCCTTTCAGCAAGCGCTGGGCGAACTCGGCCGCGGCATGGCCGGCGCGTTCCATCAGCGGCGGGACGGCGTCGGCGTAGCGTGTTTCGAGGGCGCGCAGTTCAATGCTGCGCAGCAGGGCGGTGGACATGACGCGATTGTAACCGTCAGGCATGTGACGCAAGCGCCGGCAATGACACGATGTCGTAGCCGGCCGTCGCCAGTCCCCCGCGCAGATGCCGCGCCACCGCCACGGCATCGGGGCTGTCGCCGTGCACGCAGATGCTGCCGATCGGCGTCGGAATGCGCGTGCCGTCGATGGCGATCAGGGCGCCGGCGTCGAGCATGGCCCGCACGTGGGCGAGGCAGGCAGCATCGCCATGGATCATGGCGTCGGGACGCGAACGCGGCACCAGTTGGCCGTCGGGCAGGTAGGCGCGGTCGGCGAAGATTTCCTCGACCACGGCGAGCCCGGCGGCGCGTCCCGCGGCGACCAGTTGCGAGCCCGCCGGGGCCAGCAGGATCAGCTTGGGATCGATGGCGCGCACCGCGCGGCAGATGGTATCGGCCACGCCGCGGTCGACGCAGGCGAGATTGTTCAGCGCGCCGTGCGGCTTGACGTGGGTGACGCGCGCCGCTTCGAGCGCGGCGATGGCGGCCAGCGCGCCGACCTGCGCGGCAATCTGGTTCTCGAGTTCGCTCGGCGACAAGGCCATGGCGCGGCGGCCGAAGCCCGGCAGGTCGGGATAGCTGGGATGGGCGCCGATCGAAACGCCGCGCTGCTGCGCCAGGCGCACCGTGCGGCGCATCACGTCGGGGTCGCCGGCATGGCCGCCGCAGGCGATGTTGGCGCTGGCGACCAGCCCCAGCATGGCCGCGTCATCGCCCATCCGCCAGGGGCCGTAGCCTTCGCCGAGGTCGGCATTGAGGTTAATGCTGGGCATCGATGACTCCGTCGATCAGGTTGGCGGCGTAGAGCGCGTCGAGGTCGAATCCGGCGCGCTCCGGCACCATGCTTGCGATGCATTCTGCCAGTATCGCCGCGGCTTCGCGACGGGCGGCGAGCGCCTGCTCCAGACTGACTTCGACGAAGCGCAGGGTCTGGCCGGGCAGGGCATGGCCCAGGCGCGGCAGGTCGGCGCCGATCACGGTGGCGATTTTCGGGTAGCCGCCGACGGTCTGGCAATCGGCCAGCAGCACAATGGGCCTTCCGTCGCCGGGTACCTGGATGGCGCCGGGGGTGACGGCGTCGGAAATGATGTCGCTGCCGCGTGTGTGGTCCAGGCGCGGGCCGTCGAGGCGCAGGCCCATGCGGTCGGCCTCGCGGCTGACTGTGAATTCGGTGGTGATGAATGCTGCCCAGGCGGCATCCGTGAAGTAGTCGCGCTGCGGACCGGCGATGACGCGCAGCGGGTCGTTGGCCAGCCGTGGGGCTTGCGGCAGGCGCAGCGGAATCGGCGGGGCGCCAGCGCCAACTTTCAAACAGTCGCCGGACTTGATGGCGCGACCCTCGATGCCGCCGAGTCCGGCGCGGGCATAGGTGGAGCGGCTGCCGAGCACGGCCGGCAGATCGAAGCCGCCGTGCACCGCGAGGTAGCCGATGCCGCCCTTGAGAAACCCGGTGTCGAGGATTTCGTTTTCCGCCAGCGCCAGGCTGCGCCAGTTGCCCGCGGCGCGCGACTGGCCGGCGGCGTCTTCGATGCGCGCCGAGAATTCGCCGGCCAGGGCCAGGGTCAATGGCCGGGTCGCACGCAGGCGCGGGCCGCGCAGGCGGATTTCGAGCGCGACGGTGGCCGGCGGATTGCCGACCAGCGCGTTGGCGATCGCCAGCCATCCGCCATCCAGCGCGCCGGACAGCGGTACGCCGAGATGCCGGTAGCCGGCTCGGCCGCCGTCCTGGAAAGTGGCCGGCAGTGGGGCGTCGAGGATTTCGATCATTGCGCCTGCCACGCTGCGGGCTCGATTTCGCGCGCCGCGACGGCGGCGGCGAGGCGCTCGAATTCGTCGCGGGCTATCGGTCTGAAGCGCACCGCGTCGCCGGGTGCCAGCAGCGCCGGACGGCCCACCTTGTCTACGTCGAACAGGCGCACCGGCGTGCGCCCCAGCAGATGCCAGCCGCCGGGACTTTGCCAGGGGTAAATGGCGGCCTGCGCGTCGGCGATGGCCAGGCTGTTGGCCGGGACGGCGGCGCGCGGCGTCGCCAGGCGCGGCAGGCGCAGCCAGTCGGGCAGTTCGCCGAGATAGGGAAAGCCGGGCAGGAAGCCGATCAGGAACACGCGCAGCTCGGTAGCGCAGATCGCCTCGATGATCTGCGATTCGCTGCGGCCGGTGGCCTGTGCCACGGCCGCGAGATCCGGGCCGAACTCGTCTCCGAAGACGACGGGGATTTGCCACCGTGTCGGACTCTGTCTGCCGGGGATTCCGCTTCGCGGGCCGGCAAGCGCCAACTCTTGCGTTTCCGCTTGCGCGCATCGCAGAAGATGCTCGCCGAGTCGCTGGCGATCGAGGTGCAGCGGATCGAAATGCACGGTCAGTGAGCGCCAGGCCGGCACCACGTCGCTGATGCCGTCGAGCCTGAGTGCGGCCAGCGCATCGCGCGCGGCGATGACTTGGGCATTGAGCGCCGGGTCGATGCGGTCGCCGAATTCGAGCGTCAGCGCGCCGTCGCCGAGCGCAAGGAGGCGCGGGGTCATCGGACTGCCCACCTGTCGCTACGAGACATCCTCCCCGAGGGAGGAGGAGCGCCCCCTTCGGGCGGCCGGGCGCAAGCGCTCATCCCACCATGCGCTGCGGCAGCCAGGTGATGATGCCGGGGAAGGCGTAGAGCAGGCCGACCGCAGCGACCATCAGGAAGAAGGCCGGCATGGCGGTGCGCGCGATCCACGGCAGCTGCTTGCCGGTCATGCCCTGGATGACGAACAGGTTGAAGCCGACCGGCGGCGTGATCTGCGCCATTTCGACCACGACCACGAGGAACACGCCGAACCAGATCAGGTCGATGCCGGCGGCGACGATGGTGGGCTGGATCACGGCGATGGTCAGCACCACCATCGAGATGCCGTCGAGGAAGCAGCCGAGGATGATGAAGAAGATCATCAGGCCGAAGAGCAGGCCGAACTGGCCGAGGCCGAGGCTGGCGATCCATTCCGCAAGGTGGCGCGGCAGGCCCATGTAGCCCATTGCCAGCGTCAGGAAGGCACTGCCGGCGAGGATCAGGGCAATCATGCAATACAGACGCGTGGCGCCGAACAGGCTTTCGCGGAAGGTGCTCCAGGACAGCGCGCCCTGCGCCGCGGCCAGCACCAGGCTGCCGACCACGCCGAGCGCCGCCGCTTCGGTGGCGGTGGCGACGCCGGTATAGATCGAACCCAGCACCAGCGCGATCAGCAGCACCACCGGGATCAGGTGGCGCGAGGCATAGAGCTTCTGGCCAAACGTTGTCTGTTCGGTGGCGGGCGGTACGGCATCGGGATTGAGCAGGGCCCAGACCACGATCCAGCCCATGAACAGGCTGGCCAGCAGGATGCCGGGAAACACGCCGGCGATGAACAGCTTGGCGATCGAAACCTCGGCGGCGACGCCATACACGATCATGATGATCGAGGGCGGGATCAGCAGGCCCAGCGTGCCGGCGCCGGCCAGGGTGCCGATGGTGATGGCCTCCGGATAGCCGCGCTTCTTGAGTTCGGGCAGGGTGATCTTGCCTATCGTGGCGCAGGTGGCGGCCGACGATCCCGACACCGCGGCGAAAATGGTGCAGCCGATCACGTTGACATGGAGCAGGCGCCCCGGCAGCTTCTCCAGCCAGGGCGCGAGACCCTTGAACATGTCGGACGAGAGCCGGGTGCGGAACAGGATCTCGCCCATCCAGAGGAACATCGGCAAAGCGGTCAGCGTCCAGGAGGATGAGGCACCCCAGATGGTGACCGCCATCGCGTCGCCGCCGGCACGGGAAGTGAACAATTCCATGCCGAGCCAGCCGATGCCGAGCAGGGCCAGGCCGATCCAGATGCCGCTGCCGAGCAGGGCGAACAGGGCCAGGATCAATGCAAATGTGGTTGCCAGTTCCATGGGATTCCTATTCGCTCCTGACCGGTTCGCCGCCGGCGCTACGGTGGCGCAGCCGTTCGCCGCGCAGGACGGCGACCAGTTCGTCGGCCAGCGCGATGGCGAAGATGGTGCTGCCCAGCGCCATGCCCAGTTGTGGAATCCACAGCGGCGTGGCATCGGTGCCCTGCGAGATGTCGTTGAAGTTGAATGACTGCCAGGCCAGCCGCAGCGAAAACCAGGCCAGCAGCACGGCGCAGAGCAGTCCGGCGGCATGGCTCCAGAGTTCCAGCGCATGTCGCGTGCGCGGTCCGGTGTGATCGAGGACCAGCGTGACGCGAATGTGCTCGCCGCGCTTCAGCGTGTGCGCCAGCGCCAGGAAGGCTGCCGCGGCCATGCAGTAGCCGGCATAGGCATCGGTGCCGCGCACGTGGAAGTCGAGCAGGCGGCCGCCGATCGAGAGCAGGATCATGGCCAGGGTGCCGATCATGAACAATGCCGCCGCCCAGGCGGCGGCACCGTATACGCGGTCGAGCAGGTGCCGCATCGACCGGCGCTTACTTCTTGTAGGCGTCGAGGATGGCCTGGCCTTCGGCGCCAGCGGTCTTCTGCCATTCGCCGATCATGGTGTCGCCGACTTTCTTCAGGTCGGCCTTCAAGGCGGCGGAAGGCGCGGCGACGTTCATGCCGTTCTTGGTCAATTGCTCGACATAGAACTTCGTCTTTTCTTCGCTGGTCTTCCAGCCGCGGGTTTCTGCATCGGCGGCGGCCTTCAGCACGGCAGCCTGGGTCGGCTTGTCGAGTGCGTCGAAGGCCTTCTGCGAAACCAGCACGGCGTTCTTGGGCAGCCAGGCCTGGGTGTCGTAGAAGTATTTCACCTGCTCCCATACCTTGCTGTCGTAGCCGGTCGCGCCCGAGGTCATGAAGGCGGCGACGGCGCCAGTGGCCAGTGCCTGCGAGAGTTCGGCGGCCTGGATGGTGACCGGCTGGGCGCCGACCAGTTCGGCGATGCGCGAGGTCTGCGGGCTGTAGGCGCGCCACTTGACGCCCTTCAGGTCGCCGCCGGCGTTGATCGGCTTGGCCGCGAAGATGCCCTGCGGCGGCCAGGGCACCGAGAACAGCATCTTCAGACCCTGCTTGGCCAGCAGCGCTTCGAGCGCGGGCTTCTGTGCGCCCGCGAGTTTTTTCGCCTCGGCGTAGGAGGTCGCCAGGAAGGGCACGTTGTCGGTGCCGAACAGCGGATTCTCGTTGGCGTAGCCGCCGAGCAGGATTTCGCCGATCTGCGCCTGACCGCCCTGCACCGCGCGCTTGATCTCGTTGGCCTTGTACAGCGAGCCGCCGGCATGCACGGTGATCTTGAGCTTGCCGGCCGTGGCTTTGTCTACATCGGCAGCGAACTGGCTGATGTTTTCGGTGTGGAAGTTGGCGGCCGGGTAGGGGGTGGGCATGTCCCATTTGGTCTGGGCGGCGACGGACAGTGCGGTGAAACCGAGTGCGGCGACGAGCGTACGAAGGCAGGTTTTCATCGGCGGATTCCTCACGAGGGTGGCAGGGATAATGAGATCAAGCGGACAGAACGTTAACATTACATTTACAAAACGTCAATAAAATGTTCCAATAATTCCACGGATCACAACCGGAAAGTAGTCATCATGGCAACCAAAAGCAAGAAATCATTGGCGCCGGCGCCCCTCGCCGAGGCGGATGTGCGTCGCATAGTCTCTTCCGAACATCTGGTGTCGGACAAGTGTCCGGAACTGTCGGAACTCGAATTCGGCCTGATCATCGCCAGCCACGCCTTCGGCCGCTGGATGACACGCTGCATGGCCGGCGCCGGGGTCAAGGACATGACGGAAACCGAGATCCTGGTGGTGCATCACGTCAATCACCGCGGCCGCGAGAAGAAGCTCGCGGATATCTGTTTCGTGCTCAACATCGAAGACACCCACGTGGTTTCCTACGCCCTGAAGAAACTGGCGAACCTTGGCCTGGTTTCGGGCGAGCGGCGCGGCAAGGAAGTGTTCTGGTCCACCACCGAGGCCGGCCAGGCGCTGTGCGAACGTTATCGCCAGGTGCGCGAAGCCTGCTTGATGCCGGGATTTTCCGGCGCTGAAGAAGAGAACCTGCGCATCGGCGATATGGCACGATTGCTGCGAACCCTGTCCGGTCGCTATGACCAGGGCGCCAGGGCAGCCTCTTCCATCTGATTGCAATCTTCGGGAGCGCTTGAAGCATCATGGCCAATCACACCCCGCTTTCCTATCTCGATCCGGTGCGACCCGAACCCTGGGCCAGTTTCATCGAGCAGATCGACCGCGTCGCGCCGCATTTGGGGCATTTTTCGCACTGGCTGGAAACCCTCAAGCGCCCCAAGCGTGTGCTGATCGTCGATGTGCCCATCGTCCGCGATGACGGTTCGATAGCGCACTACGAGGGTTATCGCGTGCAGCACAACCTGTCGCGCGGTCCGGGCAAGGGCGGCGTGCGTTTCCATCCGGCCGTTACGCTGAACGAGGTGATGGCGCTGGCCGGATGGATGACCGTCAAGAACGCGGCGCTGGGCCTGCCCTACGGCGGCGCCAAAGGCGGCGTGCGCATCGATCCGCGCGCTTTTTCCGCCGCCGAACTGGAGCGTATCACGCGCCGCTATACCTCGGAGATCGGCATCGTGATCGGTCCGGACAAGGATATTCCGGCGCCCGATGTCGGCACCAACGAGCAGACCATGGCCTGGATGATGGACACCTATTCGGTGAACGTCGGCCACACCGCAAGCGGCGTGGTCACCGGCAAGCCGATAGCGCTCGGCGGTTCGCTGGGGCGGCTGGAGGCGACCGGGCGCGGCGTCTATATCGCGGCCCGCGAAGCCGGCCTGCGCATCGGCGTGCCGATCGCCGGCGCGCGCGTGGCAGTGCAGGGCTTCGGCAATGTCGGCGGCGTTGCCGCGCGGATTTTCCGGGAGAACGGCGCCAAGATCGTCGCCCTGCAGGATGCCCAGGCGGCGATTGCCAATCCGAACGGGATCGACATCACCGCGGCTCTGGCCCACGCCGCGGCGCATGGCAGCCTGGCGGGTTTTTTCGGCGCGGAGCCGATCAGCGACGACGATTTCTGGCAATCCGAATGCGAATATTTCATTCCTGCCGCGCTGGAAGGCCAGGTGACGCCCGAGCGGGCGCGCAATCTACGCACCCGGATCGTGGTCGAGGGCGCCAACGGCCCGACCACGCCGGCCGCCGACGACGTCCTGCAGGAACGCGACATCCTGGTGATTCCGGATGTGCTGGCCAACGCCGGCGGCGTGACGGTGTCCTACTTCGAATGGGTGCAGGATTTTTCCAGCTTCTTCTGGAGCGAGGAGGAGATCAACGCCCGCCTTGAAAGCATCATGATGAAAGCCTTCGCGGCGATCTGGCTGGCAGCCCAGGAGCGCAAGGTTTCGGTGCGTACCGCGGCCTTCATCATCGCCTGCCAGCGCGTGCTGGCCGCCCGCGAACAGCGCGGGCTTTACCCGTAGCCTACTGGGCGACGCGGTTGCGCCCGGACTGCTTGGCCTGGTACATGTTGCGGTCGGCCTGGGCCAGCAGCAGATCGAGGTTGTCGCCGTCATTCGGATAGCTGGCGACGCCGATGCTGACGCTGGTGGTAACGTGCTTGCCGGCCAGTACCAGGGAAGTGGCACCGACCGCCTGGCGAATTTTTTCGGCGACGTCGAATGCGCCCTTGGCCGGGGTTTCGGGCAGCAGGACGACGAATTCGTCACCGCCCTGGCGCGACAGGATGTCGGTATGCCGCAGTTGTTCATTGATGCACTTGACCAGGGAGATCAGCAGGTTGTCGCCGGCCTTGTGACCCTGCTCGTCATTCACCCGCTTCAGGTTGTCGCAGTCGATGACCAGCAGGCTGATGGGCCTGTTGTAGCGCACGGCCTGGCCGAACAACTGATCGGCGATGATGGCGAATCCGCGCCGGTTCAGGGCGGTGGTCAGTTCGTCGGTTTCCGACAGGAGCTTGGCCTTGTTGAGGCCAAAGCGTATGTCCGAGGCGAACATGGTGGTGATGTAGGCGACCAGCACGAACGGTGCGAACTGGGCAAACACGCCGGCCGCGAACTTGAGGGTGATCATGTCCTTCAGCGAGCTTTCGCCGCCCAGAAAGATGATGCAGACGGCGATCAACGCCAGTTCCAGCAGCGTGGTGAGTTTGCCCAGAGCCAGGGCGCTGGTGATGATGACAAGCAGGTAGGTGTTGAGCAACGGGCTTTCGAGGCGTCCGCTATGCATAAGTGCCCAGGTGATGAAGCCGGTCATGATCCAGGTTTCCACCGCGAGCTTCCAGCGCGACTCGTGCTTGAAGAAATTCGCGTAACGGAAGCCCATTATGCATAGGGCGTACAAGACCATGGCCACCACGAGGGCCGGTTGATCGTCCGGCTCGATGCCGCCGAAGGCGTGGTAGAGCAGCACCACCACCATCAGCAGCCATTCGATTTCACCCACGGAACGCGATATCCCGCGCAGCTCTTCCTGTTCGATGGAGGTCGGAATGTCCGCTTCTTTTTTCATGCTCCCTCTTTTTTTTGTTGGCACGTCGCCCTGTTCCGGCAATCCGCACTATGTATATTATGCACTTTGTCGGCGCACAGGAGAGTCCTGAACGCTTTCTCGTGAGTCGATCTACCAGATTCAGGGCATGGCGCGCGACATACTTGCGGCCTGTTCCAATCCCCGGCTGAAGCGCGACATCGCGTAACAGCCGATCCAGTAGGTCAGGCCGATGAACAGATAGCCTTCGAGATGGTAGGAACGCCATTCGGCGTCGCCCGCCAGCGCCAGCGAGAGCGCGCCGGTCAGTTCGTACATGCTGACCACGGTGACCAGCGAGGTGTCCTTGAAAATGCTGACCGCGCTGTTCATCATCGACGGCACCACCGCGCGCAGCGCCTGCGGCAGGATGATCCAGCGCATGGCCTGCCAGCGGCCGAGGCCCAGCGCCGCCGCTGCGTCGCGTTGGCCCGCCGGCACGCCCTGCAATCCGCCGCGGATGGTTTCCGACAGATAGGCCGCGGCGAACAGCACGATGCCGCCCTGCACCCGCAGCAGCACGTCGATCGAGGTGCCCTGCGGCAGGATGATGGGGAACAGGAAGGAGGCGAGGAACAGCACCGAGATCAGCGGCACGCCGCGCACCAGCTCGACATACAGCGTGCACAGCCCGCGCAGCAGCGGCAGGGAGGATTGGCGGCCCAGCGCCACCAACAGCGCCAGCGGCAAGGCCAGCAGCATGCCCAGCGTCGCCAGCAGCAGCGTCAGCGGCAAGCCGCCCCACAGATCGCTGCCGACCGGACTGAGGCCGAACCCGCCGCCGCCCATCAGCAGCAGGAACCCCGGCAGCGCCAGCGCCCAGGCCGCCAGCAGCGCATTGCGCGGCAGCAGGCGCATACCGCCGGCGAGTATCGCCAGCAGCAGCAAGACGGTCGCCAGCAACGGCCGCCACTGTTCCTCATACGGGTAACGGCCGAACAGGATCACGCGGTACTTCTCCGCCACCACGCCCCAGCAGGCGCCGGCGTGGTTCGCGGCCTCGCAGGCCGCGGCGTCGGGCCGGAACACGGCCTGCAGCAGCAGCCAGTCGATGAGTCCCGGCAGCCACCAGAGCGCGGCCGCGAGCAATGCCAGCGTCGTGACGCTGCTGAAGGCGTCGGAGAACAGGTTGCGCCGCAGCCAGTCGCGTGTGAACGGTTTCATGCGCGCTCTGCCCAACGGCCGCTGCGACGTTCCATCCAGGCGCTGAGCCAGGCGGTGAGCAGCGACAGGATCAGGTAAACGGCCATGATCAGCGCGATGCATTCCGCCGCGCGGCCGGTCTGGTTCAGTGTGGTGTTTGCCACCGACACCAGGTCGGGATAGCCGATGGCGACCGCCAGCGAAGCATTCTTGGTCAGGCTCAGATGCTGGTTGGTCAGCGGCGGGATGATGCTGCGCAGGGCCTGCGGCAGCAGCACCAGGCGGAACAGCTGGACCCGCGTCAGGCCCAGCGCCAGCGCCGCATCGCTCTGCCCGCGCGGCACCGCCTGGATGCCGGCGCGCACCGTCTCGGCGACATAGGCCGCGGTGTAGAGACTGAGGCCGAGGAACAGGGCGAGGAACTCCGGCGTCAGGGTCGCGCCGCCGGCGATGTTCATCTCGCCGCGCAGCGGCAGGTCGAATACGCCGCTGTCGCCGCCGAGCCAGGGGATGGCCAGGCCGCTCTTGCTCAGGAAGACATGCGGCGCGGGCTGCAACGCATCGCTTGCCAGCGGCAACAGGTCGGTCACGACGAAGTACCAGGCCAGCAACTGCAGCAGCAGCGGCACGTTGCGCAGGGTTTCGACATAGGCTGCGCAGAGGCTGCGCAGCAGCAGGTTGGGCGACAGCCGGCCGAGCCCGATCAGGGTGCCGAGCAGGGTGCTGGCGAGGATCGCCGGCAAGGCCACGCGCAGCGTGTTGGCCAGACCGGCGGCCAGCGCCCACAGCGCGCTGTCGGTCGAATCGAAGGGCAGCAGGCTTTCGCCGATGGCGAAGCCGGCGGGGTCCGTCAGGAAATCGAAGCCGCTGCGGATGCCGCGCTCGGCCATGTTGGCGGCGGTGACGTCGAGCAGCCACCACAGCGCGGCCACAAGGGCCGCCGCGAGCAGTGCCTGGATTGCGAGTTCGCCTCGGCGTCGGCCTTGCATCGCTGCTGAATCGGCAAAGAGTTGGCGCTGGCGCTACGGCGCTTCAGCGCACCGGCGGCGCGTACATGATGCCGCCCTTGCTCCATAGCGCATTGAGTCCGCGCGGCAGCTTCAACGGCGAGGCGCTGCCGACGTTGCGCTGAAACATTTCGCCATAGTTGCCGACCGCCTTGATCGCGCGCGCGGCCCAGTCGCGCTCCAGGCCAAGCAGCTTGCCGCTGTCCTCGGCACTGCCGAGCAGGCGCTGGATCGCCGGATCGGTGTTGGCCTTCATCTGTTCGACATTGGCCTGGGTGATGCCGTATTCCTCGGCTTCGATCAGGGCGAAGACCACCCACTTGACGATGGCAAACCATTCGTCATCGCCGCGCCGCACCACCGGCCCCAGCGGTTCCTTGGAGATCAGGTCGGGCAGCACCACGTAGTCGTCGGGTTTCGGCGCTTCCTTGCTGCGGATGAAGGCCAGCGCCGAGGCGTCGGTGGTGTAGGCCTGGCAGCGGCCGCTGAAGAAGGCCTTGATCGAGGCCTCGAACTTCTCGAACACCACCGGCTTGATCTTGATGCCCTGCGCCTTGAACCAGTCGCCGAGGTTCTTCTCCGTGGTGGTGCCCGACTGGACGCAGATCTCCGCGTTCTTCAGTTGCTTCGCGCTGGTGATCTTCAGTCTCTTCGGCACCAGGAAGCCCTGGCCGTCGTAATAGGTGACGGCGGTGAAATGCAGGCCCAGCGAGGCGTCGCGCGTCAGGGTCCAGGTCGTGTTGCGCGACAGCAGGTCGACCTCGCCCGACTGCAGGGCGGTGAAGCGCTGCTGGGCGTTGAGCGGCACGTATTTGACCTTGGTCGCATCGTTCAGCACCGCGGCGGCAATGGCGCGACAGAGATCGACATCGAAGCCGTTCCAGCGGCCCTGGCTGTCGGCCGAGGAAAAGCCGATGACGCCGGTGCTGACGCCGCAGGCCAGCTGCGCGCGCTGCCGGACCTGGTCGAGCGTCTTTCCGGCGTGGGCGGGCGCGAGGTGGAGCAGGAATAACAATGCAACGAGCTGGATAGTTTTCATTGATTCGTTCTGGTGGAGGCGTCGGTGGATTCGAAAGGCATTCTAGTGCGATGTTTCGCTGCGCCTGCTGTGGGGCCGACTTCAGTCGGCTGTCAGTGGCAGCTCGGCCTGCGCGGATTCGACCGCTACCTGCGGCGCGCTGCTCGATGTCAGCGCGCTGGTGCGCACGCCGAGCAGTCGCAGTTTCTGCTGCAGCGGCACGCGGCGCAGGCATTCGCCGGCGGCGCGGCGGATCACCGCGGGGTCGGCGGTCGGCGCCGGCAGGGTCAGGTCGCGCGTGGCGATGCGGAAATCCTCGTAACGCAGCTTGATGCCGATGGTGCGGGCCAGAAAGCCCTTGCGCTGCAGATCCGCGGCGACGCGGTTGCACAGCGAGGTGAATATCTCGGACAGGGCGGCGCGGTCGCGGCGCGCATGGAGGTCGCGCTCGAAGGTGGTTTCGCGGCTGATCGATTTTGTCTCGGACTCGGTGACCACCGGACGGTCATCGATGCCGTGTGAAGCGGCATGCAGCCACTCGGCATAGCTGCGGCCGAAGTGGTCTTGCAGCAACGCCGGATCGGCGCGCGCCAGTTGGCCGATGCTGGCAATGCCCAGCGCAGCGAGTTTTTCGCCGGCCTTGGGACCGATGCCGTTGATCTTGCGCACCGGCAGCGGCCAGATGCGCGACGGGATGTCGCTCTGGTCGAGCAGCGTCAGCCCGTCGGGCTTTTCGAGGTCCGAGCCGATTTTCGACAGCAGCTTACTGGGGCTGATGGCGATCGAGCAGGAGAGTCCCGTGGCGTCCTTGACCGCCTGCTTGATGCGGCGTGCGAGGCTTAGCCTGTCGTCGAGCAGGTCGCTCAGGTCGATGTAGATTTCGTCGATGCCTCGATCTTCGATCTTTGGTGCGATGGCCGCCACGGCAGCCTTGAACAGGCGCGAGTAATGGCGGTAGGCATCGAAATCGACCGGCAGCAGAATGGCATCCGGTGCCAGTTTCGCCGCCTTCATCATGCCCATGGCGGAGAACACGCCCAGCGCGCGGGCTTCGTAGGTCGAGGTGGTGATGACGCCGCGGCCGACATAGTCGTGCAGGCGGAAAAAGCGCCGACTGCCGTCGGCCAGCAACTCCGGCTGCTGGTCGCGGCGGCCACCGATCACCACGGGCAGACCGCGCAGTTCGGGGTAGCGCAGGAGTTCGACGGAGGCATAGAAGGCATCCATGTCGAGATGAGCGATGCGGCGTTGATTGAGGTCCATGCGCCCGGAACCATACCGGAAACTCCGGCTCGCGTGCGGCGGGCGATTGCCGTCGCTCGCTCGGGGCGCCAGCCCCGCACCGAGCCCGCCGGACCATCGGCTACTAGGAGATCCTCTCGACTTCGCGTATCGGGCGAATCGTCTGCACGGTTCGTGCCGGATCGACTGCGCCGGGCGGAACCCCCAGGGCGACGCTGGCCTGGTAGCGATACACGGCCGCGCCCATGGTCATCGAGGCGGCGAGTTCGGCGTAGCGCGGTTCCAGGGTGATGGATGCGCCCGGGGCATCCGTCATGGCGCGCAGCGGCGTCGGCGCGGGATTGAGTGCCGCGGCAGTTGGTGTGGCGGCGCCACTCTGGGCTGTCGCCTGCAGGCCTGCCGCGCTGGCGCGTGGCGCGCTTGCTTCGGTGATCTCGGTGGCGAACAAGGCCTGCGTATTTCCGGTCGGCGCAGCCTCGTCGGCGCGGCGCGGCGTCTGCAGGGCAAGCCGGACCAGGGATTCCGCCGACAGACCCTGCGCCAGCGCGAGTTCGTCGGCCGTCAGGGCAGCTTCGCCAACGAGCGCCGCCGCGTCGGTCGCCGCGGTCAGCAGCGAAACACCCGACAGGAGCAGATCGCTTGCACCCGCGGAGCCGCCGGGGCGTCGGCGCGGCCGGCTGGTGTCGAGTTCGCCGATCGCCTGTTCCAGTCGGGTTGCCAGCAACCTGTTGAAGGCCAGGCTGGACGCGTCGTTGAGCGCGTTGTGCGGCAAGCCGGCGTCGCCGATTCCCGTATCGAGCGCGGTGGCCGCCAGTCCGAGGTCGGACGTTGGCAGCGCGTTGAGCGCCCTGAGCGATTCGTCTGCAGACGCAGCCCGCAGTACGCCGCTCGTATTGACCACGGAGGCGGCTGCCGTTGTCCGATCCAATCCGGAAGACGAAGCGTTCAGGGTCTGAGCCAGCAATTCCCGCAGAGCCTGATCACCGCTCGCGCCGGTCGCCGTTGTGTCGAGGCCGTCTGCCAGGACATTGTTCAGCGCCTGCAGCGAATCGGCGGAAAGATTGGCAAGCGATCCTATCGAGTCGGAAACTCCCAAACTGCCGGCCTCGGAGTTCAGGCCGAGCACTGTTTCGAGATTGCCCTGCAACTCGGAGGAAACAGCGCCGGGGTCCGCACCGGATGGCAGGGCGCCGGCGGAATCGAGTCCGACCAGGGCGCGCAACAACCCCGCCGAGTTGTAGAGCTGCGGCGCGAGGGTGGTGGCACCTATCGTCACCGCGACACCCGGACCAGCGAGCGAGGGGATCTGCTGAGCCAGCGAATTCGCATCGCGCACCGACACGGCACGTGTCGCGATTACGGTGCCGAAGCCTGAAATGGGCAGTGTCGAACTGATTGCCATATGAAAATAATAGACGAGCGGGCGCAGTCTGCAAGTTCCTGCGCCAAGGAGCGGCGCAATCCTGTCCTCGCCACCCTCCGGCGAGGCTGTTAGGATTCAAGATCGTGTGAATTCCAAGCTGAGGTGGATCTGCAATGATCGACGACATCCTGCCCAACCTGACGTCCAAGCTCGCCGTGCTGCGGCGCGACATCCACGCCCATCCCGAACTCGCCTTCGCCGAAAAACGCACTGCAGCGAAGGTGGCCGACTATCTGGATGGCCTCGGCCTCGAAGTCCATCGCGGCATTGCCCGCACCGGCGTCGTGGCCAAGCTTGCGCTGGGTACCAGTGCGCGCGCGATCGGCCTGCGCGCCGACATGGATGCGCTGCCGCTCACGGAGTTGAACAGCTTTCCGCACCATTCGACGCATGAAGGAAAGATGCACGCCTGCGGTCACGACGGCCACACCGCGATGCTGCTGGGGGCGGCCGAAGCCTTGTGCCAGTTGCGCGATTTCGACGGTACCGTGTATTTCATTTTCCAGCCGGCCGAAGAGCACGAAGGCGGCGGCCGCGTGATGGTCGAAGAAGGCCTGTTCGAGCGCTTTCCGATGGACATGGTGTTCGGTCTGCACAACTGGCCGGGCATGGCGGTCGGCAGTTTCGGCGTCACCGAAGGGCCGGTGATGGCCGGCACCGATCGTTTCGAGATCGAGATCACCGGCCGCGGCGGCCACGCGGCCATGCCCCATCAGGCGGTGGACGTGGTGCTGGCCGGGAGTGCCCTGGTGCAGGCGCTGCAGTCGCTGGTGTCGCGCAATACCGATCCGCTGGCCGCGGCCGTGGTCAGCGTCACGCGCTTCCATGCCGGCCATGCCGACAACGTGCTGCCGGAGACGGCGGTGCTGGGCGGCACGGTGCGTACGCTCAATGCCGAATTGCAGGATGCCCTGGAACAGGGTTTGCGGCGCATCTGCACCGGCATCGAGTCGACCTACCGGGTCAGCATCGACCTGCGCTACGAGCGCGGCTATCCGCCCACCGTCAATGCAAGCGAACCGAGCTTGATCGCCCGCGAAGTGGCACGCCAGGTAGCGGGCGAGGCGCAAGTGCTGATCAACTTGCCGCCGAGCATGGGCGCCGAGGATTTCGCCTACCTGTCACGCGTCGTGCCCGGCTGTTATGTCTGGCTCGGCAACGGTCCGGGCGAGGGCGGCTGCATGCTGCACAGCCCGCATTACGATTTCAACGACGAGATCATCGCTACCGGCATCCGCTACTGGGTCAAACTGGCGCAGCGGGCGCTGGCGCTCTAGCGCCAAAAGCAAACGGGCAGCCTGGGCTGCCCGTTGTCCTGCCTGAACGGCTGAACCGCGCTTACTTGATGACCCGGTTCTTGTACTCGCCGGTGCGCGTGTCGATTTCGATCTTGTTGCCGATCTCGACGAACAGCGGCACGGGCAGTTCCATGCCGGTGCTGATCTTGGCCGGCTTCATGACCTTGCCCGAGGTGTCGCCCTTGACCGCGGGCTCGGTGTAGATCACTTCGCGCACGACGCTGTTCGGCATTTCGACCGAGATGGGCTTGTCGTCGTAGAACACCACTTCAACGGGCATGCCGTCTTCGAGGTAGTTCACCGCATCGCTCATGTTCTCGCCTTCGACTTCGTACTGGTTGTACTCGGCGTCCATGAACACGTACATCGGGTCGGCAAAATAGGAATAGGTGCATTCCTTGCGCTCGGGCACCACCTGCTCGAACTTGTCGTCGGCTTTGTAGATGGCCTCCGAGGCGGCGCCGGTGAGCAGATTCTTGAATTTGAATTTGACGACCGCCGAGCTGCGGCCGCCCTTGTTGTATTCGGCCTTTTGCACGACGAGCGGGTCGTTGCCGACCATCACGACGTTGCCGGCACGGAGTTCCTGGGCGATTTTCATGGCGAGCTTCCTACAGCGGAATTTTAAAACCCGCTATTTTAGCCGTTCAAGGCAGAACTTTACAAGCCCGCTGGCGAGATCGGGGTGGCCGGCCAGCGTCCTTGCCCAATGCCGGGATGGGGCTTCCAGGGCGGGCAGGTCGGCGGCGAAAGCCGGCCAGTCGAGGTTGCCGACGCCGTTCCAGGCCAGCCAGAACGGGCGCAAGGCGGCGCCGGCCGGGTGCAGGGCGAGGAAGGCTTCCAGCTTGACCAGATGGGCGTCCTCCGCCTGCGGATAGATCTGCCAGACGAAGGGTTTGGCCGCCCACTGGGCGCGAACGAAGGAATCCTCGCCGCGGACGAAATTGAGGTCGCAGGCCCAGAGCAGTTCGTCGTAGCGGCGCTGCGGCAGGAAGGGCAGCGGCTGCAGACTGAGG
>JAUYSD010000182.1 GCA_030696505.1 Sulfuritalea sp. | reverse complement strand
CGTTGGCAGGGTTGGCCGAAGCGATCGTCGATCTGGTGTCCTCCGGCGCCACGCTGAAGGCCAACAATCTGGTCGAGGTCGAACAGATCATGAGTATTTCCTCGCGCCTGGTGGTCAACCAGGCTGCTCTCAAGGTCAAGCGGGACTTGCTGCAACCCGTGATCGCTGCCATCGAGGCCGCAATCCGATGAGAGCCTTCCCCCCAACCCCCTTCCCAAGGACGGGGGCGACTACGGTTCGCAAGCCCTGCTTGCTCCGGAAAGACAACACTGCGCCTCCTTGGGGCGGCCCGGCGGAGGCGCGATGATCCGCCGTCTCACCAGCGCCGACTCCGGTTTTGCCGCGACGCTCGATGCGCTGCTGCACTTCGACGATTCGACGGACGATGCTATCGAGCAGACCGTCGCCGCAATTCTCAAGCGCGTGCGCAGCGAGGGCGATGCCGCGGTGCTCGAGTACACGCGCCGCTTCGACCAGCTCGATGTCGCCACCATGGCCGAGCTGGAACTGCCGCGCAGCCAGTTGCGCCAGGCGCTCGACCGCCTGCCGCCGGCGCAGCGTTCCGCGCTCGAAGCGGCGGCGCAGCGGGTAACTTCCTATCACGAGCGGCAGAAGCTCGAATCTTGGAGCTTCACCGAAGCCGACGGCACAAGGCTCGGGCAGAAGATCACTGCGCTGGATCGCGTGGGCCTCTACGTTCCGGGCGGCAAGGCGGCGTATCCAAGCTCGGTACTGATGAATGCGCTGCCGGCCAAGGTCGCGGGTGTCGGCGAGTTGATCATGGTGGTGCCCACCCCGCGTGGCGAGAAGAACGCGCTGGTGCTGGCCGCCGCCTGCCTCGCCGGCGTCGACCGCGTCTTCACGCTGGGCGGCGCGCAAGCCGTGGCGGCGCTGGCCTACGGCACGCAGACCATTCCGCAAGTGGACAAGATCGTCGGTCCCGGCAACGCCTATGTCGCGGCGGCCAAGCGCCGCGTCTTCGGCACGGTCGGCATCGACATGGTGGCCGGGCCGTCGGAGGTGCTGATCATCGCCGATGCTTCGGCCAATCCCGACTGGGTGGCGATCGACTTGTTCGCCCAGGCGGAGCACGACGAACTGGCGCAGTCCATCCTGCTGAGTCCCGATGCCGGGTTCATCGATCGCGTCGCCGCCAGCATAGACCGGCTGCTGCCGACCATGCCGCGCCGCGAAGTGATCGCCGCTTCGCTGAAAGGGCGCGGTGCGCTGATCCTGGTCGCCGATCTCGACGAGGCCTGCGTTCTTGCCAACCGGATCGCTCCGGAACACCTGGAACTGGCGGTCAGCGATCCTTCGGCGCTGGTGGAAAAGATCCGCCACGCCGGTGCGATCTTTGTCGGCCACTACACCTCGGAGTCGCTCGGCGACTACTGCGCCGGCCCCAATCACGTGCTGCCGACCTCGCGCAGCGCGCGCTTTTCCTCGCCGCTCGGGGTCTATGATTTCCAGAAGCGATCGAGCCTGATTGAAGTGTCGCAGGCCGGCGCGCAAACCCTGGGGCCGATAGCGGCGACGCTGGCTCATGGCGAAGGGCTGACGGCCCATGCCCGCGCAGCGGAGCTGCGCATCAAGCCTTAGTCGGCGGAGCTGCGCATCAAGCGCTGATAATTTCCTTCAGTGCAGCGACCAGCGCCGCGCACTGTTCGTCGGTGCCGACGGTAATCCGCAGGAACTGTTCGATGCGCGGCAGCTTGAAGTGGCGCACGATGATGCTGCGTTGCCGTAGCGCCAGCGCCAACTCTTGTGCGTCGCGCTGTGGATGGTGGACGAAAATGAAGTTGGCCTGCGATGGCAGCACCTCGAAGCCGAACGCCTGCAATTCGCCGCTCAGCTTCTCGCGCGTGGCGACGACGGCCTGGCAGGTCTGCTCGAAATATGCGCGATCTTCGAAGGCTGCCACGGCGCCGGCAATCGCCAGGCGGTCCAGCGGATAGGAATTGAAACTGTTCTTGACCCGCTCCAGCGCCTCGATCAGATCGACGTGGCCGACCGCGAAGCCGACCCGCAATCCGGCCAGGGAGCGCGACTTGGACAGGGTCTGCACCACCAGCAGGTTCGGGTAGCTGACAGTCAGCGGAATCGCGCTCTCGCCGCCGAAATCGACATAGGCTTCGTCGATCACCACCACCGAATCCCGGTTCGATTGCAACAGGCGTTCAATTTCAGCCAGGGGCACCAGGCAGCCGGTCGGCGCATTCGGATTGGGGAAAATGATGCCGCCGTTCGGTCTGGTGTAGGCGCCGACCTGGATCGAAAAATCGCTGGCCAGCGGGATGGTTTCGTAGGCCACCTGGTACAACCCGCAATACACGGGATAAAAGCTGTAGCTGATATCGGGAAACAGGATCGGCTGCGCCTGCTTCAGCAGGGCGAGAAAGACATGGGCGAGGACTTCATCCGAGCCGTTGCCGACGAAGACATTGCTGGAATCGACGGCGTGGTACTTGGCGATGGCGAGCTTGAGCTGCTCGGCGTTCGGGTCGGGATAGAGTTTCAGCGATTCCCCGGTGGCGGCGCGGATCGCTTCCAGCACGCGCGGCGAGGGCCCGTAGGGATTCTCGTTGGTGTTGAGTTTCACCAGGTTGGCGAGCTTGGGTTGCTCGCCCGGCACGTAGGGCTTGAGCCCCTTGACGACATCGCTCCAGAAGCGGCTCATGGCTAGGCGGAATGGCAGTTTCGTTTGTGGTGATCGAGATTCGGAGGCAGCGTGCAGGCTTGACGTACAGCCCTGACGTACAGCCCATTGTGCCGATGGTATCATGCAGCCCTCGACCCTTTGCCTGATCATCACCGCCATGCGGCAAGCCGAAATATCGCGCAATACCCTGGAAACAAAAATCCGCGTCGCCCTCGATCTCGACGGCAGCGGCGTCTCCAGACTCGCCACCGGCATCGGTTTCTTCGACCACATGCTGGACCAGATCGCGCGCCACGGCATGATCGACCTGACGGTCGAAGCGCAGGGCGATCTGCACATCGACGCGCATCACACCATCGAGGATGTCGGCATCACCATCGGTCAGGCGCTGGCCAAGGCGCTGGGCGACAAGAAGGGTCTGCGCCGATACGGCCATGCCTATGTGCCGCTCGACGAAGCTCTGTCGCGCGTGGTGGTGGATCTGTCCGGTCGGCCGGGCCTGGTCTTCAACGTGCCCTTCACGCGGGCGACTATCGGCGAATTCGATGTCGACCTGGTGCGCGAGTTCTTCCAGGGCCTGGTCAATCACGCCGGGATCACGGTGCACATCGACGCCCTGCGTGGCGACAACTCCCACCATCAGGCCGAGACCGTGTTCAAGGCTTTTGCCCGCGCCTTGCGCATGGCGGTGGAGGCCGATCCGCGTGCCGCCGGCGCCATTCCTTCGACCAAGGGCACGCTCTGATCCTTCCATGCGCGCCGTTCGCCGGGCCGTCCCAAGGATGGCGCAGTCAATGACATGGAGCCGCCAAGCGGCGAACCCCTGTCACCCCCTTCCTCGGGAAGGGGGATGGGGGGAAGGTCCATGAGGGTCGTGGTAGTCGATTACGGCATGGGTAACCTGCGTTCGGTGGCCAAGGCCATCGAACACGTTGCTCCCGAGGCGGATGTCCGCGTCAGTTCCGATGCGGGCGAGATCGCCGCGGCGGACCGCGTCGTGGTGCCGGGCCAGGGCGCGATGCCGGATTGCATGCGCGAACTGTCCGCGCGCGGCCTGCGCGAGGCGGTGATTCGTGCCGCTGCCGAAAAGCCCTTTCTCGGTATTTGCGTCGGTTTGCAGATGCTGTTCGGCCATGCCGAGGAGGGCGACGTCATGGGCCTCGAAATCCTGCCCGGCCGCGTGCCGCGCTTTCCCCAGGCCGCGATGGTGGCGCCCGACGGCGCACGGCTCAAGGTGCCGCACATGGGGTGGAAC
>JAUYSD010000162.1 GCA_030696505.1 Sulfuritalea sp. | reverse complement strand
GGGCATGAAGAACATCCTCGTCATCAATGACGAAGCCCACCACTGCTATCGAGAGAAACCGGTCCCGGAAGAAGACAGCACGGACGATCTGAAGGGCGACGAAAAGAAGGAGGCGGAAAAGAACAACGAGGCGGCCCGCATGTGGATTTCCGGCATCGAGGCCGTAAATCGCAAGCTCGGCGTGGCACGGGTTCTTGATCTCTCTGCCACGCCTTTCTTCCTGCGCGGCTCCGGCTATGCCGAGGGCACGCTGTTCCCCTGGACCATGAGCGACTTTTCGCTGATGGACGCCATCGAATGCGGCATCGTCAAACTGCCGCGCGTGCCGGTCGCCGACAACATTCCCGGCGGCGAGATGCCCATGTTCCGCAACCTTTGGGAGCACATCCGCGCCAAGATGCCCAAGAAGGGTCGCGGCAAGGGCGATACGCTAAACCCCCTCGATCTTCCGCCCCAGCTCCAAACCGCGCTCGCGGCGCTTTACGGCCACTACGAAAAAACTTTCGCGTTGTGGGCCGAAGAGAAGATATCCGTTCCGCCGTGCTTCATCGTTGTCTGCAACAACACCGCGACATCCAAGCTGGTCTATGACTACATCTCAGGCTTTCAGCAACCGAAAAGTGACGGCACCAGCCAGTTTATGTTCGGCCGACTCCCACTGTTCGGTAACTATGACGAGCGCGGCAATCCACTGGGCCGCCCGCGCACCCTGCTGATCGACAGCGAGCAGCTTGAGTCCGGCGAGGCGCTGGACGACAACTTCCACAGCATGGCGGCCGACGAAATCGAGCGCTTCAGGCAAGAGATCTTCGAGCGCGGCGGCAAGCTCGCCGACGAATTGCGCGCCGGAAAAACGATAGACGACGCCACGCTGCTACGCGAAGTGATGAACACGGTCGGCAAGACCGGCCGCCTGGGCGATTCGATTCGTTGTGTGGTCTCGGTCTCCATGCTCACCGAAGGCTGGGACGCCAATACCGTCACCCATGTCCTCGGCGTGCGCGCCTTCGGCACCCAGTTGTTGTGCGAGCAGGTGATCGGTCGCGCCTTGCGCCGTCAGTCCTATGAACTCAACGAGGACGGCCTGTTCAATGTCGAGTACGCCGATGTACTCGGCATTCCCTTCGACTTCACCGCCAAGCCGGTCGTCGCGCCACCCCAGCCGCCGCGCGAAACCATTCAGGTCAAGGCCGTCCGGCCCGACCGCGATGCCCTTGAAATCCGCTTTCCGCGCGTGCAGGGCTATCGTGCCGAGCTGCCGGAAGAGCGCCTGACGGCCGAATTCAACGCTGACTCGACTCTCGAACTGACTCCCGATCTGGTGGGTGCGACCGAGACCCGCAACTCCGGCATCATCGGCGAGACGGTCGACCTGAATCTTGTTCATACCGGCGACGTGCGTCCATCCCAGGTGGTCTATGAGCTGACATCGCATCTCCTGCTGAACAAATGGCGCGACGCCAACGGCGAGCCGCAACTGCATCTTTTCGGGCAACTGAAGCGGATCGCCCGCCAGTGGCTCGATGACTATCTGGTTTGCAAAGGCGGCACTTATCCGGCGCAACTCAAATACAAAATGCTGGCCGACATGGCCTGCGAGCGCATCACGGCGGGCATCACCCGCGCCTTGGTCGGCACCAAGCCGATCAAGGCCGTGCTCGACCCCTACAACCCCACCGGCAGCACCGCGCACGTCAATTTCAACACCTCGAAGATGGACCGCTGGCAGACCGACGCCCGCCGCTGCCACCTCAACTGGGTCATCCTCGACAGCGACTGGGAGGCGGAGTTCTGCCGCGTCGCCGAAGCGCATCCGCGGGTGCGCGCCTACGTCAAGAACCACAACCTCGGCCTCGAAGTTCCCTACCGCTACGGCTCGCAGATGCGCACCTATCTCCCCGACTTCATCGTGCGGGTGGACGATGGTCACGGCGAAGATGACCCGCTGCACCTGATCGTGGAAATCAAGGGCTACCGCCGTGAAGATGCCAAGGAAAAGAAATCCACCATGGAGACCTACTGGGTGCCCGGCGTGAACAACCTCAAGCAGTACGGCCGCTGGGCCTTCGCCGAGTTTACCGACGTGTTCCAGATGCAAATAGACTTCGCCAAAAAGGTCGAAGCCGAGTTCGACAAGATGATCGCTACCTGTGTCCAGGGAGGAAACGGATCGTGAGCGATAACAATTTGTTCGAGTCGATGCACCATGAAACCGTTGCAGTCTGTAACGCCTTGCGGTTGGCCGCAGCCGATGAAACGTCGCGTGATCGATATTTTCGTCGAAATGAACGAGGCTTTTCCTCCAGTTCGATTGATGACGGCCGGCCGATTGACTATAGTGCGAAGCACATCCGCCCCTTGGCAGTAAGCCCTCTCCACTATCCCGAGAGTGAGCCGACCCCCTGGGGCTTTTCCATTTCCGGCTCCCAGGGTTTGCCTCTGGTAACGATGCCGGAGTCCCTCACATGACCGGCGGCCGCATCGCCATCCTTGTCGATGGCGGCTTTTTCCTCAAACGCCTGCCCAAACTGGTACCGGCCAATCGCTGCGACTCGCCCGGCAAGATCGTGGCTTGCCTGCGCCGCCTCTGCCGAAATCACATCTCTCCAGCGTCCTGCGTTCGCCGCGCAAGACTGTCGAAACCCTCAAGAACGACGAGGCCACGCGCAAGAAACCACCCACTGCGGAATACAGGATGATCAAAAGGCCTGCCCATGAAAACTGACCTGATTCACGCTCTCACCGACAGCTTCGAATCCTATGCGCAGCAGGCTGACAATAGTGTCGAGTTCTGGCTTGCCCGAGACGTTCAGCATCTGCTTGGTTACACGGAATGGCGTAATTTCATGGCCGTCATCAGCAAAGCAAAGACCGCCCGCGAGGTCTCGAATCACCCGATTTCCGACCATTTTGTTGAGGTCACCAAAATGGTCGACTTCGGCTCGGGCAGTCAGAGTGAAGTCGAATTCGACTAGATGAACAGCCGCTCCTCCGTTACCGAATAGGACCGATCGTCAATGACCACAATCACGCCCAAACCGGAAAACCTGGCCTCGCTGATCTTCTTTATCCGAGGGGAGAAGGTGTTACTCGATACCGATCTCGCCGTGCTGTATGGTGTGGAAGCCCGTGCATTGAACCAAGCGGTCGCACGGAATCGCAAACGTTTTCCCGACGACTTCATGTTTCAGGTCTCGGAAGATGAGTACGAGCACATCCGGTCACGATTTGTGACCACATCAGATGCCAAAGATAGCAACTCGTCACAATCTGTGATGAGTACCCGGAAGCACCGTGGCCTCGCCTATCGTCCCTACGCCTTCACCGAGCAAGGCGTCGCCATGCTCTCCAGCGTCCTGCGTTCGCCGCGCGCGGTTGAAGTGAATATCGCCATCATGCGCACCTTCGTCCAGTTACGGCGTCTGATGGACTCGAATCGCGACCTCGCCCGCAAGATCGAGGCGATGGAAATGAGATACGACGAGCAGTTCTCCGCGATCTTCGATGCCATCAAACAACTGATCGCGGATGATCAGGATCGCAAGGCCAAGCCCAAGCGCCCCATCGGATTCATCTGATCTGCATCCTTCCGCCAGAAACGTATCCAAAGACACCATGGCCAAGAAACCCGCTCCCAAACTCACCGTCGAAGCTCTCAAGCACGACGAAGCGACGCGCAAGAACATCCCCACCGCCGAATACCAGTCGGTGATGCAGAAGGAAGAGCAGTCACCCATCCGCGTCGCACTCAAGCGCGGCGTCGCCGGGCTCGATGCGGAAAAGCGGGGCCGCAACCGCGATCTCGACCCGCAACTGGTCTGGCGCGGCAAGGACGAGCAGGACTGGTCCGACCTGGTTGTCCATGCGCCGCCGCTCTACATCCAAGAGAAGGTGCATCCCAAGGTGCTGATTGACGACCTCAAGCGCCAGAGCGAAAAGACCGCAGGGCCTGTGCCGCAAGTGGACATGTTCGCCGACTTCAACGGCCTGCCCGACGATAACGCTAAGACCGAGTTCTACCAGCACGACGCCCACTGGGCCAACCGCATGATCCTCGGCGACAGCCTGCAAGTCATGGCCAGCCTGGCCGAGCGCGAAGGCCTGCGCGGCAAGGTGCAGTGCATCTATTTCGATCCGCCCTACGGCATCAAATTCAACTCCAACTTCCAATGGTCCACGACCAGCCGCGACGTCAAGGACGGCAATGCAGGACACATAACGCGCGAGCCAGAACAGGTCAAAGCCTTTCGCGACACCTGGCGCGACGGCATTCATTCCTACCTGACTTATCTGCGCGACCGGCTGACCGTGGCGCGGGATTTGTTGACGGATTCCGGGTCTATTTTTGTGCAGATCGGGGATGAGAATGTGCACCGCGTTCGGGCGTTGATGGATGAGGTATTCGGCGAAGCGAATCTATGCGCGCAGCTAACGGTGGTGAAGACAGCCAGCCAATCGGCTGAGTTGATTGCAGGGACTGCCGACTATGTGCTGTGGTTCTCCAAGGACCGTTCGGTGACAAAGTTTCGTACTCCGTTTTCGGCGAAGGGTCTCGAAGCAGATAAGTCAAACGTGTACCGGTGGGTTCGGCAGGTTGATGGCAGCGCTCGCCAACTCACCATAGAAGAACGTGTCTCGGGAGCTACAGCGAATGTCTACCGCCAAGACAACCTAACTTCACAGCGCCCGCCGGGAGATTTTCCGGTAACTGTCAGCGGCCGAACATTTGGGTCGGGCAAAGGTTACTGGAAGACCGGCGAGCTTGGGATGTCGCGCCTCTTGAAGGCTAGTCGAATCCAGCCTGCGGCGAACAGCCTCACTTATGTTCGCTTTCTGGACGACTTCAAGGCTCAAGCGATTGGAAACGTCTGGACCGACACGGGCACAGGTAGCTTTACGGATGAAAAAGTCTACGTAGTGCAGAGCGGCACAAAGCTTGTACAGCGCTGTTTGTTGATGGCCACCGACTCCGGCGACCTTGTCCTCGATCCCACCTGCGGCTCAGGCACTACGGCCTATGTCGCCGAGCAATGGGGACGCCGCTGGATCACCATCGACACCTCGCGCGTCGCGCTGGCGCTGGCACGCGCCCGCATCATGGGCGCCCGCTATGCCTACTACCTGCTCGCCGACAGCCGTGATGGCCAGTTCAAGGAGGCCGAAGTCACCCGCAGCGCTCCCTCCATCCAGCCCACGCGCGGCAACATCCGTCAGGGTTTCGTCTATGAGCGCGTGCCGCATGTCACCCTGAAATCCATCGCCAATAACGCCGAGATCGACGTCATCTGGGACAAGTTCCAGCAGACGCTGGAACCGCTGCGCGAACAACTCAACAAAGCATTGGGCAAGCAATGGCAGGAGTGGGAAATCCCCAGAGATGCCGAAGCCAAGTGGCCTGATGCTACGAAAAAGCTGCATGCCGATTGGTGGCAACAACGCATCGCTCGCCAGAAGGAAATCGACGCCTCCATCGCCGCCAAGGCCGAGCACGAATACCTCTACGACAAACCCTACGAGGACAAGAAGAAAGTCCGCGTCGCCGGCCCGTTCACCGTCGAAAGCCTCTCGCCCCATCGCGTGCTGGGCGTCGACGAAAACGACGAACTGATCGACCGGGCGGCCGAACCCGAACCGGGCTACGGCGAAGAACGCGACTTCGTCCAGATCATCCTGGAAAACCTCAAGATCGCCGGCGTGCAGCAGGCGCACAAGGAGGACAAGATCAGCTTTACCTCGCTCACCCCCTGGCCGGGCGATCTGGTCTGCGCCGAAGGGCGCTACGTCGAGACCGACGCTTCAGCCCCAAGAGTCGGCGCTGGCGGTACGGCGACCGCAGCCAGCGGGGGTGCCGAAAGGCGCGCCGCCATCTTCATCGGCCCCGAGTTCGGCACCGTCTCCCGTCCCGACTTGGTGGAAGCAGCCCGCGAAGCCGGCGATGCCGGTTTCGATGTCCTCATCGCCTGCGCCTTCAACTACGACGCCCGCTCCAGCGACTTCGACAAGCTCGGCCGCATTCCGATACTCAAGGCGCGCATGAACGCCGACCTGCACATGGCCGAAGACCTCAAGAACACCGGCAAGGGCAACCTCTTCGTCATCTTCGGCGAACCGGATATCGACGTGCTGGAAGCCGCAGGCAACCAAGTTCGCGTCAAGATCAACGGCGTCGATGTGTTCCACCCCAACACCGGCGAAGTCCGCAGCGACGGTGCCGAAGGCATCGCCTGCTGGTTCATCGATACCGACTACAACGAAGAGAGCTTCTTCGTTCGCCACGCCTACTTCCTCGGCGCCAACGATCCCTACAAAGCGCTGAAGACCACGCTCAAGGCCGAGATCAACGAAGAAGCCTGGGCCTCGCTCAACAGCGACATTTCCCGCTCCTTCGACAAACCGACCTCCGGGCGGATCGCGGTGAAGGTCATCAATCACCTGGGGGACGAGGTGATGAAGGTGTTTCGGGTTGTGTGATATGGATATTGCGGCTGTGGTTGGCGTTGTTGGTTCAGTCGCTTCGGCGATTGCCACGATAATTTTGGCCGTTCTTACTGGACGATATGTTCGCCTCACGAACTCCCTTGTCGAGGAGGCCAAAGCCGCGAAGTTTCCGAACGTCTATGTGGATATTGAATTTGATTCCTTTGAGGTTCGTTTCATTGTCGGGAATGCCGGGTCAATGCCGGCGACCAATATTCGTTTTCAGGTTACCGACAATGTTCCGTGGCGAAAAATGGAGAAATTCGAATCCGGCTTTGAATCTGTTTCCGCGATCCGGAGTGGGATTAGCTACTTGGCGCCGGGTCGGATATTGAAATATAACGCTGGCTTTGTAGATCGCGATCCGGCATTTTTTTCAGACACCAGTAGCATCGAGATTCTGCTCACATTCGAGACTGACTCGGGAGTTACCGTGAAGCGGGAGTTCGCTATTGAACTGCGCGCCTACTCGGGAGTGCTGCTGGAGTCTTTCACTCATCCAGAACGGGAAGTGGCGAAAGCGATCCGTGACGCGGAGTCGCATAGAGCATCGCGTGAAACAACAAAGACTATCTTCACAGGGCGAAAGAAGCGCTGCACTTTTTGCGGAGAGTCGATTTCGATTGTCGCGAAGAAGTGTCCTCACTGCCTTGAGTTTCTGCCCGAACAAGAAACGGACCCTGAGTAATGGAAGCCAAGACATTTCCTGCAAGAGAAGTCGGCGCTGGCGATACGGCGAGCGGAGATCTGAATGGTGCCATTTCACAACACTTCGACAAGTGGAAGTCGAGGCCGATTCTGGTGGTGGCCATCAATCAGGCGGGGGATGACTTAACGAAAGTGTGCTGGGCGATGGGCCGTTTGCCATGAGAAAGAGGCCAGAGGAATTCGCGATACTGACCCGTCACCTAGACATATCGAGGTTCATCGGTCAAGTTATCGAGGCTGCGGACAGGAATAAGAATGCACTTGGGTTTTTTGCGGCGAGCGTGTTTCAAGAGTTCGCCAGAAGTGAAGAGTTGTATGTGATCGTTAGTGGCGTTGGCGAACAGTCGGAATACGCAGGGCATCTGTTGTTCAATTGCCGGTTCCCGAAAGTAAGTGTTCTACAGATATCTGTGGAACCTCAATTTCGAGGCCATGGTGCGGCGAAGACGCTTCTCGACCATTTGAAGTCAGCATTGACTCAGCATGGGTTCATTTCCATCTATGCCCGCGTAGCCGAAGACTTAGTCGGAGCAAATGTCTTCTGGGAGAGAGCGGGCTTTTACGTCCAGCGTGTGGCTCCCGGCGGGAACGCTCGAAAACGAACTATTCTCGTGCGGAGTCATGAACTCGCATCTTCCCAACTGTTTGCCTCAAGCGGATTCTCCTCGGAAAACCCCTTGGGGCTGGATGTCTCGGAAAGTGCAGAAACACCATTGTTCTTGTTGGATCTGAATGTTCTGTTTGATCTTGGACCCCGACGTATGCGTCATGAGGATGCAATCGACCTCTTCCGGGCCGAGCGTCTAGGAACATGCTGCTTTGCAGTGAGCGAAGAACTGGGTAGGGAACTGAAGCGAACAGCGACGGAAGGGCGAACAGATCCTATGCAGGACTATGCGGAGATATTCCCAACATTTCCAGATCTTGACAGCGAGGAATGGGAAAGTCTCTTTTCCTCTCTTGCAGCCTTGGTGTTTCCCGAGAAGCTGCTTGGCAACCTCAGCGAAAACGACAAGTCGGATCTTCGTCATTTGACAACCGCAATCCAGCACAGACTGGCGGGATTAATTACAAATGATGCGGCGATCTTGGGCGCGTCAGCGCAAATGAAAGACATGTACGGTATTCAGGTTGTTTCGCCCACTGCATTCAAGCAGGCTATTTCGGAGACACCAATTGAGAGCGCATTTGAGACGCCATCCGCCGATACACTCTCGCTTGCGCCGATACATGACCCCGACGGGCCGGCGGTTCATGCATTGTTGGCAAGTTTGGGAGTATCCGGTTCAGCGGTGGCAACTGAGTGGGCAGTTTCAGAATCCGGGCGCCGTGTGTCTTCGCGGTATGGAGTATGGAACGGTAGCCAGTTACTCGGATATTTGGTCTGGCCTTCATGGAGTCCTAACGACGTAATCCTGGCGCATGTTGCTGTCGACGAATCGTCGACCCAGTCGGAAAGTGCTGCAAGAGCATTGCTAATGTTTCTGCTGGAGACCGCAGCGGGATCGGGATCAATTCAGATCAGAATTGAATTTCCACGCCACCAAGTGCATGTACGTGAAGTGGCGGCAGGTCTAGGATTCAGTGGTACTGCGAATGAGGCAGTACTTTCTAAGCTCGTGTTAGGTCGCATTGTCACGCCAGCAACTTGGGATCAGTGTAGAAGTGCATTGGCATCGATTGGGCGACTGAAATTGCCCGACAGGCCACCAATATTTCGCAATGTCGATCAGCAGATAGACGTGCTTACTCCGGATGGGAACAGGGTGCATGTATCGCTACATTCTCTAGAAACGCTACTCGGGCCTGCTTTGCTCTGTCTGCCAGGACGTGGGGCAGTGATTACGCCCGTAAAAAGAGAATTTTCGGAGCATTTGTTAGGGCACTTGCCCCAGAAGTCTTTGCTACCACAGTTCCGGGTTGCCTTGTTGCGAGAGCGGCACTATCTCAGCGATCCACGCACGCTGAAGCACTTTAAACGGGGAAACTTGATTTTGTTCTACGAGTCCTTGAAGCAAGGAGGGCTTGGATCCATAGTATCCATCGGCAGGACTCAAAGGGCATATCTAAAGCTACAAGGGGATTTGGAGTCTGCGGATTTCGGCCCTTCAGTTCTCGATGCCGCCAACCTTGAGGCGATAGGTCGGGCGCCGATCAAAACAGTTACGGTATTCGACAGCGTTATGCATTTTCGAAAGCCCATTCCGATGGAAACATTGAAGCGGATTGGTTGCGGTAGTCCAACCGATCTACTGACTACCCATCCAATTTCCGACCACCAGTTACAGGTAATTCTTTCAGAAGGAACAGCGTGTGATTAACGGGGAACACATACTCATTTCGCTACAGGAAAGGCATGCAGAGAACATTCTCTCAGGGCAGAAGCACATCGAGCTACGACGGCGGCCCATGAACGTCAAGGTTGGTACAACAGTCTGGATTTATGTGAAATTGCCGGTCGGTTCGGTAATAGGGAAAGCTCGTGTTAGTGGTTTTCATTGCTTGGCACCATCGACTCTATGGCGTCGCTTTTCTACTGTATCGGGAGTTAGTCGAGGTGAGTTTTTTGAGTATTTTGAAGGAGTCTCCAAGGGATTTGCCCTAGCGCTCGAAAGCGCCGAGCGCATGTCAGAACCCGCTCCGCTTGAGGCACTCAGGCGAGCATCCTCTGACTTTCAACCCCCTCAATTTTTTATGCGGCTAGAAAATGAGAGTGCTTTACTCAAGGCACTGGAAGCGCCCTGTGCTGGTTCCGCTCGTTGAAGGTGCGTTCCCAGGATTTCGCATCGCTGACCCCCTCACCGACAAGAGTCGGCGCTGGCGAG
>JAUYSD010000157.1 GCA_030696505.1 Sulfuritalea sp. | reverse complement strand
ACATTCGCCACGGTGAAGCCTAATTCCTTGAACAGCTGACCGGCCGGGGCCGACTCGCCGAAACGATCGAGGCCGATGACCGCACCCTGACCCGCGTCGGCGGCGCCGACATACTTGTGCCAGCCGTCGGTGACGCCGGCTTCGATGGCGACGCGCGGCACGCCCTTCGGCAGTACTGACTCGCGGTAAGCGGCATCCTGACGGTCGAAGATGCTGGTGCAGGGCATCGACACGACGCGTACCGGAATCTCGGCCTCCATCGCCGCCTGCGCCTTAAGCGCGATTTCCACCTCGGAACCGGTGGCGATGATGACCGCCTTGGGCTTGCCGTTCTTCGACTCCGAAATGACATAGCCGCCGCGCGCGATGTTGGCGATGGTCGCCGCGTCGCGCGGCACGAAGGGCAGATTCTGGCGCGACAGGCACAGCGAGGTTGGGCCGGTGAGTTTTTCCACCGCGGAGGTCCATGCCACCATGGTTTCCACCGTATCGCAGGGACGCCAGACGTCCATGTTGGGGATCATGCGCAGCGTGGCAGTCTGTTCGACCGGTTGGTGGGTCGGACCGTCCTCGCCGAGGCCGATCGAGTCATGCGTAAACACATAGATCACGCGCTGCTTCATCAGCGCCGCCATGCGCAGCGCATTGCGGGCGTATTCCGAGAACATCAGGAAGGTGCCGCCGAAGGGCAGCACGCCGCCATGCAGCGCCATGCCGTTCATGATCGCGGCCATGCCGAATTCGCGCACACCGTAGGAAATGTAGTTGCCCGTGCTCTTGCCGGAAACGGCCTTGCAGCCGGACCAGTTGGTCAGGTTGGAGCCGGTCAGGTCGGCCGAACCGCCGAGGAACTCGGGCAGGGCCGGCGCCAGAGCATTGATGGCAATCTGCGAGGCCTTGCGCGTGGCAACGGTTTCCGCCTTGGCATTGACCGCCTCGATGGCCTTCTTGGCGTGATCGGCCCAGTTGGCCGGCAGTTGGTTGGCCATGCGGCGCTTGAATTCGGCGGCTTCGGTGGGGAAGGCCTTGGCATAAGCCTCGAACTTGCGGTTCCAATCGCCTTCGCGTTCGGCACCCTTCTGCTTGGCATCCCAGCCCGCATAAACGTCCTGCGGAATCTCGAACGGAGCATGCGCCCAGCCGATGTGTGCGCGGGCGGCGGCAATCTCGGCATCGCCCAACGGCGCGCCATGGACATCGTGAGTCCCCGCCTTGTTGGGCGAACCGAGGCCGATCACCGTCTTGCAGCAGATCAGCGAAGGCTTGTCGGTAACGGCCTTGGCGGCCTCGATCGCGGCATTGATGGCCGCCGGATCATGGCCGTCGACGTTGGGCACCACGTGCCAGCCGTAGGCCTCGAAGCGCTTCGGGGTGTTGTCGGTGAACCAGCCCTCGACGTGGCCGTCGATGGAAATGCCATTGTCGTCCCAGAACGCGGTCAGCTTGCCCAGACCCCAGGTGCCGGCCAGCGCGCAGGACTCGTGCGAGATGCCTTCCATCAGGCAGCCGTCGCCGAGGAAAGCGTAAGTGCGGTGATCGACGATCTCGTGGCCGGGACGGTTGAATTCGGCGGCCAGCAGTTTCTCGGCCATGGCCATGCCGACGGCGTTGGTGATGCCCTGGCCGAGCGGGCCGGTGGTGGTCTCGACGCCCGCGGTGTAGCCGTATTCGGGGTGACCCGGGGTCTTGCTGTGCAACTGTCGGAACTGCTTCAGGTCGTCGATCGACAGATCGTAGCCGGTCAGGAGCAGCAGGGAATAAATCAGCATCGAACCGTGGCCGTTGGACAGCACGAAGCGGTCACGGTCAGCCCACTTGGGATTGGCCGGATTGTGCCGCAGGTGGCGGTTCCACAGCACTTCGGCGATTTCCGCCATGCCCATGGGGGCACCGGGGTGTCCCGAATTGGCCTTTTGCACTCCGTCCATGGCGAGGGCGCGGATGGCGTTGGAGAGAACCGAGCCCACGGAGGCAGGGGCAGGTGCGGAGACGATCGACAGATTTGTCATGGCGGCTTCACTAGATTGGTTGACGGGATGAGTTCCGTCCGGGTAGCCCGGTATTATCGGCGAAACCGGGCGGATCGCGCTAGGTAGACAGCTAGGTGCTTGATTCGCTGACAGTCATGCCCTTTTGCGGTTTTCCATCAGGCGCAAAATCAGGGGCGTGAAGATCAGCTGCATCGCCAGTTCCATCTTGCCTCCGGGCACCACGATGATGTTTGGCCGCGACATGAAGGAACCCGCCACCATCGACAGCAGGTAGGGGAAATCGATGCCCTTCGGATTGGCGAAGCGAATCACCACAAAACTCTCGTCGGCCGTCGGAATATCGCGGGCGATGAACGGGTTCGAGGTATCGACGGTCGGCACGCGCTGGAAATTGATGTGGGTGCGCGAGAACTGCGGGGTGATGTAATTGACGTAGTCGGGCATGCGGCGCAGCACGGTATCCACCACCGCCTCGGTCGAATAGCCGCGCTGATGCTTGTCGCGCTGGAGCTTCTGGATCCACTCCAGGTTGATGATCGGCACCACGCCGACCAGCAGGTCGGCTTGTTGGGCGACATTGACCTTGTCGGTGACCGCCGCGCCGTGCAGGCCTTCGTAGAACATCAGGTCGGTGTCGCCGGGAATATCCTCCCAGGGGGTGAATTCACCCGACTGCTGGCCATACGGCGCCGCCTCTTCGGCATTGTGCAAATACTTCCGCACCTTGCCCATGCCGGTTTCGCCATAGGTCTTGAACAGACCCGCCAGTTCCTCGAGCAGGTTGGCTTCCGGACCGAAATGGCTGAAATG
>JAUYSD010000116.1 GCA_030696505.1 Sulfuritalea sp. | reverse complement strand
GGCCGGCTGCTCGACGAAATGGTGCCCAGCATCAAGAAGACCTCCGATCTGGTGCAGGAGATCGCCGCGGCGAGCCAGGAACAGAGCCAGGGCGTGGGCCAGATCAACGGCGCCATGGGCCAGTTGAACCAGGCCACGCAGCAGAACGCTTCGGCCTCCGAGCAACTCGCCGCCACCGCCGAGGAGATGGGTGGCCAGGCCGCGCAACTGCAGGCATTGATGGAGTTCTTCAAGATCGATACGCAGAGTGTCGGCCGCAATGTCGGCATGAAAGTTGGCGCTGGCGACACGGCGCAGCGCGCGCAGCCGACCCAGGCGCTGCACAGCCGAGCGCCCAAGTTGAGTGGCGCGCGTCCTCTGACCGTGGCCGCCGCGGTCGACGGCGACTTCGAGCGCTTCTAAGCCAGGAGAACAGCATGGCAAATCCGGTTTCCACTCAGCTCACCAGCCAACAGGCTCTGGTCGCCGCCCAGCATCTGGCCGCAGCCGGCGAGGCCAATCAATACCTGACCTTCCTGCTTGCGGGCGAGATGTACGCAGTGGGCATACTCAACGTCAAGGAGATCATCGAGTACGGCAATCTCACGGAAATTCCGATGATGCCGGCCTTCATCCGCGGCGTGATCAACCTGCGTGGCGCCGTGGTGCCGGTCATCGACCTGGCCGCGCGCTTCGGCGGCCGGCAGACCGAGGCTTCGCGCCGCACCTGCATCGTGATCGTCGAACTGAGTCACGACGAAGAGCGCCACGATATCGGCGTGGTGGTCGACGCGGTGTCCGAGGTGCTGGAAATCCCCGGCAGCGAAATCGAGCCGCCGCCTTCCTTCGGCGCCAGGATTCGCGCCGACTTCATCGCCGGCATGGGCAAGGTCGCCGGCAAGTTCGTGATCATCCTCGATATCCAGAAAGTGCTTTCCGTCGATGAAATCGCCGTGCTGGCAGGCACGCACGAAAACCTCGCAGGGAACGAAGTCCCCTGAACCTACGGGCGAGCGCCACAACGGGAAAGGATTTGACAAGACCATGCCGAAATCATTGACCACGCTTCGCGTCCGGCTGATCGCGTTGTTCTGCCTGCTGCTCGCCACGACAGTCTTCCACACCGGCGCAAGCTTCGTCGCCGACTGGCGCAGGATGGCCCAGGCACACGATATCGACGCCATCGGTCACAGCGTGGTCGCCGTCAGCAATCTGGTGCATGAACTGCAGAAGGAGCGCGGACTGTCGGCGGGATTCATCGGCAGCAAAGGCGCAAAGTTTGCCGAGGAATTGAAGCAGCAGCGCAGCCTGACGGATGCCAGGCAGGAAGAACTGGTCAAGTGGCTGGCAGCCGGCAGTGGCGGCGCCCTGCCGGCCATGCTGCGCAGCAGCGTGGATGACGGAGTCGCCGCTCTGGGCAAGCTGCCGGACGCCCGCAGCCGGGTCAGCGGCCTGCAATTCGGCGGCCCCGAGTCATTCAACTTCTACACGCAGACGATAGATCGGCTGCTCGGCGTCCTCAGCCAGGCGACCAAGGCCACCGACGATGCCGGGATCAGTCAGCAGTTGTTCGCCTACGCCATGTTCATCAACGCCAAAGAGCAGGCCGGCCGCGAGCGCGCCACGGTGAATGGCGTGCTGGCCGCCGACCAGCCGATGAACGTGGCCCTGTTCCAGCGCCTGCAGACCCTCATCACGGCCCAGGACCTCTACCTCGCCACGTTCCGCAGCCTCGCCGGCACGGATGACACCCAGGCGCTCGACGCATTGCTGTCGACCAAGCCCTCCCAGGAAACCTTGCGCATGCGCGGCACCGTGATCGAGCAAGCCTTCCTGGGCAATTTCGAGATCGATCCGCCGCTCTGGTTCAACACCATCACGGCCAAGATCGATGCCATGAAACTGCTGGAGGACAAGCTCGCCGCCGCCTTGCAGGCGCGGGCCCGGCATTTTGGCAGCATCGCCCTGCGCGGCATTGTCGTTTCCTCCGTCCTTGCCCTGGTTCTGGTTGTCCTCGCCGCGTTGTTCTTCCACCTGCTGACGGGAATGCTGCGACGCCTGCGGGAAGGTGTGGCGATATCGCGGCGCCTGGCGCAAGGCGACCTGACCGCAGTGGTGACGGACAGCTCGAAAGACGAAATGGGCGAACTGCTGAGCTCGCTGGACAAGACCTCGCGCCAACTTTCCGCGACCATCGGCGAAGTGGCGGATACGGCCGGCTCGCTGTTCAGCGCCGTCGGCCAGGTCTCGGCCACGGCGCAATCGCTGTCGCAGTCATCTTCCGAACAGGCGGCGTCGGTCGAACAAACCACGGCCAGCATTGAGCAGATGAGCGCCTCGATCACCCACAACACCGGGAACGCCAGAACGACCGGCAGCATCGCCGCCAAGGCCTCGGCGCAGGCCGTCGCAGGCGGCAAGGCGGTCAGTGACACGGTCGCGGCGATGAAGTCGATCGCCGCCAAGATCGGCATCGTCGACGACATCGCCTACCAGACCAACCTGCTGGCCTTGAACGCGGCGATCGAGGCGGCCCGCGCCGGCGAGCACGGACGGGGCTTTGCCGTGGTCGCCGCCGAAGTCAGGAAGCTGGCCGAGCGCAGCCAGATCGCGGCGCAGGAG
>JAUYSD010000109.1 GCA_030696505.1 Sulfuritalea sp. | reverse complement strand
ATCCTATACGGGGTCCCGTTCCGGCGCCGTTTGACAGCCCCGGATACCGACGTTGTTGGCTTCGAGTTATTGCTGGATGCGCTCGGCGCAACAGATCAACCGCCGCAACTCTTGGTATTAAATGCCTGCGATACGCTGGCGGGTACGGAAGTTATTCTGCCGGCTGTTCCAGTGGTGATCGGCATGACGGACGACGTGCCGGATATGACCGCCATCTTGTTCGCCCAACAGTTTTATGCGGCAATTGCTAGCGGCCAGTCGGTTGGGGCGTCACTCAGGCAGGCACGAGTAAAAGTGAAGTCTGTCCTGTTGGCTGACGACGTTAGTCTGCTGCTGCAGCATGTTGCTCGAGACGACATCGATGTGGATCAGCTTGTCCTTGTTCGCCCGCCAACTTGATCGCCGTGCGACGCGGCTGCGCCGACAGCAACGGTTTGCGTGAGGCATGCGGGGGAAAGCTAGAAGAGCGAGCTGCGGAGCCTAGAGCGCGGATCGCCTTCGATGAAATAGCCCACCGCGTTCCACCGAAGGCGTGAATCCGGCTCAAGTAAAAAACCCAACGCGCGCTCGCGATGCCGATCTTTCTACCAAAGTCGATCGCGCTTTAGTTAGATCAGGCCTGTTGATTTGCTGAAAGCGGTCGCCGGCTCCAAGGGAATTCGGGCGCCAATAACAGCTGATTGCAGCAATAGGCTTGCGGCCTTTTCTGGATCTAATCCCGCCTCTACTGCTGCCAATGCAGCCGTGACGGCGGCGTCTACACATCTTGCATGCAGCTTTAGGGTGTCTCCATTGGTGCGATGTTCCATTAGAGTTATGACCAGAGGACCCGCGACATGAATAGCGGTTTGCGCATCAATCCAGGGAGCGCTGAGCCCGGCGGGTATGCAAGGTAAGCTTATGGCAGGGTAGGTCTTGTTTGAACGAAACTGCCCCGCAACTTCTGCAAAGGCTTGTGTCAGGATTGATGTGTCGGCACGACGAGCGTGAATTAATAGAACAGATTGGACACCGAGCCAAAGGCTAGCCCACCCGTGACTGCCTCCGGTAATCAACCGACCGACAGCATCCGAAAGCCAGAATTCCGCACCAGCCCGGTTCCAGTGAAACGCATAAAGCTCAACTGGGTGACGCTTCTGTTCGCCTACGAAGATCTGCCAGCAGGTTGAACTTGCCGACCATCCAGCTATCGCGCCCGCAAGTGTGACGAACGATTCATTGTAGCCTGGTTGATGAGTTGTAGAGCGAAGCATGCTGACAGTACTCATGTAGAGATCGCCTAGCTCGTCCACGATCTCAGGCTTTCTTAGGGGGTCATCCCGCGTGGGAAAGCGAAGGCGCAATCCTCCAATCCAATCCGGATTGTTTCGATAGCGCGGATCGAATGATCGCTGCCACGGCGCTGCCTTCTCATTCGTGCTATTGTTACGCATCCAGTGCTCGAACGTTCGCGCTTCCCAAAAGGGGAGCATGCAGCGTAACGCAATCGAGTGCTTAGTACGGCCTCACGGTCCAGGCTAGAGCTCGAAGCTGACAGCAGGCGCGACCACTCCATGAGAGGGTGGAGGACCACCATGTTCGGGACGAGTAACAATATCCCCGAGCAGTGCTAGCCGTTCTCGAATGTGAGGCTCATCGGCCGCCGACACCAAGCCTGGCGTCTCGAGTCTTGCTTGAAGCCATCCCATTTCCTCTAGCCGCTTCTGTTGAGCGTGTCTCGAGGTAAAGGAAGATGAAGGCGCGAATGATGCTTGAAGCATTTGGTCAACTCGTCGCAATGGTTGTCGTGCGATCCAAGTTTTTCAGGCAAAGGTAAATGGCTGTAAAACGTCCCCTTCTTCCCTCTAAGGCCGACGTCGACTGTTCCCGCAGCGCCGCCCAAGGGAAGAAGTTTCATAGTCCGCAATCCGGATCAGAGGGCTCTGAATTGTCATCGACAAACAGAGATCTACACTGTTTTTCGTTCTTTATTGGTGGTGCGAGTCCCGGAGCGTGGGCATATTTTGTAAGCGCAAAGGGTTCGCGTTGGCGGCTCCAGGGCGATAATCTAGGCACCAAGCTCTGGTATTTCGCTTCTGGTCCACTCGCGCACCTTGCGCATCATGGGATGTTGTAGGTGTGCCCTAAAGAGGGAGATTACTCTGTCAGTGTACTGAAGGTATTGGGGCTTGTTTTCTGCCAAGGCGAGTCGTGCGAATATGCCGATGAGTTTGGCGTTTCGTTGAGCCCCTAGAGCTGCAAATTCTGCATCGAAGTCTGCGTCATCAAGCTGGAGTCGTTCAACGTATTGCTTCTTGCAGGCCTCGACTATCGCCGTTGGAATTACGCGCCGAGGGTCTTCCAGCAGACTCATTAAGTCGAACACAGAGCTGCCTATAAGCGCATCCTGAAAATCCAACAGACCCACTCGCTGTAGAGCTGATCGCGATGGCAGCCAAATGAGGTTGGGTGAATGGAAATCGCGTAGAACGATTTTGTCATGCGCGGTTTCTTCGAGACAGGTCGACCAGGCGCCTCTCCAGTCATGTCGCGATTTTGCGGAGATGGAGCGACCCAGCTGGCGACCAACGTACCAATCCAGCAGTAGATCAACCTCAACCAAGAGAGCCGTGAGGTCGTAATCTAATACCTCCCAATCGCAGCCCATTGCACTTAGGCGTCGCGGCGGTACGTGATGAGATAGGTGCACGATTACGTCTACAGCCGCGCTGTATTGCTCGGCGATCGGGTGTCCTTCATCTATGAACTTGCAATACAGGTTATCGCCAAGGTCTTCGAGCAGCGCCAATCCGAGTTCCGGAGCGCATGCAACAATGCGAGGCGCCGACAGTTCGCAACGAATCAGCCAGTCAGACAGACAGACGAATGCCTCGACCTTACCTGTGGAGCGCCTCGCCAGCGCGTCATATCCTAGGCGCCTGCGCTCCGCTTCGCCGGCGTCGGGCGGGCATATTTTCCCTTTTAGCGATGCCAACGAGTCCATCAGAATCAATCGGCGGTCGTTTGGCAGCTCCAGACGTTCGTATCGTCGTGTTGATGCGTCCCCCGCAAGCTGCTTTCGCACGGCTCCGGAAAGACCATTTGATCGAAAAAACTCGAGAATTTCCTGATTTCTATCGTCCATTAAAGCCCTCGTGCGGGAATCGAGCACTTGCGATTTAGTCCGAGCCAAGGCGAATTAGTATAGAAACGGAACAGGCGCGACATGGTCTCGACTTTCAAGGCGTATGTTTGCGTCGATGCTGGAGCCTCAAAGACGCAGATTCGGGTGTTGGATTCCAACTCCAGACTGGTCGGTACCGTTTTTGCCGGGCCTGCGAGCCTTAATTACAACTCTTCAGACGTCTGGGCGTCACTGACCGCCGCTTGTGCTCCCATGTTGGCGGAGTTGGGGATTCGCAACGACTGGTGCGACGTACTGGTAGCGGCGGGTATCGCCGGGACGGAAGTGTCTGCCTCCACTCAAGCGTTTAGAGCTGCGGCACCTCGAGGTGCGAAAGTCGAGGTCGTTTCGGATGGATACGCGAGTCTGTTGGGAGCCATAGGGCTTCACGGTGCCGGCGCGGTCATATCGGCCGGTACGGGCACAGTGGGTGTTGCCCGTAAGTCTGACGGATCCCTGCGGCGAGTTGGAGGTTGGGGCTACCCTGTTGCTGATGAAGGGGGAGGGGCATGGATAGGCGCCAAAGCAATTCGTGAAATGCTCCGTAGCGTTGATGAAGTCGGTAGTCCGGAAGGCGATCTCTATCGCGGAATTCGAGACAAGTTGAGTATGGAAGCGTCAGAACCTGGAGCCGAATTAGCTGCCTGGGCAAGCAAGGCGAGCGTTGCCGAATTGGCGAGCCTCGCTCCCCTCGTGTGTCAAACTGCTGAGTCCGACCCGCTCGCCGAGAAGATACTTTTAGAAGCTGGTGCTGCGGTGTCCGATTTGGCTCGGTCGCTGTTGGCTGGTGTTGACGGCCCACTTTGCATAGTAGGCGGGTTGTCGAAAGAGATCACGCGGCGCTTAGACAAGCATCTGACGATGCGTCTCGTTGAGCCGCTGGGCACTGCATTGGATGGTATCCAACTCCATGCGCTTGAGGGCAATTACACCGACAAAGTCTTTTCGATAAAGAAGGTCGCCAAAGCGATCGATGGTCTAATAGTAACTCCGGCTGGTATGATCGGCGGAGTTGTTGAGTTCGATGGAGCAATTATCTCCATTCGCAAAACCCACGACTTCAATCATTCTCGGCTGATTCTGCCTGGCTTTGTAGATACGCAGATCAATGGTGGTGGAGGAGCAGATGCTTTGCTCGACGGAGAGCAAGGTCTTGAGGTCATAGCTAGCACGCACCTGAAATGCGGCGTCACAACCTCATTGGCCACGTTTATAACGGCGCCAGTAGAGACCACTAAGCGAGCGCTCGCTGCCCTCAAACGGCATATGGCCAGCGGAGCCACTCCCTTTCTAGGGGCGCATCTGGAGGGGCCCTTTATCAGTCCGCGTCGGTTGGGCGCGCATCCAGCGGAGATGATTTCCCCAAATGTCGCTGTGTTTGATGACCTCACAAAGGCCGGCCCTGTTTCTGTGATTACCTTGGCGCCAGAGTTGCCGGGCGCGCTTGAGCTCATCCGTGCCGCAGCTTCTCATGGTGCCCGTGTTCAAATTGGGCATACGAACGCCACCGTCGACCAATGTCGCGAAGCGATCGCATCAGGGGCGTCGGGCTACACCCACCTTTTCAATGCGATGTCTCCGCTGCAGCATCGTGCCCCAGGTGTTGTTGGGGCGGCACTACTTGGTGAGGCATATGCTTCAGTAATTGTGGACATGCTGCACGTTGAGGAAGTTCCGCTCCGTGTGGCGTTGAGATGCGTCCCAAAATTGTTCTGTGTTTCTGACGCTACCGCTGCGTTTGGCATGGCCGACGGCGAGCACAAGATTGGGGGGCAAAGGATCATCAAGCGGGGCAATGAACTGCGGGCGCCGGATGGCGCATTGGCTGGCGCGAACATTTCGATGCTGGATGCGTTCAGAAACCTTCAAAAATTGGGACTCTCTCCGGTCGAAGCCGCGATGCGAACATCAACAATTCCAGCCGAGTTTCTTGGCCTGACGGACCGGGGTGCAATCCAAATCGGTCGTAGAGGGGATATGGTCGTTCTAGGATCGGGAGCTCAGCCGGAGGATGTTTTCCTCAATGGTACTTCTGTCTTGTCCTAATGACTGTGATTAGCAGCGCGGTGGATAGCCGCCTGAAATTGGGGGAAACGCAATGGACCAGTGGCTGGGTGAAGTCTGGGCGTGGCTTGCTGGCGACACGCCTTTAGTAGCGGATCTGCGGTCGGCCCTAGTGTCGGTACTCGTCGCAACTGCCGCTTCCTACGTCGTGTTTTCCAGCCGCAGGCGCAGCTTCCGCGCCTTTTGGGGCTTCAATCGCAAAGGGGGGAAGATCAGAGTCGTGATGGCTAAACACAGCGACCATCCCCACCCGCGGGGTTATAGCTACAGCACCGTCGCGGCGGGCGATGCAGAAGCAGCATCGCTCGTTACCTCTTCGATGTCTGTTGCCTACGCTGATCGATATCAAATTCGAGCTCTTCCCAGTAACCATTTCAATGATGATTTTTGGCGAGAGCCGGTCATCCTCGTGGGCGGAGGTACACGAAATCAGCCTGCCAACGCCTTTTTGGCTAGTCTGGCTGAAGCTTACCGACTGGAATTTAGTATTGATGACCAGAACCCTGCAGTCGAGAGATCAGTCGTTGATGAGGGGAACTCAAAGCGCTTCACCGCGCGTTTGCCTCAAGGAGCGCCCGATGGAAGCGGGCAGCATTTTGACTGGGCGGTGATCACTAAAGGTCCCAACATGAGTACCAGGCATGCGAACGACCCGCACGTCTTGTTTTATGGTTTGCACGCGTTTGGAACGCTTGGTGCCGCTCAAATCGTCTCCTCGACAAGGATGGCTCAATTTAGAAAGGTCGTTGTCGCGAAGCTAAGTCAGCACTCTTCGCCAGTCGGTAAGCTGCTGCTTCTCTTCCGCGTGCCGCGGTTTGTCCAAATCCTGGTTAGGGTACAGATTTTGCGGGATGACGTTTTGTCAGAAGTCGTCGATGCGCGCGTTCTCAGACGACGCAAGAAATGAATTGATCAGCTCTTCAACCAGCAGAATGTCGTGAACGACATGCGTGGCCATCTCCAACGGGCTGGCAATTTCTCGCCGTGAGTGCTCCCCGGTTCGCACCCGGATACTGGTCATGCCTAAAGTGTTCGCGGCACTAATTTCAGCGTCAGGACGGTCCCCGACTGCTATCACTCTTTGCGGTCCGCCGTAGCAGTCAGCAACGCATTGAAGGATGGCCAACTTCGACATGCTGTGCGACGGACTCAAGACGTGGACCGAGGAAAACAGATCGTCGTCAAAGCCGTAGTGACATTTTGCAATTTGCCGTTGCGTGTTTCCGACGGTTAGTAAGTGATGCTCGACTCGCGGTCGCAGGCGCCGAAGCATTTCGATGACTGGCGCTGCCACTGGAACAAATCCAACATCTGTAGAGAGGAATGCACGCTCTCCAGCATTGGCAACCGAGATTGAGCCCCCAAATCTACTTGCGGTGAGATGATCGATGCCCTGCGCTCCTTGTGCTGCAAGAGCCATACGATAAGCATGAATTTCTTCGATGGTTGCGTTGAGGCCAGCTTCCACCATCGCGGTCGCAGCTGCCAAATGCGAGCGAGGAATGATCTCAGTCGATGTGTCCAGTAGGGTATCGTCTAGGTCCCAGACGACAGCGAAAGAAGCTTCTGTCATCAGTTCATATCTGACTTCCGCAGAAGCCAATTCTCCAACGCAAGTGACGTAAGTGGGCGGTCTTCGAAAAGGCGTATCGCCTCAGACGGCTGTTCCACAAGAGGCTCATCCTCGCGATTGAGGCTGGTGTTCAACAGCATTGGGTGACCGGTCATTTGGCCGAAAACTGACAACAGCTCAAAAAGTAGCGCATTGTCGCGGCGCTCTACCGTTTGAACGCGTGCGGTCCCGTCTACATGGACAATCGCTGCGAAAGTCGAGCGCCATTCCTTTCGAACCCGAACTGCGAGAAGCATGAATGGGCTTGCGAACTCCTTATCGACCTCAAAATACCTATGCGCATCGCTGGCAAGCACGACAGGAGCTAGAGGTCTGTAGAACTCCCGGCGCTTCACTTCGGCGTTGATGAAATCGCGCATCAGCGACGAGAAGGGAGCTGCAAGGATACTGCGGGCTCCAAGTGCTCGTGGACCAAATTCAGAGCGGCCTTGAAACCACCCAACACTCGCACCATTCTTGAGGTCTTCGGCAACCTGCTGGATGAGTTCTTTCGGCTCGAGTTGCTGGACGGAGATCCCAGTCAGTTTGCCAGCCGATTGCACGGCCGCCCGGACGTCATTCCCTGTATAGGTTCTTCCCAGATATGGGCTGAAGCGGCGCCTTACCCTTGGCTTACGAAGTCCGTTGACATGCCCGTGAAGCGCCGCCCCCACGGCAATCCCGTCATCACCAGCGGCCGGAAAGAAGTGAGCCTTCTCAAAAATGCGTTCTGCCCATAGTTCTCCGTTAGCGGAACAATTCAGTCCAACACCGCCCGCGACACAAAGCGATTGAACGTTCGAAATTTGAAACGCTCGATGCCAATAGTAGCGAAGGCCAAGTTGGAGATCTGACTGAATGCGCGCCGCTAGATCCCTATTTTCCCAATAATGCCTTTTGGGACAGCTTAGATCGAATGTATCCCGGAGTCTTGACCGATCAAAAATCGGGGGAGATTCTTGCGACAGAAATGACGGTATTCTCTCACTGTTTCCAAACGCGGCAAGACCCATAACTTTTCCCGCGTCATGTCTTGATGAAAATATCTTCTTGCTCCCATAACTATAGAACCGGCCGAGGCTAATCTGTTCGTTCTCAAATTCGTAGGGACAGTGTGTTGTCGTAGTCCCTTCGATAAAGTTGATCTCATTTTCACTGCCCCGAAAGACCGAGACCGCTTCAAATCTTTGATCTTGCTTTGATGCAGCTGCGGTTTGCTCGGGTAACTCCATACCCATGCCATCGGCGACCAAAATCGCGGCATCGCGAAAAGGCGACGTGTAAAAGGTGCTGGCTGCGTGTAGCAAGTGATGGTCGCGAACATGCCACACGCGTTTGGCTTGACGCTCCATTGAAGTCCGAAATTCGATCTCTGCCGGATCCCTGGGTAAGTTCAGATCGAGGGAGTTCACAACAATCAAGTCAACGTCCGAAGGGAGCATTCCAGCGGCCTTCAAGACGTAGTCAACAGACAGCTGAATCTGATGAGCATG
>JAUYSD010000062.1 GCA_030696505.1 Sulfuritalea sp. | reverse complement strand
CCCGCGCTTTCAGCACGTCCTGCAGGCTGTCCGCCGACCACGCCGCGCCTGCCGCCAGCCCCAACCCCGCCGCAATTAGCCACGAGCCGGCTTGCTTGTTAAACTTTTTCATTATTTCGCTCCCATTCCGGTTGATACTTCTCAAATGCTGCAAATATTTCCCTTTTCCCGGACAGCGAATGCGACATCCAGCCGCTGCGGCAATATGCCGCACATTTAACGCCCGAAGGAATGGTCACGACCTTGACATGGATCAATTCATTCCGGCTGCATGGATCAGTTCGCTGAATGGCCACATAAACTCTGCAGCAAACAACCTTCGTGAAGCTCAATAAATCCACCTGGCTCAGCCTGGCCATGATTGCCACCCTGGTCGGGATCGCCGTCCTCGGTCAGCGCTTTTCGCCCCTGCTGCTGCCCAAAACCGATACCACGGGCGTCGCGCAAGCCGGCTGCGACCTGCAGCGCCAGGCGTGCCCGGCCATCCTGCCGGACGGATCGCGGCTGCAGCTTTCCATCACGCCGCGACCGATCGCGTTTCTGCAGCCCTTGCGCGTCGAAGTCGCGCTCGGCGGCATCGAGGCGCGCAAGGTCGAGGTGGATTTCGCCGGCGAGAGCATGAACATGGGCTACAACCGCGGCCAGCTCGCCGCTGCCGGCGGCGGCATCTATGCCGGCGACGCCGCGTTGCCGGTCTGCGTTTCCGGCAGCATGACCTGGGTCGCCACGGTGGTGATCGAGACCGACCGCCAGCGCATTGCCGTGCCCTACCGCTTCGTGGTCGGACGCTGACTCGCTGCTTCTTGCCCGCTACTTCTTCGCCGGACGTTTCAGGAGCTTGCGCTGCAGGGTGCGCCGATGCATGTTGAGCGCCCGCGCGGTGGCCGAGATGTTGCCCTTGTGTTCGCGCAGCACGCGCTGGATATGCTCCCACTCCATGCGCTCGACCGACATCGGCAGCGACGAAATGGCGGCCGGTGCGTTGGCGGCGGGAGTGGTCGCATCGCCCTCCAGCGTGTGGCCGAAAGCCCGCAGCAGGCTGTCCACGTCCACCGGTTTGGCCAGGTACTGCACGGCACCCAGCTTGATCGCGTCCACCGCCGTGCTGATGCTGGCATAGCCGGTGAGGACCACGATGCGGCAGGCGGGGTTGATTTCCATCAGCCGCGGTATCAGGCCGAGGCCGGATTCGCCGCCGAGATTCAGGTCCAGCACCACCCGCGCCGGCAGCAGGACGCGTGCCAGTTCGATGGCCGCGGCCGACGTCTGCGCCGCCTCGACCGCATGGCCGCGCCGTTTCAGAGCGCGCAGCAGGGTTGCGCTGAAGGTGTCGTCGTCTTCGATGATCAGCATGGTCTCATTCATGGCGCTTCCCGTCTGTGTCATGGCTCGGCGCTGCGCGCGACCGGCAGTTCGATGGTGGCCCGGCCGCCGCCAGGCGAAGGATTGTCCAGCACGATGCGTCCGCCCAGCCGCTCGACGGCAGAAAATGCCAGCAGCAGGCCGATGCCGGCGCCGCCGCTGCGCGCCGGCATCGGCGCGCGACCGGCGTAGCGCAGCACCTCGGCAGGAAAGCCGGGGCCGCCGTCCCTGATCACTATCGTCAGTGTCGCCGGCTCACGGATCAGCCGGATGTCGATTTCGGCGGCACTCGCGTCGGCTGCATTGTTGAGCAGGTTGACCACGGCCTGCTCCAGCGTGGCTTCGGTCGCGATCAGAGGCGTTGCCGTGCCCTCCAGACTCAGGCGGCTGGAGGCGCGGGGCCGCATCGCATGCCAGCGCGCACGCACGCCTTCCAGCCAGGCGCCCGCCTCCTGTGCCTGGATCTGATCCGGCCGCAGCGCGCCGGCACGTGCCGCCATGCCGCTGATGATGCCTTTGCATTGTGCAATCTGCTCGCGCACCAGCGCCAGATCTTCGCGCGCGCCGGCATCGAGACCGGCCTCGCGCTCAAGTTCGCCGACCAGCACGGCGATAGTGGCCAGCGGCGTGCCGAGTTCATGCGCGGCGCCGGCGGCCAGCGCGCCCAGCGCCACCACGCGTTCGTCGCGCAGCGCCTGCTCGCGCGCGGCGGCCAGGCGGCTGTCGCGTGCGCGGATCGACGCCGTCATGCGCGCCACAAACCACGCGATCATCGCCGTGGAAACCACGAAAGTCAGCCACATGCCGGCCAGATGCAGGCGCGCAGCGCGCTCGACGTCGGCCACGGCGAGCGGCAGGAAGTGCCGCATCAGCAAGGTATACAGCGCCACCGCCAGCACAGCGACGGCAGCGGTGAGAATGCCGGGCAAGGACAGCGCGGCGACGGCAACCGGCACCAGCAGAAAAGATATCAGCGGATTCACCGCTCCGCCCGACAGATACAACAGGATCGCCAGCGCCACCAGATCGACGCACAGTTGGCTGAACAGCTCGCCGGCGCCCACCGCTTGATCCGTTCGCGCGCGCCATTCGAGAACGGCGTTGAAACCCGCCATCAGCACAATCACGGCGAACATCGGCAATTGCGGCAAGGCGATGTCGAGCAAAGTTGGCGCTGACGACACGGCGATCGCCACGGCCGCCAGCAACCACCAGCGCAGGATCACCGCACGACGCTGGTTGAGCCGCAGGTTGCGCGCGTCCTCGACGGGGCTGGAAGGAGTCATTCGGCGATTATCCGATATAGATCAAGGAAAATTTCACCCAAGGCCTGCGACAATGTGCCGCATCACCACTTTCGCGGATCGACCGCGCGGATCGACCAATATGAGCTTGCGACTCGCACTGCTCTGGCTGACGGCTCTCTTCAGCCTCGCCGGACAGGCCCAGAACCTCGACAAGGGCAAGGAAATCAACAGCACCTGCGCCGGTTGCCATGGCGAATTCGGCCAGGGCGGCTCGCGCGGCGAATACCCGCGCCTCGCGGGCCAGGGCGCCAAGTATCTCGAATCCCAACTCAAGGCCTTCCGCGCCCGCACCCGCATCAACATTCCGATGTATCCCTACACCCAGGAACGCGAGCTGCCGGACGAGGACATCAGGGATGTCGCCGCCTATCTGGCATCGATCGAGTTGCCGACCAAGTGGCCGGTGTTCAAGGATAGCGACGACGCGCTGACGCGCCTGACCATGACCGAGCGCGTCATGATCATTCCGCGCGTGCCGGGCAAGCTCGCCAATGGCGAAGCGATCTATCAGAAGCAGTGCCATACCTGCCACGGCAAGACCGGCATGGGCCGCGGCATGTTCCCGATGCTGGTCGGCCAATACACGAGCTACCTGAAGCGGCAGATGGACAAATACGTGAAGGGCGATCGGCCGCACGACGAAGAGGCGATCGGCGGCCTGCTCAACAAGCTCAGGGAAGAGGACATGCAGGACATACTGGCCTACATCACCAGCCTGCAGGAACAGCAGTAAGAATCGAAAAGCGGCATAAAGGCCCGCCCCTCCCATCCTCCCCTCGCGGGGAGGCTACTATCTGGCTCGCTACGCTCGATATCACCAGCGACCCATCCTATCGTTCCACGTTAACCTCAGCCGGCAATCCGCAGGCCGGTTTTTTTGAGTATGGCGGTGCTGTAGAGGATGTCGTGCGCCCGGCAGGCGTCGCCCAGCAGGGCCGCGATCTCGGCCACGCGGGCCGCCACTTCTTCGCGATTCTGGCTATGCACCATGGCGAACAGGTTGTAGGGCCAGTCCGGCAGCCGGCGCGGGCGCCGGTAGCAATGGGTGACGAATTCGAGGGTGCCGACCCTGGCCCCCAGCTCGTCGATGCGCGCGTCATCGACGTCCCACACCGACATGCCGTTGGCCGTGTAGCCGATCGCATAGTGGTTGGGCACCGCGCCGATACGGCGGATCACACCGTTATCGAGCATGCGCCGCAGGCGGGCGATCACTTCGTCGCCGCCGATGCCGAGTTCGCCGCCGATCGCGTCGTAGGGCCGCGGCACGCGCGGCAGACCGCCCTGGGTGGCGACGATCAGGCGACGATCGATTGCATCGAGATCGGGTTTCGATTCAGGCATGGAGCTTCATTTCCACGAAATACTCGCGCTCCTTGGGGAAGGGGAAAACCGGCAATCCGGTCGCCGCCTCGATCGCCGCGATGGTTTCGGCGATCCCCTGCGGCGTCGCCGTGGCCAGCACGAACCACATGTTCAGCGCATGTTCACGGCGGTAGTTGTGCGCCACTTCGGGGAAGGCATTGACCTGCGCCGCGATGCGCTCGAACTCCTGCTCCGGCACCTTCATCGCGGCGAGGACAAAAGCGCCGCCGGCGCGTTCGATCTGGAACATCGGACCGAAGCGCGTCAGCACGCGCCGCTGGAGCAGCGACTCAAGGCGCTGCAGCAATTCCGTTTCGCTGAGGCCCAGCGATTCGGCGACCTCGCGGTAGGGTTCGGCGACCAGCGGGAAATCGCCCTGCAGGGCATTGATCAGCCGCTTGTCGATTTCATCCAGCGCCGCGCCGGACGCCGCGGCTTCAGGCATTGACCAGGCCGTCCATGGGCACGGTGCCACGTGACGCGTCGGCAAAATAGCGTGCGCCGCACTGCTTGAAGCGGCGCGTCGAAAACAGTGCCTGGGCCGGCAGGCCGGCCAGACGGCTCAGGCGCTCGATCACCGGCTGGACTTCCTCGCGCGAGCGGCCATGGACCATGCAATACAGGTTGAACGGCCACTCCGGCAGACTGCGTCGGCGGCGATAGCACAGCGTCACGCCGGGTTCGCCCGCAAGCTGGCGGCCGATGCGGTCGACCTGGTCGTCGGGTGCATCGAACACCACCATGGCATTGGCCCGGTAGCCCAGCTCGTGATGACGCACCACCACGCCGAAACGCTTGATCAGCCCTTCCTCCAGCCAGCCGGCGACACGTGCCAGCACTTCGCCCTCATCCATGCCGACGCGCTCGCCCAGGCGCGCAAAGGGGCGCGGCACCAGTTCCAGGCCGGGCTGCAGGGCCGCGATCAAAGCCTTCTCGGCCGCATCCGGCATGCGCGCCGGTGTGCTCGGCAGCTCGGCATGATGCTTGTGTGCCGAACCGAGATCGAAGCCGAGGTCGATGTGATATTCGTTCTCCAGCGGCAATGCGATCACGGCGCAGCCGGTCTCGCCCTCGATCCCGCCCAGCGCCGCGGCGAGCGAGGCCGGGTCGGCCGCCGTGGCGACGAACCAGAGGTTGTAGCGGTGCTCGCGCTGGTAGTTGTGATTGACTTCGGGCCGCGCGCTGACCTGCGCCGCGATCTGTTCCAGCCGTTCCACCGGCGCCGCCAGTGCGGCGAGCGTCGAAGCACCGACGCGGCGCGGCGCGAACACCGCGCCGACGCGGCTGATGGCGCCGCGCGCCTGCAAACGCCGCAGTGTGGCCAGCACCGCCGTCTCGTCAGCGCCAACTCTTGCACCGAGTTCGCCGAAGGGCTGCGCGGCGATCGGGAACTCGCGCTGCCAGTCATTGAGCAGCGAGTATTCGAGCGGGCTGTAGGGCGAGTCCATGGTCAGAATCCGATGCGTGCGGCGCGACTGCTGAAGAAGATGCCGGACGGCGCATCGGCCGCCAGGCTGCCCAGTTGGCGGAAGCTGCGCGTGTCGTAGATGAGGACGCGGTTGTCATCGCGCGCCGAGATCCAGACGGCCTCGCCGCGCGGCGTGAATTCCATGTGCAGCACCGCCTTGCCCGGCTGCAGGGTCTGCACTACTTTTCCGCTCAGGGTGTCGATCACCTGCACCCAGCCGTTGTCGGGGAAAGCAAAATTGACCCAGATCTGGCGCCCGTCGGGGCTGGCCATGACGAATACCGGCTGGCCCTTGACCGCGACGCGGCCGGTTTCCTGCCAGGTCGCCGCATCGGCCACCAACACCTCATGGCGGCCGATCGCCGGCAACCAGGCGCGGCCCGCCGCGACCGACCAGCCGCGCAGATGGGGCATCTTGAACACCGGCAGCTTTTCCTCGCCGCGGCCGTATTTTTCGAGGATCTTGCGCGCCCCCAGTTCCGGCTGCCAGAGGTCGAGCAGCGCAATGCCGTCCTCGCCGAAGAGGCCGGCCAGGTAGTGGCGTCCGTTCGGTGTGACCAGGCCGTCATAGGGCTGCTGGCCAGCCGGGTAGCGCTGGGTCACCGGCCGCTTCGGATCGGAAAAATCGCTGACCCAGATCTCGCCGCCGTCGAACAGCGCGTAGGCGAACTTGTTGCCCGGCACGTCGGCCAGGCCCACCACCTTGGAGAAACGTCCCGGCGCATATTCGGCCGGGACTTCCGACAACAGTTCCAGCGTATCGGCGTCGAAGGCCTTGATCCCGCCCGGCGTGTAGTTCTGCGCCACGACGATGCGGCCGTCCTGCGAAATCGAGCCGCCGATCGCATTGCCCGACTGGATGATGCGCTTGACCATGCGGGCTTCGAGCAGATCGACCTTGGAGAGGCCGCCGTCGCGGCCGAAGATGAACGCATAGCGCGCATCGCGCGAATACACCACCGAGGCGTGCGAGAGATCGCCCAGTCCGCCTATGCGCGCATAGGCGGAACGCGAGCTAGTATTCACCAGTGTGACGTGGCCGCTGGCGCGTTCGATCACCAGGCCGAGATCGCCGGTGCCGCGCAAGGGCGCGCCGACACAGGCGGCGAGCAGCAGCGCAACGAGGCCGAGCAGCAGGGATTGCACGGCGCGCCTCATTGCGGGAAGCCTGCCATCAGCTTGGCGACTATCCACTGCGCCTCGTCTTCGGCAAGGAAGCGGTGCCAGGGCGGCATCGGCGTGCCCGGACGGCCGCCGATGATGGTGGCCACCAGTCCTTCGGCCGGCTTGTCGGCCAGCGTCGCCGGCAGCAAGGCCGGACCCAGCCCGCCCTGCAGCGTCATGCCGTGGCAGGAGCCGCAATCCTGGCGCACCAGGTGGATCAATTCCTGCTGCCGCGCCGCCGAGGGCTCCGCCGCCGCGGGCAGCGCGAAACAGCCCAGCAACAGCAAGGTCAGCACGGAAGGAATGCCACTATTCGACAAGGACCAGCCCCTTCATTTCTTCGTGGGGACCACAGCGGTAGCTGTAGTTTCCGGGCTGAGTGAAGGTCCGCTGCCAATGCTCCTGCGGAAACATCCGCTCCGATTCGAGCCCGTTTTCGGCGGGAAAGAGCACCGAATGGCTGGTGCGCTTTTCGCGGTTGGTCCACTTTACCGTGTCGCCGGCCTTGATGCGAACTTCGGCCGGCGAAAAGCGGTACTCCTGAATCGACACTTCGACCGTCTGCTGGGCCGCCGCGGCGAACGAAACGAGTGCCAGCATGGCCGGCACTCGCCGCAACAGGTAGCCGCCAACGGACATCTGTAGGCCCGGCCTACTGCTTGGTCGCCTTCACGTCGCCATCGGCACCGATGCCCAGCTTGTAGCCCAGCGATACGTGATGGAAGCGGCCCTGCGCATGATCGGCGTGGATGGCCACACCGAATGGTATCGCCTTGCCTTCGCCCGGATTCTTGCGCGTGAAGGTTACCGTGTAGGTATCGCCGCTCTTGCTGGCTTCGGCCTTGGCGCCGGTGCCGCCGCCGCTCATCTTGCGTTCCGTGGTGACGCTGCCGTCGGAAACCTTGTTGCCCTTGCTCGCCCACTGAATCAGTTCGTAGGCGCCGGCCGCGGTGTACTTGGTCTTCTTGTCGTCGGCGCCGGGCATGGTGCGGGCGTCGGTGTGGCAGGTCTGCCAGCAGCCGTACTGATCGGCCTGGGGCACCTTGGCATCGGCGAACAGCAGCGTGGCCTTGACCTCGTTGTCCTTGTCGCCCTTGTCGGCGCCGCCGGAGGGTGCCTTGAAGGTCAGGCGGATGTAGAGGTTGGCCGCATCGTAGGCCGCCTGCACGCTGACCGGGAACATCATCGTCTTGGGCGCACCCTTGGGCTCCAGCTCCTTGTCGGCCAGACGCTTGAAATTGAAATTCAGCGTGCCCTTTTCTTCATGGCACCCGGCGCAGCTCTCGCCCTTGCGCATGCCGGCCGAGCCGCTGTGGTCCGACTTCTTGGTCATCCATTCGATCGGCGCGACGCCGGCATGGAAGACGTTGATGTCGCGTTTCGCGACCTTGCCCCAGTCCGGCGCCGCGACGGCGGCCTGGGAAGCGAGAACCAGCAGTGCGCCGGCAACGGCGGTGGAAACGATGGACTTGCTCATTTGATGCTCCTTTCGAACGATTTTCATTGAAAGCTGGCGGATTTGATCGGTGTCAAGCGTGTCGGTCGCAACCCATGCAGGCGGGATGGACGCCGCCCTGGCATGCACGATGCTCACTCATCCTCGTCTTCCTTCATGCCCTTGGGCTTAGTGTGGGCGATACCCTTGTGGCAATCGATGCAGGTCTTCTTCTCTTCGATGCCGATCTTGTGCATCTTGGCGCCGCGCAGCTTCTGTTTTTCGACATCCATGGCGTCGAAGCTGTGGCAGTTGCGGCATTCGCGCGAATCGCTGGCCTTCATCCGCGCCCATTCGCTCTCGGCCATCTTAAGCCGATGTTCGGCGAACTTCTCCGGCGTGTCGATGACGCCGGTGATCTTGCCCCAGACTTCCTTGCTCGCCTGGATCTTGCGAATCATCTTGTGCGTCCAGTCCTTCGGCACATGGCAGTCGGAGCAAACAGCCCGCACGCCGGTGCGGTTGGAATAGTGGATGGTCTTCTTGTATTCCACGTACACGTTGTCGCGCATCTCATGGCAGCCGATGCAGAACTCGAGGGTATTGGTGGCTTCCATGCCGGTGTTGAAGCCACCCCAGAAGAATATCCCGGAGAAGAAACCGACCACCAGCAGACTGAGCAGCGAATACTTTGCACTGGGCCGCCTCATCATCGCCAGAAAGCCTGATTTTTGATTGTCTGCCATATCCCTTATCCCTAGTTCATCGGTCGTTGGATCCGCCTGCCGCGCCTGTCGCCAACCGGGTCGGCGCTCGCTTCAACTGGATCGTTTTCATACACCTATAGGATAAAGGGGCATATGCCCCTTTATCCTTGCTGCTGATCAAGTTTCGATCAGTTTCCGATCAGTAAATATCATGCTGCGTGTTGTAGACGTTGAACTTGCCGGTAGGAGTGATCATCTTCGGATCGGTGATCACCTTCTTCATCGCCAATGTCTTGTCGTCATAGACCACGATCGCGGACTGGTCGGTCTTGCCGCCCCACAGGGAGATCCACACTTCGGAACCATCGGCGCTGTATTCCGGATGCACTGCGCGACGGGTTGCCTTGGTTACCGGCAGTCCGGAGTCCTTGGCGACGTTGATGATCTTCTTCGGCTTCGACAGGTCAGCCATGTCCCACACCGCAACTGACTCGGCGAGTTCCTTGTCGGGATTCTGCGGCGAGTCGGCCCACAGGTTCTTCGACTTCGGATGGGTCTTGACGAACAGGTTGCCGGGCACGTGCTTGACTTCCTGCACCACCTTCCAGTTGAACTCCTTGAACTTGGCGTTCTTCTTGTCATCCGACGGCGTGCTGATCAGCGTCACCACATCGGCGCCGAGGTGGCCCGTGGCCCAGACCGGACCGAACTTCGGATGCGAGAAGTTGGCGCCGCGACCCGGATGCGGAATCTTGGCAACGTCAATCAGGGCAGCCAGCTTGCCGAGTTTGAGATCCACCGCGGCGATCTTGTTCGAGGCATTGGCCGCAACCAGGAAGTAGCGCTTCGATGCATCAAAGCCGCCGTCATGGAGGAACTTGGCCGAGGGAATGGTAGTCGTCTTCAGGTTCTTGAGGTCGGTGTAATCCACCAGCAGGATCTGACCGGTTTCCTTGATGTTCACCACCCATTCAGGCTTGATCTCGGAAGCGACAATCGAGGCCACGCGCGGCTCGGGGTGATACTCGCCATCCACGGTCATGCCGCGGGTCGACACCACCTTGAGCGGCTTCAGCGTGTCGCCGTCCATGATCACGTACTGGGGCGGCCAATAGGAGCCGGCGATCGCGTATTTGTCTTCAAAGCCCTTGAACTTCGAGGTATCGACCGAGCGCGCATCGAAGCCGATCTTGAGTTCGGCCACCACGGCAGGCTTCTCCATCCAGAGGTCGATCAGCGACAGGCGACCGTCGCGGCCGATGACATACACGTAACGACCGGACTTCGACAGGCGCGAGATATGCACCGCGTAGCCGGTCTTGACGATGCTGCGGATTTCCTTGGTGTCGCCGTCGATCAGGGCCACTTCGCCGGTGTCGCGCAGCGTAACGGAGAAGAAGTTCTTCAGGTTGAACTTGTTCATCTGCTTGGTCGGCCTGTCCTTGACCGGCACGATGACCTTCCACGAATCCATCGTGTCCTTGAAGCTGTACTCGGGCGGTACGTCCGGCGTGTTCTGGATGTACTTGGCCATCAGGGCGATCTCGTCCTTGGTCAGGATGTCGTCGAAATTCACCATGCCGCCGTCGGTGCCGTAACCAATGATCTTTTCCAGGCGATTCTGGCCCAGCTTGAGCGTGCCGCCTTCGGTCTTGGCGCCTGCCTTGTCGGTCTTGGTCCAGTGCGGCTCAAGGTTCTTGCCGGTGGCGCCTTTGCGCAGCACACCATGGCAACCCGCGCAACGTTCAAAGTAGATCTTCTTGGCGGTTTCCTTTTCGGCAGCGGTCAAGGTCGGCGCAGCATCCTGCGCAAAGACACTGCCCATGGCACCGGCAATGGCGGAAACGGCAAATAGTCCAAGTACCTTCCTTTTCATACTTCTCTCCTTTTGAATGATTCATCTGAGTCAAAGCGTAGTGCGCCCGCACTGAAAACCCTATTAATCCAATGGTCGCAAGCGTGCGCCGGCTATAGGTGCTAATCCTTGACTCGGATCAAGATCGCACTCGGAATAGGAATATTTCGGGCCGCCTCCCGGTTGGCAAATTCGGCTTTGCTATACTCCGCGCTGTTCGTGGTGCCTGTGCAGGGTTTTCCCTGCCGGGTGAAACGGGAAGCCGGTGGGAACCCCCAAAGAGTTCGATTCCGGCGCTGCCCCCGCAACGGTAAGGAAGTGCGGGTTCATCATGACGCCACTGGGTCGCAAGCCCGGGAAGGCGATGAACCAAGACTTCCAAGCCCGGAGACCGGCCAGGGACAAACCAGCGTATGCGTTGCGGGGTTGCGGCGTGCCGGGGGTTCGTGCCGACCCCGTTCATTGCCCTCCCCTCCCGCGCATGCATTTGCCACCTACCGGCTGCGGGGACGCTTGCCGGGGTTCGGGAGTTTTTCCATGTACAAGCATTTCACCATCGCCGCCTGCGCGGCCAGTTGTCTTTCCCCCGGTTTTTCCTTCGCTGCCGATCAACTCGCGGCCGTCGTGGTCACAGCGACACGCCAGCCGACGCGAATCAGCGAAGTTATTGCCGACGTCTCCGTGATCGACCGCGAGGCCATCGAGCAGGCAGGACCGTCGACCACCCTCGGCGACCTGCTGGCGCGCACGCCGGGCATCGAGCTGTCGCGCGCCGGCGGTCGCGGCGCCACGGAAAGCGTATTCATCCGCGGCGCCAACGCCGGCCATACCCTGATCCTGCTCGACGGCCTGCGCATCAGTTCGGCCACGCTGGGGCAGAGCTCGCTGGAAGCAATTCCGCTGGCCCAGGTCGAGCGCATCGAAATCCTGCGCGGACCGGCGTCGGCGCTCTACGGTTCCGATGCCATCGGCGGCGTGATCCGCATCACCACCAGGCGCGCAGCCGACGCCCCGCGCCTCGAAGCCAGCGCCGGGGTCGGCAGCCGCGGCAGCCGGGAACTGACGCTGGCCCATGCCAACCGCGTCGGGAAGTTCGACTATGCCGTGCGCGTGGCCGACTCGCGCGCCGAGGGGGTCAACGCCATCACCAATCCGGGCAGCCCCGCCTACAACCCGGACCGCGACGGTTTTGCGCGCCGCAGCCTGTCGCTGGCCGCCACCTGGCGCCCGCGGGAGGGCATCGAGATCGGCGCCCACGGCATCGAAAGCGACGGCGTCAGCCACTTCGACAGCAGTTGGCCGTCCGCCAACCTGGATTGGCAGACGCGGACCCGGGTCGTCGCCCACGGCGTGTTCGCCCGCGCGCGCCTGGCCGAAGCTTGGCAGAGCGAACTGCGCCTGGGCCGAGGTGAAGACCACTCGATCACCACGCCTTCGTCGACTGCGGGCCAGGACCGCGATGCGTTTCGCACGCGCCAGGACCAGGTGGTCTGGCAGAACGACCTGACCCTGCCGCTCGGGCGCGGCCTGGTCGCCGTCGAAAGCCTGCGCGAATCCATAGACTCGACCAATGTCTATACCAGCCTGCAGCGCCGCACCGATTCCCTGGTGCTGGGCTGGAACGGCTCGGCGGGCGCGCATTTCTGGCAGATCGGGGCGCGCCGCGACGACAATTCCCAGTTCGGCGCGCGGAACACGCACACCCTCGGCTACGGCTACCGCCTGAGCGACGCCTGGCGGCTTTCGGCCAGCGCGGGCACCTCCTTCAAGGCGCCGACCTTCAACGACCTGTATTTCCCCAACACGCCCTTCGTCGGCGCCGGCAACCCGCTGCTGCTGCCCGAATCCGGCCGCAGCCGCGAGCTTGCCCTGCATTACGAAATGGGCAGCACCGAGGCCTCGCTGACCGCTTTCCGCAACGAGATCGAGAACCTGATCCAGTGGCAGGAAACCGCGCCGGGCTCGTTCTTCTACACGCCGCGCAACGTCGCCACGGCGCGCATCACGGGCTGGACCGCGGCGGCCCGCAGCTCGCTCGGCGCCTGGACGCTGGATGCCGGCCTCACCGTCCAGGACCCGAAGAACCTGGCCAACGGCGAAGCGCTGGTGCGCCGCGCACGACAGTTCGGCAGCCTCGCCGCGAGCCGCGATTTCGGCGACTGGTCGCTCGGCGCCGAACTCCAGGCCAGCGGTCCGCGCTACGATGCGCCGGACTTCACGAGCGGACTCAACACCAAGAAAATGGGCGGCTACGGTCTGGTGAATCTGCGCGGCGAACTGCGCCTCGATCACGGCTGGTCGCTGTTCGCCCGCGTCGACAACCTGTTCGACAAGCGCTACGACGTGGTGCGCGCCGCCACCTCGGAGTTCGCCGCGCTGGGCACGACGCTGTTCCTCGGCGCGCGCTTTGCGATGAAGTAAATGCCTAGCCGCCGCCGCGCCCTGCTGTTGCTCGCCGCACTCGCGGCGCTGGCGCTCGCCAGCCTGGTCGCGGCCTTGCTGGCGGGATCCTACGCGGTGGCGCCGGGCGAGGTCTGGGCCGCCCTGACGGGGACCGGGCAGGACACCGCCGGCGCGGTGGTCAGCGGCCTGCGCCTGCCGCGCGCGCTGGCGGCTTTCGCCTGCGGCGGCCTGCTGGCCCTGGCCGGCGCGCTGATGCAGGTGCTATTGAGAAATCCCCTGGCCGACCCCTATGTACTGGGCATCTCGGGCGGCGCCGCGGTTGGCGCGCTGCTGGCGATGCTGGCCGGCCTGGCGCTGGCCCTGATCAATCTGTTCGCCTTCGCCGGCGCCTTCGCCGCGATGCTGCTGGTATTCGGCCTGGCGCGCGGCGACGGCAGCTGGACCCAGACCCGCCTGCTGCTGACCGGCGTCATCGTCGCCGCCGGCTGCAGCGCGGTGGTGGCGCTGATCCTCTCGGTGGCGCCGGAGCACCAGTTGCGCAGCATGCTGTTCTGGCTGATGGGCGACCTGTCGCATGCCGGCACGCCGTGGCCGGCGCTGCTGGTGCTGGCGCTGGGCCTGGCCGCCGCCCTGCCGCTGTCGCGCGACCTCAACCTGCTGGCGCGCGGCGATCTGATCGCGCGCACCCTCGGCGTTCGGGTGCGCGGCCTGCGCGGCGCCGTGTACGTGCTGGCCTCGCTCTTGACCGCGGTCGCCGTGACCACCGCCGGCAGCGTCGGCTTCGTCGGCCTGGTGGTGCCCCACCTGGTGCGCCTGGCGGTCGGCAACGACCAGCGCGTGCTGCTGCCGGCTGCCGCGCTGGCCGGGGGTTCGCTGCTGGTGATCGCCGACACCCTGGCGCGCACCCTGGTCGCGCCGCAGCAACTGCCGGTCGGCGTGCTTACCGCCCTGCTCGGCGTGCCGGTGTTCCTCTATTTGCTGTCGCGCCAGACCAAGGGCAGTGCGACATGAGCAGCCTGCTCACGGTGCGCGGGCTCGCGGTCGCCGTCGGCGGCCGCACCGTGGTGCGCGGGCTCGATCTGGAACTCGGCGCCGGCGAGCGTCTGGCCATACTCGGCCGCAACGGCGCCGGCAAGACCACGCTGCTGCACACCCTGGCCGGCCTGCGCGAGCCTGCGGCAGGCCGCATCGACCTGTGTGGCGCCGATCTGGCGCAGACGCCGCCGCGCCTTGTCGCGCAACTGCGCGGCGTGCTGCTGCAGCAGCAGGTCGATGCCTTCCCCGCCAGCGTGCTGGAAACCGCGCTGATCGGCCGCCATCCCTGGCTCAAACGCTGGGCCTGGGAAAGCGCCGCCGACGCCCGCATCGCCCGCGCCGCACTGGCCGCCGTCGACCTCGCCGGCTTCGCCGCGCGCGACGTGCAGACCCTGTCCGGCGGCGAGCGGCAGCGCCTGGCGATCGCCACCCTGCTGACCCAGCAGCCGCGCCTGGCGCTGCTCGACGAGCCGCTGTCGCACCTCGACCTCAACCACCAGATCGCCGCGCTGCAGCTGCTCTCGCGCACCGCAGAGGAAACCGGCACCGCGCTGGTGATGGTGATGCACGATCCGGGGCTCGCCGCGCGCTATTGCGACCGCGCCCTGCTGGTGCATGGCGACGGCCGCGTCGAATCCGGCAGCGCCGCCGCGATGCTCACCGCCGAGCGCCTGTCGGCGCTCTACCAGCATCCCCTGCGCATGGTCGAAACCGACGGCCAGCGCTGCTTCCTGCCGCTTTGAGAGCCCGCTCATGAAACTGCGTTCCCTGTTCCTGCTCCTCGCCTGGCTCGCCGCCGGGCCAGCGCTGGCCGCCTGCCCGCGCATCGTCAGCCAGTCGCCCTATCTCACCGCCGCGCTGGAATGGCTCGGCCAGGGCAAGTGCATCGTCGGCGTCTCGCGCTACGACAAACACGATCTGCCCAAGACCGGCGGCGTCATGGACCCCGATGCCGATGTGCTGGCGATCCTGCAGCCCGAGCTGCTGGTGAGCTCGGACTGGGCCACACCGGAAACCCTGGCGCAGGCCGTGCCGCAAGGCACGCGCACGCTGCGCCTGGACGGCTTCGGCTCCATCGCCGAGAGTGAACAGGTGCTGCGCACGCTGGCGGTCGCGAGCGGAATGGGCGACGCAGAGGCCCAGGTGCGGCGCTTCCATCGCGCCTGGCGGGCCGCGGCACGCGGCGTCGGCGGCAAGGGCGAGCGCGTGCTGGTGCTCTCCGCCTGCTCCGGCGAACCCTACGCCTTCGGCCGCAAGCATTACATCGGCGACGCCTTCGCCCGCGCCGGCTTCGAGGTGGTGGACCGCGATGCCCGCGTGCGCCACCTGCGCGCAGGCGAGGAGCTCGCCGACATCCCCGCCCTGGTGGCGCGCTTCAAGCCGGCCATCGTGTTTTCGCTCAGCCACGAATCCAGCGTCGCCTGCAACGCCGCGCTGGGCACGGTCAAGGCGCGCATCGTCAGCCTCAGGGGCGAAAACTTCTTCCACCCCGGCCCGCCGCTGCTGCAAGGCTACCGGGAACTTGCCGCGAGCCTGAAATCATGAGCACAGCCAACCAACGCGAGGCGCGCCATGTCGCGCGTATGCAGCGCAAGAAGCAAGTCATCGACCAGCAGGTCGCCGCCGCCGACACCGAGCGCGGCGTGCTGCTGGTCAACACCGGCAACGGCAAGGGCAAGTCCTCGGCCGCCTTCGGCGTCGCGGCGCGCGCGCTGGGCCATGGCCTGCAAGTGGTTGTGGTGCAGTTCGTCAAGAGCCGCAGCGACACCGGCGAGGAGGCCGTGCTGGGCAAGCTGCCGGGCATGCACTGGCACGTCATGGGCGAGGGCTTCACCTGGGAAACCCAGGACCCCGGCCGCGATGCCGCCGCCGCGCGCGCGGCCTGGGAACTCGCCGCCGGCTACCTGACGGACCCAGGCGTAGGCCTGGTCGTGCTCGACGAAATGACCTATGCCTTCAAGTACCAGTGGCTGGCACTCGACCCGGTGCTGGCCGCCTTCGCCGCGCGCCCGCCGCGGCAGCACGTGATCGTCACCGGCCGCGGCGCGCCCGAAGGCCTGATCGCCGCCGCCGACACCGTGACCGAAATGGCCATGGTCAAGCACGCCTTCAAGGCCGGCGTGAAGGCCATGCCGGGCATGGAGTTCTAATGCCGAGCTGCCCGGCGCTGTTGATCGCCGCCCCGGCTTCCGGCCAGGGCAAGACCACGGTGACCGCGGCGCTGGCGCGACATCATGTCAGGCAGGGGCGCCGCGTCCGCGTCTTCAAGTGCGGTCCGGATTTTCTCGATCCGCAGATACTCGCCGTCGCCAGCGGCGCCCCGGTGTACAACCTCGACCTCGGCATGTGCGGCGAAGACGATGCGGCGCGGCGTCTCGCCGCTGCCGCGGCGACGGCCGACCTGATCCTGGTCGAGGGCGTCATGGGCCTCTACGACGGCAGTCCCTCGGCGGCCGACATCGCCTGCCGTTTCGGCATCCCGGTGCTGGCCCTGATCGACGCCGCGGCCATGGCCCAGACCTTCGGCGCCGTAGCCCACGGTCTCGCCACTTACCGCCCGGGCCTGCCTTTCGCCGGCGTGCTCGCCAACCGGGTCGGCAGCGCCCATCACGCGGAGCTGCTCAAGGCCAGCCTGCCGCCCGGCATGGGCTGGTTCGGCGCCCTGCCGGGCGATGCCGGCGCGGCGCTGCCCGAGCGCCACCTCGGCCTGCTGCAGGCCGCCGAGATCGCCGACCTGGAACAACGCCTCGACCTGCTTGCGGACCACATCGCGGCCAGCGCAGTGGCCGACCTGCCGCCCAGCGTCGACTTCGCCGTACCGCCAGCGCCAACTCTCGAACCCCTGCTCGCCGGCAAGACCATCGCCATCGCGCGCGACGCCGCCTTCGGCTTCATCTATCCGGCCAATCTCGACACCCTGGGCGAACTCGGCGCGACACTCGCCTTCTTCTCGCCGCTGGCGGACGACGCGCTGCCCGCCTGCGATGCCGTCTGGCTGCCGGGCGGCTACCCCGAACTGCACGCCGAGCGCCTCGGCGCAGGCGGACTGTGGCAGCAGTTGCGCGCCCACGCCGGCGCCGGCAAACCCCTGCTCGCCGAATGCGGCGGCATGATGTGCCTGTTCGACCAACTCATCGAGCAGGATGGCGTCAGCCACGCCATGGCCGGCCTGCTGCCCGGCGCCACGCGCATGCAAACCCGCCTCGCCGCGCTCGACCTGCAGCAGGCCGAACTGCCGGAGGGCAGCTTGCGCGGTCACACCTTCCACCACTCGCGCAGCGAAACCGCCCTCGTCCCGCTGCTGCACGCCCGCACGCCCGACGGCCGCCAGGGCGAGGCGATCTACCGCCGCGGCCGCCTCACCGCCTCCTACATGCATTTGTATTTCCCGTCCAATCCGCAAGCGAGCGCGCGGCTGTTCCTGCGCTGAGCGGCTTCACATCGAGCACTACGGCGCGCGCTACGGACTTGACATATCGATTGGAAGCGGCGAGTCTTGCCGCCATGTCATTTCTGCGCCGCTGCATTCTTCTCACCCTGATCGTTCTTGCCGGACCTGCGCCGGCGGCGCCGGCCGAGCAGCACCCCGTGCGCATCGGCCTGCTGGCGTTTCTCGATGCCGAGGCGATGAGCCGCCAGTGGGCGCCCCTGCTGGCGCATCTCGGCGCCGCGCTGCCCGGCCACCAGCCGGTGCTCGTGCAGTTCGACCACAAGGGCCTGCGCGATGCGGTGGCGAGCCGCTCGGTGGATTTCGTGATCACCAATCCCGGCAACTATGTCGCGCTCGAAATGGAATTCGGCATCAGCCGGATTGCCACGCTCGACACCGCGCAGGCGCCTTCGCCGATGCGCGCGGTGGGTTCGGCGGTGATCGTGCGCGCCGACCGCCAAGATCTGAGCAAGCTCGCCGATCTGGCCGGCAAGCACGTGGCCGCCGTGGGCGAGGATGCCTTCGGCGGTTTTCAGGTGGCATGGCGCGAGTTTGCCCAGCTTGGCCTCGACCCTTACGCCGACTTCGCCGAACTCAGCTTCGTCGGCCTGCCGATGCGCGCGGTGACCGACGCCGTCGCCAGCGGCCGAGCAGACGCGGGCATCGTCCGCGCCTGCACCATCGAGAACCTGCCGGAGTCCGCCCGCGCCGGCTTTCGCGTGCTGTCGCCGCGCGCGGAAGCGGATTTCCCGTGCCAGACCTCGACCCGGCTCTATCCCGACTGGCCCATCGCGACGCTGCGCAGCACACCCCCGGCGCTGGCCAAGGCGGTGGCGCGGGCGCTGCTGGCCATGCCGGCGACGGCGGATGGCATGTCGTGGACGGTGCCGGCCGATTATCAGGCCGTGCATGAACTGTTCCGCGAACTGCAGACCGGGCCCTACAGCTACCTGAAGGAAAGCACGCTACGCGCCGCGGCGGTGCGCTACTGGCCGGTGGTGCTGGTGCTGGCCACGCTGCTGCTGGGCTGGATCATCTACACGGTACGCGTCGAGCATCTGGTACACGCCCGCACCGCCGCGCTGCGCCAGGCGCTCGACGAACGCAAGGCGATCGAGGCGCGGATGCGCGTGCACCAGGAGCAGGTCGAGCACTTGTCGCGCCTGTCGATACTGGGCGAACTGTCCGGCACCCTGGCGCACGAAATCAACCAGCCGCTGGCCAGCATCAGCAACTATGCGCAGAGCCTGGTGCGGCGCGTCGATAGCGGCCGCCTGACCGATGCCGCGGTGCGCGAGGCAAGCGTCGAGATCGCCGGCCAGGCCGAGCGGGCGGCCGGCATCCTCGGCCGCATCCGCGGCTTTGCCCGCAAGCGTGCCGCCGTGCGCGAACGCCGCGTCCTCGCCCAACTGGTGGGCGAAGCCGTGGCGCTGTTTGCCGGCATGATTTCCAACCGCCCCGAAATCCGCATCGACGAAGGCACGGCGGCGAATTGCGTTGTCGAGGTCGATCCGCTGCAGATCCAGCAGGTCGTACTCAACCTGCTGAAGAACGGGCTCGACGCGATGCAGGATCTGCCGGCCGCCGAGCGCCGCCTGCTGATCACCCTCGAACGCGAGGCGGAGGGCGCCGCGCTGCGCGTCGGCATCCGCGATTTCGGCCGCGGCCTGACGCCCGAGGCGCAGGAACGCCTGTTCGAGCCTTTCTTCACCACCAAGCCCGACGGCCTCGGACTCGGCCTGTCGATCTGCGCGACCATCGTCGAGGCGCACGGCGGGCGGCTGTCGGCGCAGGCCCCGGCCGAAGGGCCCGGGCTGGTATTCACGTTCGCACTGCCGATGCATGACAAATGATTCCATGGTCCAGATCGCCGAAAACTCCGTAATCCATGTGGTGGACGACGACGCGTCCTTCCGCCGCTCGCTGGTCTTCCTGCTCGAATCGCTCGGCTGGCCGGTGCAGGCCCATGCCTCGGCGGCCGATTTTCTCGCCGCCTGCCCGGCGCCGCCGGACGACTTCGGCTGTCTGGTACTGGACATCCGCATGCCCGGCATGAACGGGCTGGAACTGCAACAGGCCTTGCGCGCACGGGGCTGGACGCCGGCCGTGGTGTTCATGACCGGCCACGGCGACGTCGAACTCGCGGTGCAGGCGATGAAGCAGGGTGCCTTCGATTTCCTCGAAAAGCCGTTCCGCGACCAGGCCCTGCTCGACACGGTGGCCGCCGCCGTGCGCCACGGCGGCGAACAGCGGGCCACCGCGCAACGCCGCGAACAGGCGCAACTGCTGCTCGATCGCCTGTCGCCGCGCGAACACGAAGTCGCACGCCTGGTCGCGCTTGGGCTACCCAACAAACTGGTGGCGCGCAAGCTCGACATCAGCGAAAAGACAGTGCATGTGCATCGCCAGCATGTGATGGAAAAAGCCGAAGTCGGCAGCGCCGCCGAACTGGCGCGCCTGATGTTGCGCATCGACCCGCGCGCGCTCGACTGACGCACCCCGCACCAGGCGGGGCTCGAAGCGACGGCACTCGCGACTACCTTCCCCCCAGCCCCCTGCCCAAGGCAGGGGGTGACGGTGGTTCGCCGCTGCGCGGCTCCATTGCCTGGCCGCCGCCCCCTGGGGGCGGCCCGGCGGGGACCGCTCAGGCGCGCACAAGTTTCGCCGGCAAGCCGTTGCGCACCGAGGAGCCGGAGACGGCATCCACCCATACCGATTTGCCCGGCCGCGTCGGATCGGCGAGGCCGAGGTCGTTGAGGTTGATGCCGGCGCGCAGCGCGGGTTTGTCCGGCTGCTGCTGATTGCCGATGCGGTGGGCACGGGCGCCCAGCTCGCGGTGGCCGAAACCGTGCTCGATGGCGACCACGCCCTGCATCACGCCTTCATGCACGATCACCGTGGTGCTGACGGCGCCGCCCGGCGTGACGAGCTGCGCCGTATCGCCGCTCTTGAGGCCGGCGCGGGCGGCGTCGGCCGGATGCACCAGCAGCGGATTCTCGGCATGGATGCCGGTGAGCCGGGTCGCGGCGATGCTGTAGGAATTCTGCAGCGCCGACTTGAAGCTGACCACCTGCAGCGGCCACTCCTTCTCGCCGTAGATCTTGCGCATCGGCGTGCCGTCGATGAAGGCCGGCGGCTGCAGGCTGGCGCAGCCGGCGAAGCGCTTGCCGGTGATGCTGTTCTTGCTGCCGCCGACCACGTCGCTCCAGAGCCAGAGTGCGTTCTTGAAGCGGTTGGTCTGCCATTCGGGATGGTCTTCGTCCTGCGCATCCCTGGCCGGCTGGTAACGTCCGCCGCGGGTGTAGAGGAAGGCCACCTTGCGCCACTCCTCGGCCGTCAGCGTCGCTTCGAGCAGCGGGCGCAGGCGGTCGACGCCGGACAGCGCGAGATCCTCGTCGCTGGCATCGGGCACCGGCTCCTTGCCGAGCCAGGCGATGTTGGCGCCGCCGCGCAAATACCAGTGCTCGGGACGTTCCAGCGGCAGCGGCTGGCCCGCCGCGTCGCTCATCGCCGCGGCGCCGAAGCCCGGCAGCGCCATGGCCTTGGCCAAGGCGATGAAGAAGGTTTCCATGCCGACCGCCTGGCCGTCCGGGGTTTTCGCCGCGATCGGCTCCACCACCGGCCAGCGCGCAGTGCAGGCCTTGGTCGGCACGCCGTTCCAGGCCGAGGTCCAGCCCCAGCTCTCGTACATCAGCGAATCCGGAACGATGTAATCGGCATAGGCGTTGCTCTCGTTGATCAGCGGGTCCACCGAAATGATCAGCGGAATCTTCTGCGGATCGGCGAGATCCTTTTCGATCTGCGCACGCAGGCCGGCGATGCCGTACAGCGGATTGGAGCTCCACAGGATCAGCGCCTTGATGCTGTAGGGATAGCCGCTCATGGCGCCGGTGAACCATTCGGTGGCGAGGCCCGGGGCATTGGGGAACCACGGCGACTGCGCCGGGTAGGGCTTGCCCTCGGCCTTCTTGCGCGCGAATTCGCTGCTCTTCTCGTAGGGCACGTTGCGCCCCAGCGGCGTGCCCTTGGGCTTGACCGCGCCGGCAAAGTTGTCGAGGTTGTAGCGCGGCCCCTCGCCGTCGTCCTTGAAGCCGCCGCCGTTCATGACCAGGCCGCCCTTCCAGTTGAGGTTGCCGATCAGCAGGTTCAGCGTCATCAGCGAGAAGGCGTTGTAGAAGCCGGCGCCCGACATCATGCCGCCGTGCGCGATGACGGATGACTTGCGGCCGTGGCGCGTGAATTCGTCGGCCAGCGCGCCGATGGTGGCGGCTGGAATGCCGCAGGCATCGCTGCACTGGGCGATGGTCTGCTGCAGGATCGAGGCCTTGAGCAACAGCCAGGCGGTCTTCACCGCCAGCGGCTTGCCGTCTTGCGTAAGCACCGTTTCCGCTTCGAGCGCGGCCGGCGCGGCGGCCTTCTCGGCCGGCACCGGCTTGCCCTTGGCATCGAGGATCAGGTAGGGATCGTTCTCCTTGTAGCGCTCGTCCTCGGCGATCGCCAGGCCGATGTCGGAGCCGCGCAGGAAGCGCCCCTGGCGCGGATGGCCGGCTTCGGTGACGACCAGCCAGGTGGCGCTGCTGAAGGACGGCTCGCCCTGCTGTTCGGCGACGGCGAGATTGGGGTTGGCGAGGTAGGCGGTGTTGATGCGCTCGTTGTCCAGCATCCAGCGCATCATGCCCAGCGCCAGCGCGCTGTCGCTGCCGGGACGGATCGGAATCCAGCGCCCGCGGTCGGCGGCGGCGCGGTTGTCGGCGTTGGTCAGCACCGGGTCGACCACCACATAGTTGAGCCTGCCGTCGCTGCGCCCCTTGGCCAGCATGGCGCCGGTGCGCTTGAAGGGATTGCCGGCGTTGCCGGGCGCGGTGCCGACGAAGATCACGAATTCGGCATTGGCCAGATCGGGCTTGGCATGCGGCATTTTCTTCATGTCGCCGAACATCGCGCCGCTGCCGGAACGGTAGGCGCCGCCGCAGTAGGAACCGTGGCCGACGAAGTTGAGCGTGCCGTAGGACTTGTTCCAGAAGCGCCGGGCGAAGGCTTCGCGGCCGTCATTGACGCTGGACAGCAGCGCCACCTGGTTGACCCGGGCGCCGAGTTCGGGCTGTGCCGGATCGATCGGCGCGGCCAGATCGCGCAGGGCGCGCAGGCCTGCCACTTCGCCTTCGCCGAAGAGGTTGCCGCCTTCGCTCACTTCCTTGACCAGTTGCTCGAAGGAGATCGCTTCCCACTGGCCGCCGTTTCGCGGGCCGACGCGCTTCAGCGGCGCCAGCACACGAAACGGCGAATTCATCTGCGCCAGCACGGCGTTGCCGCGCCCGCAAGCGGTCGAGCGGCCGCCGAGGCCCTTGTCCTGGAAGCGCGACAAGGCGACCAGGCTGTCCCTGACCGAGGCCTTCATCGGCAGATGCGGCTCGGTGGACAGCGGGCTGTAGGGATTGCCGGCGACGCGGATGACGCGGCCGGAGGCCTTGTCCACGCGCACCCGGACCCCGCACTGGGTGGTGCAGCCGAGGCAGGCGGTGTAGCTGACCTGCTGCGCCGGATTCGGCTGCAGCTTGCCGCTGGCCGGATCGACGGTGAATTCGGGCGCGGCGGCATTGCCCCAGACATTGTGCCGTGGCGCATCCTTGCCCATCAGCTTGTCGGCCATGCGGCCCAGGGTTTGCGAAAAACCGGCGGCGAAGGCGGCGAGCCCGCCGGCGGCGATGAGTTGGCGACGTGCGATTTTCATGATTTTCTCCTTGCGATTAACGTGAAATGCATCGCCAAGCGTGCTGTGTCAGGTTCGAGCGCAGCGAGCCGATCAGTAGCCTCCCCGTGAGGGGAGGATGGGAGGGGCGGGCCCATTTGCCCGCTTGGGATCCATCAAGGGTGCGAGATTTCATACTGTTGGCTGTTTTGCCGAAGCCATGAGCATCAAGCGGCTTCGCGGTTCAGGCGGGCAACCGGCAGCAGGGTGGTCAGTGCGATGAACAGGGCGACCCAGAGGCCGCCGGTGCCGACGATGCCGAGCAGGCCGTCGTAGCCGAGCGGCAACTGGTACTGGTAGAAACCGGCGCCGGTCTTGGGGATTTCCTGGCCGCCGATGAAGATGGTCCAGCGCATCATCCACGCGCTGTGCATTGCCAGCAGGCCGATCAGCAGGCCGCTGCCGGGCCGGCGCAGCGCCAGCCACAGCGTCAGCGCGGTGCTGCCGGCGGCCCACACTGCCGTCAGCCGCCACGCGGCGGACGGCGCCACCTCGGCCAGCGCCTGGGCGTGGCGCGGCGACAGGCCGGTCAGCCCGAGCAACAGCCAGACGGCGCCGACCAGCAAGGCCAGCGCCTGGGTCGCCGCCAGCGCACGGAACAGCGGGATGCTGCCCTGCGCCGCATCCGGCTGGCCGGAAAAACGCTTGAGCAGCAGCGTCAGGCCGACACCGCCGGCCAGCGCGGTAAGCGCGAACTGCACCGGCAAGAGCGGCGTGTCCCACAGCGGGCGAGCCCGCACCACCATGACTTCCATCCCGGTATAGAGCGCCACCAGGGCGGCGCCGACCAGGGCCACCGCCGCCGCGGCGAGCAGCGCGCCGCGACTTTCCAGGCCGCCGTAGGCCAGCGTCCGCGCCAGGCGCGCCAGACGCGGCGAGAGACTGCCGTCCGTGGCCTGCTGCGCGAGCAGCGGGCGGAAGGCGAGCCAGGCATAGAGGACCAGGCCGCCGAGATAGACCGGGATGAAGAAGGAGCCCCAGGACATCCAGGAGGATGGCGTGAAGAACTGGTAGAAATGGTAGAAGCGGCCTGGCTGGTGCAGGTCGGCCAGCAGCGCCACGGGCGCGGCGAGGCCGCAGACCAGGGCGCCCAACAGGGCCAGGCGCGAAATGCCGGCCCAGCCGCGGCGGCGGCCGACTATGCCCGGCAGCGAGAGCAGAAACGCGCCGTAGGACAGGCCGATGAGGAAGAAATACTGAACCGCCCAGGGCAGCCAGGCGACTTCGCGCGCGACATTGACGGTTTCGACGATGCTCGGGTTCATGATCTGCCTCCATGCAGTTGCGGATTCCATAAGGCGCCCTGGCCCGCGACCTTGCCCGCGAAGCGTGGGTCGAGGCCGATGTAGAAGACGCGGGGCTTGGTGCCCAGTTCGGGCTTGAGTACTTTCAGCGAATCGCCGGCGGCCGCGATGCGCCGGCTCAGTTCGCCCTTGGGATCGTTGAGGTCGCCGAAGATGCGCGCCCCGCCGACGCAGGTTTCGACGCAGGCCGGCAGCAGGCCGGCTTCCAGCCGATGGCCGCAGAAGGTGCATTTGTCGGCCTTGCCGGTGTCGTGATTGATGTAGCGCGCGTCATAGGGGCAGGCCTGCACGCAATAGGCGCAGCCGACGCAGCGGTCGCCGTCGACCAGCACCAGGCCGTCCTCGCGCTTGAAGGTGGCGCCGACCGGGCACACCGGTATGCAGGGCGGGTTGTCGCAGTGGTTGCACAGGCGCGGCAGGACGTAGGTGCCGGCCGGCTGACCCGCCGCTTCGGGCTGCTTGACGCTGTAGGTGGAAACAATGGTGCGGTAGCTGCCTTCCGGTACCTCGTTTTCATTGATGCAGGCGATGGTGCAGGCCTGGCAGCCGATGCACTTGCGCACATCGACCAGCATTCCCCAGCGCGAGCCCGGCTGGCCGGCCAGCGCCGGCAGCGGGGCGCCGACGGCGCCCGCCGTGATGACCGGCAGGCCGCGCAGGAAGTTGCGGCGCGAGGCCGACGCCGGGCTTTCCTCCACGGCTTCCGGTGGGCAGATTTGCGTTTGTGTCATGGCAATCTCCGTGATTCAAGCTTGTTGTCAGATCAGGCCTTCCGGCGCGAGGCGTTCCGTGAGCGGCCCTGTCGAGATGGAACGATCACAGCTTAGGCAGGCAACGCCCATGAGGTAATTGGGGAGATGAGTCAGGCGACTAGATGGTTTTCCCTATGCCGGCCGCAAAGCGGTGGCGGCGGATATCGCCGGCCGCCCTGAAAGTTGGCGCTGGCGACACGGCGAAGCGCACGGGGAACGGCGTGGCGAACCAAGTGGCAAACCAGGTTGAAAAGCAAGTTGAAAACCGGGCGCCGACGCTACACGGACCGGCGCAAGCGGCGGCAACCAGCGGCTATCCGCTAGCGAGTATCAGGATTCCTTCGCCGCCCACTCCCGCGCCGCGTCGAGCGTCGGAAAGGCTTGCACGCTGTAAGACGAAAAAACCGCGGCAGCCCTCATCAGCCAGATGAGCTTCGGATCGCGGGTGACGTAGGCGATGCGAATTCGCGGATTGGAGAAGCTGGAGCCGCGGTTAAACGCGGCAAGGTATTCCGCCTCGTCCGTCGTGACGGTATAGCCTTCCACCTCAAGGAGGTCGTTGATGATGTAGCGGATATCGTCGGCGCGGGCATCGCCCAGCACCAGTTCCTGGCTTCTCGAGTATTCCTGGAACGAAACGAAACCCTGGAACCGCTTGTAGACGCCCCGCTCTTCCCATGTGATTTGGTATGTCATGTCGACCTCCCTGTGCCGACCGCTTTTAACCAAAGCATAGATCATTCGGCAACTTGCACAATCCCGATTGTTCGCTTCCACCATGCCCGCAAAAAGCGCAGAATCCCGCCTCGGGCGGCTGCCGGGCAAGATTCCCCCGACGCTCGCCCGGTCTTTCGATATAGTGGCTAGTATCGACTTGCCGAAGGGGAAAATGAATTGCCCCCGGCCTGACCACCAGCGGTATATTGAAGGCGGGCGGCATCGCCGACTTGCCACCGCCCTCCGAACAGAAACCCAGGACCACAAGCCATGGCTACCATGACCAAACCTCTCAGCGAAAAAGCCCTGCTGGCAATGCCCAGCAGTTCCTACATGAACGCCGAACAGTTGGCCTTCTTTCGCGACCTGTTGCGCAAGCAGCGCCAGGACCTGATCGACAACGCCTCGATGACCATCGATCATCTGCGCGATGGCGAGGCCGAAGCGGACCCCAACGACCGCGCCACGATCGAAGAGGAGAACGCCATCGAACTGCGCATTCGCGATCGCGAGCGCAAGATGCTGCCGCGGGTCGACGCGGCGCTGAAGCGCATCGACAACGGCTCCTATGGATTCTGCGAGGAGACCGGAGACCCGATCGGCTTGCGCCGGCTGCTGGCGCGCCCGACCACGATTTATTCGATCGAGGCGCAGGAGCGGCACGAGTCGCGCCAGCGGATACAGGGCAAGTAATCCGGCACGACCCACCCGCCCATGGTCGCCGCCACGCCCAAGCGCAAGGCGCCCGCCAGAAAGCGGGCGCCGGCCAGGCGCGTGGCGCCGACAGTTGAGGCGACGGAATCCAGTCTGGTCGATCAGATGCGCGCGATGGCCGGCCGCGTGCTCGACATCGGCGCCGCCACGGTGGGCGCCGCGGCCAGCCTGCACACCGCGAGCGAAGTGGCCCGGGCGCTGGCCAAGGGCAAGACCCTGGAAGCCGCCGGCGACCTGCTCAAGGCCTTGCTGCCGGGCTTTTCCGAACCCGGTGTATGGACGCGGACCGGCGCGACCCTGCGCCGCCTGCGCAAGGCCACCGGCCTCACCGTTGCCGAGGTCGGCGCGGCGATCAACCTCAAGGACCCCTCGCTGATCGAAGCCTGGGAAAACGGCCGCATCGCGGTGCCCTTCGAAATCGTGCTACGGCTGGCGGCGGTGCTCGGCCGCAACGACCCGGTCGGCTTCGTCATGAAGTTCACCCGCAGTTCCAATCCCGACCTGTGGCGCAGCCTGGAAAACCTCGGCGTCGGCAAACTGCTGATCCAGTCGGCGCGCGAACGCGAGTTCGCCAACATCTACCGCGCCGACGACGAGGCGCGCAAACTGAGCGACCAGGAATTCGCTGCGGTGCTGGCCTTCACCCGCGCCGCATTCGAAATGGCCATGGCATTTCATGGCCGCTGCGGCAAGCGCGACGCCTGACCCGCCGCGCCGCGCCGTGTCGCCATCCGCAGCGGCGAGGAGAGCGTATTTTGCTCGACCGCCTTGCTGCGCAGGGGCTTCATCAGCGCCAACTTTCCGCGGCCGAATCAGAGCTTGCGAAGAAATCGTCCCCCAAGGGGACTTCCTTCGGGGCGTAGCCGCTGGGCCGCAGCGGGGTGCGGCCGGAGCGCAGCTACCGGAATGTACGCGTTTGTACATGAGGATAGCGAGCACCGCCCAAGCCCCGATCCGGCACGCGCAGTAGATTTATTCACAAGCTCTCAGCCGCGTGCCCGCTGCAGCGTCAGGACGAAACTGACACCGTCGTCCTCGTTGCGCGCGATGACCGTGCCGCCCATCTTGGCCATGTAGGTGCGCGCCACGAACAGGCCCTGGCCGCGGTTGCCGTGGGCGCCGGCCTCGGCCTGGTCGGAAACGCCGTACTCGAAGATGCGCTCGATGAAGTCTTCGGCGATGCGCGGGCCGACATTGTGGATGCTCACCGTGGCGGTGCTCTCCGAGCTGTCGAGACCCAGGGTGATGGTCGTGCCGGGCCGGCGGTAGCGGTCGGCGTTCTTCAGGATGTGGGCGAACACGTCTTCCAGCGGGTATTCGTCGGCGCGTACCGGCAGCGGCGCCGCAACACCGGTGCACACCACATCGGCGATGCCGGCGTTGTCGGCCACGTTCTTCAGGAAGCGGGCGAGGTCGAGCGCCTGCACGCTGATGCTCGACGACTCGAAGGCCTCGCTCGGGCTGGCGCTGCCGTAGAGGATGCGCACCGCCTGCTGCATGCGCTGGATGTAGCGATGGCTGGGGTCGTCGCTGCCGCCGTGCAGGGCCAGCAGCGATTGCAGCGGCGACATGATCTCGTGGCCGACGGCGTGCCACATGTCCTTTTCCTGGCCGGCGCGGATGCGCTCGCGCTCGGCGTCTTCCTTCACGCGCCGCAGCAGGTCGTCGAGGCCGGTGGCGAGGATGCCCAACTCGTCGCCGCCGCGCAGGTCGGCCAGATCGAAGCGCTCCAGCCCGCCGTCGGTGTGCACGGTCTGCGACAGGCCGCGCGTGCGCCGCGTCAGCAGCGCGATGCGGCGCACGATGCCGATTTCCATCACCAGCCAGGCCAGCGCGATGGCCAGCAGCATGGCGCCGACGAACCACGAGACGCGCGTGGCGACCGCCGCCAGCGCCTGGTTCACGCTGCGCGCGTCGCCCTTCAGCAGCACCCGGTAGCTGCCCAGCGGCGTCGCGATTTCGTCGGCGAATTCCACCGGCGCGTCGTAGCTCGCCACCGGCAGCCGGCGGATCAGCCGCGTGATCAGCGGCGAGGACGGCTCCGCGCCATCTTCCGTGCCGCTCAACTGCACCACGTCGGCGCTGCCGCCGGCCTTGCGGATCGCCAGCGTCTCGCCGGGCAGCAGCAGGCCGGCGAGGTCCTTGAGCGAGAACGGCGGCACGGCGCCCGGCTCGTCGCTGTCGAAAATCGCCGCGCCAGTGGTGGCCGGGCCCGGCGCCAGCACCTCGACATGGACGCGGAACTGGTCGAGGTCGGGCGGCGGCCACTGCGGCTTCTTCGCGCGGAACAGCGCCTCGCGCAGTACATCGACCGGCAGGCGCAGCGAGAAGAAGGACTTGCGCGCGCAGTCGCCCTCAGCTTCGTCCTGCGCAGCATCGAGACACTTGCCGCCCTGCCAGACCCAGCCGCGAAATTCCCTGACCGGCCGCGCGCCCCTGTAGTTGGCGCCTTCGCGCTCGACATAGCCGGTGAAGCGGCCGCGCGCGCCCTCGGCACGCGTGCCGTTGCCGGGTAGCGTCTCGAAGGGCGCCAGCCAGCGGTAGGTCTCGCCGCGCAGGTTGACCACCACGCGCAGGCGATGCGCACCGTCGAGTTGTTCGTCGCCGATGGCGTGCGGCACCAGTGCATTGCTGGCGAAAGTGCCGGCGGCATAGATGTAGCCGCCGGCCCAGGGGTTGTTGCCGATGGCGACGCAGAGGCTGCCATGACGCTTGTACTGCACCAGGCAGCCGGCCATTTCGACGGCGTTCCTGACCTTGCTCTGGTCGTCGAAATCGATCGCCGAATACGGCAACACCACGGGCCGCCCCGCCACCGCGGCGCCATTGCCGCGCGGCGGGTTAAGCAGGGCCAGTTGCCCGGCCGGGTGGCGCAGGCGGGCGACGATCTGCTCCTTGGTCTTCGCCACATGGCTCTGGTAGCTGTCGTAGCTACGCTGCTTTTCCTCCTGCAGCACGGCCACCGCCATCGCCAGCACGGCCAGCGACAGCAGCAGGAAGGAAGTGCGAAACAGGATGCGCAGGCGGAACGAGGCCAGCCATTGCAGCGCCGCCTTCATCATTTACCGACCGCCGGGTCGGACCAGCGGAAACCGCGCATCGGCACGTTCTCGATGCGGTCGAAGCCTTCGTCGAGTTCGCGGAAGGCCTCGCGGATGGTGCTGATGTGCTTGCGGATGTTGTCGCGGTTGCGCCCGCTCTTCACCACCTGGAACAGCTCGTCGTAGGACACCACCTGGCCGCGCCGCTGGTAGAGCGCGGCGAGGATGCGCTGGGCGGTCAGCGGCAGGTTCACGCGCTTGCCGCGCCACAGCGGCGTGTTCTGCCGCAGGGGATCGAGCGCGAGTTCGTCGCCGGCAGGCTGGGCGGGCTTGGCGCCCTCGCGATCGCGCGAGGCGCGCAGGATTTCGAGGAAGGTGTCGATGAAATCGGCCTCCTCGAAAGTGGTTTTCTGCAAATAGTCCCAGGCGTCGAGCGCCTTCATGATGCTGCGGTAGATAGCGGCCGGCATGGCCGACACCACCAGCACCGGCGTGCCGCGCGCGGCCTTGTTGATGGCGTTGATGATGGCGACGCCGGCATGGCGCTCGCGCCCCAGCTCGATGTCGAGCACCACCACGTCGTAGTTCTCGCGGGCAATCGCGGCCTCGGCGTCGTCGCGGTTGAACCAGGCGTCCACCGTGATGCCCGGCCGCGCGGAAAGTATCCAGGCCCTGAGCTGCTTGCTGGTGGGGATGTCGTCCTCGATGACGGCGACCTTGATGCTCATTTCATGCTCCGCGCGATTGTCTGCGCCAAGTATCGCCGTTTTTGCCGGCCTTGGCAGCGCCCGCGCGTGAGTGTTTGTTCACGCCGCGGAACGGGTGCTACCCACGACATACCGAAGTCGCCCCGCGACGGCATGGATCGCTCCACGGCCTTGCCGCGACGATGGCAGCCATGACGGAAGGCGATCGATCTTCCCGCCTCCGCCGCCATCCCCGGAAGATCAAGACCTGGAGAAAGCCATCATGTCGGAACAAATCCGCAACATCGCCAACAACCTGCGCGACTCGGTCGAAGCCATCGCCCAGCGCCTCGGCCGCCGCATGCGCGACTCGCAGCGCGGCGTCATCGCGCTGGCCGTCGCCGGCATCGGCACCTATGCCATCGTCAGCAACCCGCCGCTGCAGAGCGTCGGCCGCGGTGAACTCGGCCTGCGCGTCAACCGCTTCAGCGGCGTCGTCGATGAAGTGGAGGACGGCGCCGTGCTGATCATCCCCGGCCTGCACGAGCTGCGTCGCATTTCCCTGCGCGACCAGATCTACCGTCCGGCCGACGGTCAGAGCGCCAGCGGCGCGGCGCCCTTCCAGACCATCGAGGGCCTCTCGATCGGGGTGGACGTCTCGGTGCGCTACGTGCTCGACCGCAGCCGCATCGCCGCCATGGCCCGCGCCCTGCCCGCCGATATCGGCCGCGAAGTGGTCGAGCCGGCGGCGCAGAGCGTGCTCTACAAGACGCTCGCCGGCTACACGGTGCGCGAGATCTTCTCGACCAAGCGCGTGGCGATCCAGCAGGCGATCGAAGGCGAACTCAAGCCGCTGCTGGCGAAAGACGGCATCAAGCTGCAGGGCGTGATGATCGGCAAGATCGACCTGCCGGCCGACTACAAGGCCGGCATGGAAAGGCTGCTGGCCGAGGAACTGGCCTCGGAGAAAATGCGCTACACGCTGGAACTCAAGGACAAGCAGGTCAAGCAGACCGAGCTCGAAGGCCAGGCCGACAAGGTGCGCCGCGAGAAGGCCGCCGAGGCCGCCGGCCAGGAACAAATCATCGCCGCCAAGGCCCAGGCCGAAGCCATGAAGCATGTGCTGCCGTTCAAGCAGAAACAGATCGAACAGCGCGAACTCGAAGCCGAAGCCGCCAAGATCACCCGCGTCAAGGCCGCCGAGGCCACATCGCAATCGCGCCTGATCGAGGCCACCGGAGAGGCCGAGTCGCGGCGCAAGCTGGCCGACGCCGAAGGCTATCGCCAGGAGCGCCTGGGCAAGGTCGCCAGCGAACAACTGGCGCGCGACGGCGAGCTGATCACCAGGCATCCGCTGCTGATCCAGAAGACCATGGCCGACAAGCTCTCCGACAAGATCTCGGTGATCATCGCGCCGCCCTCGACCAGCGGCGGCTTCATCGGCGCCAACCTGCTCGGCGCCGGAAAGCAGGGAGGCGAGTGATCATGCTGACCGCCACCGCAATTGCCGCGCTGTCCGCGCTGGCCATCGTCACCCAGGACCAGACTGCGCTGCGTGCCGCACCGCGCGATTCGGCGCCCCAGCAAGCCCAGCTGTGGGCCGGCGACAGCCTCGAAGTCCGCGGCGAGAAAGGCGACTTCCTGCAGGTCTACGACCATCGCCGCGAACGCGCCGGCTACATCAAGGCACCCAGCGTGCGCGTCCAGTCGCTGCAGCCGGCCGCCGCACCTGACCTGCTCGCGGTGCTGCGCTTCCTGCGCGACACGCCGGGCTCGGAGGCGCTGGGCATCGCCTACGCCGCGGCCTACCTGAAGGCGGCGCCGGCCGCAGCCATCGACGGCGAGGCCTTCGATGCGTTGGGCGCCATGGCCGAGCGTCTGGCCCGGCGCGCTTCCGGCACCCAGCAGGGCAAGGCGGGTCCGGCCGTCGCCGCCCAGCTCGAAGTCGCCGCCGCCTACGGCGTGAACATGCTCAGCTTCGAACGCGACGGACAGCTGCGGCTTTGCTACGAGGGCGAGGCGCATCGCCGCGTGCTGGCGCTGCCGGCCACCGCGCCGCAAAAGGCCGCCGCCGCGCTGGCGCTGACCCGCCACGATTGCGTGGCGCCGGACCTCGCGCCAGTGCAGCGCTTCGCGCACGACAACTGGCGCGCCGAAATACTCGACCGCATCGATACAAGCAAACTGCCCGCAGTGCTGAAGAACCGCCTGCGCCTGCGCAAGGCCGGCGTCTGGGCCAGCCTCGCCTACCAGCGCGCGCGGCGCCCGGAACTCGGCGCGCCCGCCGTGCAGCAGGCGGGGCAGCGTGCGCTGAATGAACTCGCCGGCATCGACCAGGGCGAACTCATGGAAAGCGACGCCTACGCCTACAGTGACGCCGCGATGCGCGTCGGCGCCTCGCGCTGGGCCACCGAAGCCGGCGCGCCGGCGGCGAAGGCGCAAAAAGTTTCGGTGGCGGCGAGCCCCGGCCAGCCTGGCGAAACCTGCGTGCATCTGGTCGATGCCAAACACGATCTGAAGAACCCGCTGCTGACGCGCTGCACTTACGGCATCGTGTGGACCGCCTCGGCCGCGCCCAACCCGCAAGGCACGGCGCTCGCACTGGCGGTGCAGCCGCTCGACACCTGGCGCGAGCTGTGGGTGTTCCGCCGCGGGCCGCAGGGCTGGAGCCTCGACGTCGTGCCGCCGGCCGCGGACCACCCCGGCCTCGGCTATGTCGAATTCGCCGGCTGGGTGCCGGGCGGCAAACAACTGCTAGCGGCGCGCGAAGCCCGAGTGGCGGGCCGCCACAAACAGAGCTTCGAGCTGCTGCGCATGAGTACGCTGGAAGTGGAAAGACGCGCCGACCGGCCAAACCACCTGAGCAGCTTCTATCGCTGGCAGAGCCCGGCCTGGAAGGCGATCACCGTCAGCATCCGCTGAAAGTTTGTGAATAAATCTACTGCGCGTGCCGAATCGGAGCTTGGGCGGTGCTCGCTACGATTTCGTCACAAGATTTGTGCCGTATCCCCAGCGCCAACTCTTCATTGCCGCGCGAACACTTCGCCCTCGCGCACGAAGGCCTTGAACTCCAGCGCGTTGCCGTCGGGATCGAGGAAGAACATCGTAGCCTGTTCGCCGGGCTTACCGACGAAGCGCAATCCCGGTTCCATCAGAAAATGGATGCCGGCCGCGCGCAGGCGTGCGGCGAAGGTCCAGAACTCCTCGATGTCGAGGATCACGCCGAAGTGCGGAATCGGCACCGCATGGCCATCGACCAGGCCCTCGCAGCAGGCGCCGCCGGGCCGGCCCAGGTGAGCCGAGAGCTGGTGGCCGAACAACTCGAAATCGATCCAGTGCTCGGTGCTGCGCCCCTCGGTGCAGCCGAGCTGGCCGACATAGAACTCCCGCGTGCGCTGGATGTCTGATATCGCAAAGGCATAGTGGAAACTCGACATGGCAGGCTCCTTTGAAATGCTGCGTGCTCGATCAGGCGGCATCCTGATTAACGTGAAATACGATGGCAAGCGCCGATGGTAACAGTCGAGCGCAGCGTGCCCACTAAACATGACGTGCTAAATGTTGCCTCATGTGCGGCCTGAACATCCCATGGACACAGGGCGTCGGCGCCAATGATGCGGCGCTATATATCGCCATGTTTGATCGCCTCCCCATGAGGGAGTGAAGCGGCAATTCGCGACACATGCGTCGCGCCGCCGCAGCCGGCTGGCGCTCCTCGCCCATACTCTCGGCTTCCAATAATCGAGAGTAGACGCCTTTTCACGTCGCTCAATTGGCTATTGTCATACTCGCCCGGCGATAAGCAAGTTTTCATGCTCCGGCCCTGCGCCTTTCCCAAGCGCGCAACACGACGGGAAAGTTTTGGCATAAGATGGCGGCGTTTTGGGTGCCTTGCCCTATTGACTTGGGGCGGGTGAAACGGGAAGCCGGTGGCGCTGGGAAACCAGTCATTCCGGCGCAGCCCCCGCTGCTGTAAGCCTGACGACTCCGCAACCGCCACTGTGCAACGCATGGGAAGGCTCGGAGAAGATCGATGGCAAGCCAGAAGACCGGCCCGAACATTTGGCGTTGAACCCCGGGGTGCGGGCGAAGGCTGGCGAACGCCTCATGGTTCCGCCAGAAATCCTTGAGCTTCACGGGTCCAGCGATTGGTTGAATTGGATTGTCAAGGAGTTCAAACATGCATATCGAACCGGGCGTCGTCGACAGCGCAAAAATCATCCTCAGTTATGGCACGGCCGCGGTCGCTGCCGGGGCCACCGTCAAGGCGGGCGCCGATTTTGTTCGCGAGAACGGGCTTGGCGCCCTGCTGGCGCGCAGCGCGCTGGCCGCGCTGATGGTCTTCTGTTTCTTCGAGGTGTTCTTGCACTACCCGGTCGGCGTCTCGGAAGTGCACCTGATCCTGGGCACCACGCTCTTTTTGTTTTTCGGCCTGGCGCCCGCAGCCATCGGGCTGGCCGGCGGCCTGCTGGTTCAGGGCCTGTTCTTCGCCCCGGCCGACCTGCCTCAGTATGCGATCAACCTGACCACCCTGCTGGCGCCGATGTTCGTCATGGATGTGCTGGCGAAAAAGATCATTCCCGCGCACACCGCCTACGTCGACCTTTCCTACGGCCAGACGCTCAAGCTCTCGGCGGCCTATCAGGGCGGCATCATCGCCTGGGTGGCGTTCTGGGCGTTCTATGGACAAGGGTTCGGCGCCGAGAACCTGGCGAATGTCGCTTCTTTTGGTGGCGCCTACCTGCTCGTCATCATCGCCGAACCGCTGGTCGATCTGGCCGTGCTGGCGGGAGCCAAGTCCCTGCACGCCCTCAAGCGTTCCGGCGCTGTCGACAAACGCTTGTACAACTCCGTTGCAGCTTGAGTTTGGCGGCGTGCCGGGCCGTGTCTGGTTCGTCGGCGCGGGGCCGGGCGATCCGGACCTAATCACGGTCAAGGGCCGCGATCTGCTTGCCCAGGCCGGGGCCATCCTGTTCGCCGGCTCGCTGGTCGACCGGACGGCGACGCGCTTCGCGCCGCCGGACTGCGTCATTCGCGACTCCAAGGACATGACGCTGGAGGAGATGACGGCCTGGCTGATCGAGCAGTGCGGCCGCTGCGAGACCGTCGTCCGCCTGCAGACGGGCGACCCCGGCCTGTATGGGGCGCTGATCGAAATGACACGGCCGCTGACGGCCGCCGGCATCGAGTGGCAAGTCGTGCCGGGGGTGTCGTCGGCCATGGCGGCGGCGGCGGCGGCGGCGGAGACGCTGACCCTGCCCGAAGTGACGCAGACGGTGATCCTGACCCGCGTCGCCGGGCGCACGCCGATGCCGCCGGGTGAGGACCTGGAGTCGCTCGCCGCGCACAAGACCACGCTGTGCATATTTCTATCCATCACGCTGCTGCATGATGTGCAGCAGGCGCTGCGCGCGGCCGGCTGGGACGAGGATGCGCCCATCCTCGTGGTGCAAAAGGCGAGCTGGCCGGGCGCGGAAAAGATCATTCGCGGCACCCTCGCCGACATCAAGAAGAAATGCCAGGCCGAGAAGATCGGCAGCCAGGCCATGATCATCGCCAGCCCGACGCTGGGCGCAGCCGATTGGCCCGACCTTGCCCGTTCGAAACTATACGATCCCACGTTCACCCACCGCTTTCGCAAGGCCGCCGCCAATGAATGACTCGACAACACTCCTGCTGGTCGGTCACGGCTCGCGCAACCAGGAAGGCAACAAGGAAATTCAGCATTTCGCCGCGGAATGGCGCGAACGCCATTCCGACTGGCGCATCGAAGTCTGCTTCATCGAACATGCCGAGGTGCTGCTCGCCGAGGGCATGGACCGCGCCGCCAAGAGCGCGAAGCGCGTCCTCGTGCTGCCCTTCATTCTCAACGCCGCCGGTCACGTCAAGATGGAACTGCCGGCGGCCCTGGATGCGGTGCGGGCGCGCCACCCGCAAGTCGAATTCCTGGTCGCCCGCCACCTCGGCATGGGGCGCGAAATTCTCGCGGTGCTGCAGGGCCAGCTCGCTCGCCTGATGAAATCGCTGGCCATGCCCGACCCGCAAACCACCGGCGTGATCCTGCTCGGCAGGGGGTCGTCGGATGCCGGCGCCAACGGCGAACTGGCGAAGATGGCGCGCTGGATATTCGAGGACAACGAGCACGAACTGGTCGACCTCGCCTTCACCAGCATCACCTGGCCGCGGCTGGAAACCGTGGTGCAGCGCCAGTCCCGGCTGGGCATGACGCAGGTCTGCATCGTGCCGGTCTATCTGTTCACCGGCGTACTCATGGAGCGCATCAAGTCCCAGGTCGAGCGCCTGAAGGCGCAGTATCCCGGCATCGCCTTCGCCCTGGGCTCGCATTTCGGCTTCGACAAGGGCATCTTCGATCTGCTCGATGCCAAGGTTGCCGGCCACGAACTGTCCGACGGTGGCCTGCTCGAATGCGACGGCTGCAAGTACCGCGCAGCCGCCGAGGCCGAGCACCTGCACGACCACAGCCACACGGCCACCGTTGTTGCGCATGGTCACGAACCCGAACATCACCACCACCACGATAGCGTCCACCCCCACGTTCCCGCCTAAAGCCATGACCGCCAACATCGTCACCGAACAGCTCACCGCCGCCGGTCGCGCCATCGAGCACGACTCCTTCGCCATCATCGATGCCGAGGCCGGCCCGCACGCCTACACCGCCGAGCAGTGGCCGCTGGTGCGGCGCATGATCCACGCCAATGCCGATTTCGAGTTCAACGGCCTCACCGCCTTCCATCCGCGGGCGATGGCCGCCGGCCTGGCCGCCGTGCTCGAGGGCGGCACGCCCGTCGTCGCCGACGTCGAGATGATCTGCGTCGGCCTCTCGGCGCCGCGCCTCAGGCACTTCGACATGCGCACGCACCATTACATTTCCGACGCCGACGTGATCGAGCAGGCCAAGGCGGAAAACAGCACCCGCGCGGTGCAGGCGATGCGCAAGGCCAAACGCAAAGGCCGGCTCGACGGCGCCATCGTCGGCATCGGCAACGCGCCGACGGCGCTGATCGAACTGGTGCGCCTGATCCGCGAGGAGGGCGTGCGCCCGGCACTGGTCGTCGGCATGCCGGTGGGATTCGTCTCGGCCGCCGAATCGAAGGAGCTGCTGATGACGCTGAGCGACACGCCCTGGATCGCGATACGCGGCCGCAAGGGCGGCTCCACCCTGGTCGTCGCCGCGATTCATGCCCTGCTGTCGCTGGCCGAGGCCGCACAGAAACGTAGCGCATGAGCGAGGACGACGCGTCTGCCGATTCTCCCGCGGAGACGCCCAAGGTTCGCAAGGGCGATCCCAAGCGCAACCGCGGCAACCGCACCGGTTTCACCACCGGCGCCTGCTCGGCGGCGGCGGCGCGCGCGGCGACGCTGGGGCTGGTTGGCGGCGAGGTGCCGCAAAGCGTGGTGTGCCGGCTGCCGATGGGCAAGGACGTCACCTTCGTCGTGCAGGACGGACGCATCGACGGCGAAGGCGAAGCGCGCATCGCCCACGCCGTCATCGTCAAGGATGCCGGCGACGACCCGGACGCGACCCACGGCGCGCACATGACCGCCGACGTGCGCCTGCTGCCGCACCGCGCCGGCGAGATCGCCTTGCTCGGCGGCGCCGGCGTCGGCACCGTCACCAAGCCCGGCCTCGGCCTCGAAGTCGGCGGACCGGCGATCAATCCCGTGCCCAACCGCAACATCCGCGAGAACGTGCAGGCGGCAGCCGGCGAGCTGCTCGACCACGACGGCCTCGAAGTCGTCATCTCCGTGCCGGGCGGCGAGGAAATGGCGAAGAAGACGCTCAATGCGCGGCTGGGCATCCTCGGCGGCATCAGCATTCTCGGCACCACCGGCATCGTGCGGCCCTATTCCACGGCGGCCTTCCGCGCCAGCGTGGTGCAGGCGATCGACGTCGCCGCCAACCAGGGCCAGACCCGCGTGGTGCTCACCACCGGCGGGCGCACCGAAAAATTCGCCATGCGCCAGTTGCCCGAACTCGACGAATCCTGCTTCGTGCAGATGGGCGATTTCGTCAAGGCCGCCTTCCTGTCCGCCATCCGTACGAACATGAAAGAGATTACCGTCGGCGCCATGGTCGGCAAGCTGACCAAGATGAGCCAGGGTCTGGCCGTCACCCACGCCTGGAAGGCCGAAGTGGACCGCGACATCCTCGCCGAATCGGCGCGGGAAGTCGGCGCCCCGCCCGACCTGGTGGAAAAAATCCGCGCCGCCGAAACCGCGCGCTTCGCCGCCGAGCATCTGGCCGAACTCGGCCTCACCGTCGATTACCATCGCGCGCTGGCGAAGAAAGCCATCCGCAGCCTCAAGTCCTGCTATCCCGGCGACTACCGCCTCGCCGTCCTCGTCTGCGATTTCGAAGGCCAATTCATTGTCCGCGTCGAAGAAGATGAAGCCCGCTGAAAAGTTGAATACTTGTGCCCTGATCGGCATCCTCGACGACGGCTGGGATGGCCTGTCCGCCGCCGCGCGCCGCCGTCTCGCCAGAGCCGACTTGATCTTCGGCGCCGGTCGCACGCTGGAACTGATTCGAGAGCACGTACCGGCAAGCACCACGTTGAAGGACATGAAGGGCGCGCTGACGCAGACGCCGGCGTGGATCGAGGCGGCGATGGGGGCCGGCCAGCGCGTCGCCATGATCGCCACCGGCGACCCGCTGTGCCACGGCATCGCCGGCTTTCTCGCCGGCAAGCTCGGTGCCGGGAAGATCGAAATCCTGCCCGCGCCGACGACATTGCAACTGGCCTTCGCCCGCTTCAGGAAGCCCTGGCAGGATGTAAAAATCGTTTCCTGCCATAGCGCCGATGCCGGCGAATGGGCCGTCGGCGCCACCCCCGACCACGGCCTGTACCAGGCGATGCGCGCCATTGCCCGGCACCCGCAGGTAGCGCTGTTCACCGGCCCCGACAACAACCCGGCGCGGCTGGCGCGTGCGCTCCTCACCGCCGGCTACGGCGATGGCGTGCGGCTGTCGGTGGCCAGCCGCCTGCTGCTGCCCGACGAAGCCTTGTTCCCCGACCTCACGCCCGCCGCTGCCGCGACAATGGAGTTTCCCGATCCCAACGTGGTGCTGATCGAACGCGCGCCCGACGCACGTCAGCCGGCCTTTGGCCTCGAAGACCTCGAATACATCCAGCGCACGCCGGAGAAGGGACTGATCACCAAGCAGGAGGCGCGCGCCGTGTCGCTGGCCAAGCTGCGGCTGGCGGCGGATGCCGTCGTCTGGGACATCGGCGCCGGCGCCGGCTCGGTCGGCCTCGAAGCGGCGCGGCTGGCGCCGCTGGGCCATGTCTGGGCCATCGAAAAGAACGCAGGCGATGCGGCGAATGCCCGCGCCAACGCGGCCCGTTTCCGCATCACGAATTACACCCTGGTCGAAGGCAAGGCACCCGCCCATCTCGATACCTGGCCGGACCCCGATGCGGTGTTCATCGGCGGCTCCGGCGGCGAGCTGGACGAGCTGATTCGCCTGATCCTCGGCCGTCTCAAGCCGCAGGGTAGGCTGGTGATGAACTTCGTCACCATCGAAAACCTCGCCACCGCCATCGCCGCGCTCGCCGCTGCCGGTGCGACGTGGGATGTGGTGCAACTGCAAGCCAGTCGCAGCCAGCCCATCCTCGACATGCACCGGCTGGCCGCTCAAAATCCCGTGTGGATAGTCACCACTCATCTGGAATCGTCATGACAAAACGCTATGGCAAACTGATCGGCGCCT
>JAUYSD010000304.1 GCA_030696505.1 Sulfuritalea sp. | reverse complement strand
GGTGCGCATCGCGGCGACCACCAGCGAGGCGTCGGCCAGGTCCATCGGGCGGTCGGCGTATTTCTCGATCCAGTCGATGGCGCACACCAGTTCGTCGCGACCCAGCGGCAGCAGTTCCAGGCCGCCCTTGTCGATCCAGCGATACAGCGGCAAGGTGGCCGCGACCGAAGGCGCGAGATGCGAGAACTCGGTGAGCACGGCCCAGGTGGTTAGCAGCCGACCGCGATACGCGGCGAGGAAGGCCTTGCATTGTTCGTGGGCGTTGTCGCGCTTGTCCGCCAGCGCCACCAGCGGGCCCGTATCGACGAGCAATGAACTCACGCGACCGGCTTCTTGCCGTGCTTCTTGCGGATGGCGGCGGCGACACGTTCCTTGGTTCCCGTCGCCGACGATTTGCCGCGGCTGTCCACGCAACCAATGAAGCCGGCTTCTTGCGCCAGTTCGTAAGGCGTGCGCTCGGTCTGCGTGCCCATGAAGCGCTGTTCCAGCAATTCGACGATCACCTCGGACTTGGTGCGTTTCGCTTCGACGCAATACGTCGCCAGCGCCTGTTCAACGCGCAGGGGAAGGCGAACGGTGGTGGTCATGGCAGCAGCTCCTTGAGGCGGTATGTATTAACTGTAATACAAGCCGCAATACAGCGCAAGTCGGGCTCATCCCAGGCCCTGGCTGGCCAGATATTCCTCGTAGCTGCCGCGGTAGTCGATGATGGTCCGGTCGGGCTTGATGTCGATGATGCGCGTCGCGAGGGACGACACGAATTCGCGGTCGTGGGAGACGAAGATCAGCGTGCCGGGGTATTTCTCCAGCGCGGTGTTGAGCGACTCGATGGATTCCATGTCGAGGTGGTTGGTCGGCTCGTCCATCAGCAGCACGTTGTTCCGCAGCAGCATCAGCTTGCCGAACAGCATGCGGCCCTGTTCGCCGCCGGAGATCACGTTGACCGGCTTCTTCGCTTCGTCGCCGGAGAACAGCAGGCGTCCGAGCGTGCCGCGCACCAGGGTTTCGACGTCGCCGCCATCGTAGCCGCCGGCACGCACCCATTGCACGATCCATTCGGTGAGCGGCGTCTTGTCGGCGAACTCGGCGGCGTGGTCCTGGGCAAAAACTCCGGGACGCGCCTTCTCCGCCCACTTGATCTTGCCGCCCTGCGGCGTCAGGCCGCCCAGCTTCTCGCCGGCCAGCAGGCGCAGCAGCGTGGTCTTGCCGACGCCGTTCTCGCCGATGATGGCGATCTTGTCGCCGGCGTCGATGCTCATCGACAGCGATTTGATGATCGGCACCTTGGGTTCATAGCCGAAGCCGAGGTTCTCGATCTCCACCGCCTGCCGATGCAGCTTTTCCTTCTCGTCGAAATCGAAGCGTATCCACGGGTACTGGCGCGACGAGGGCTTGATGTCTTCCGGGCGGATTTTCTCGATCAGCTTCAGGCGGCTGGTGGCCTGGCGCGCCTTCGACTTGTTGGCCGAGAAGCGGCGCACGAAGCCCTGCAGGTCGGCGACGCGCTCCTTGGCCTTGGCGTTGGCCGAAACCTGACGCTCGCGCGCGACAGTGCTGGCTTCCATGAAGTCGTCGTAGTTGCCGCCATAGACACGGATCGTGCCGTAGTCCAGGTCGGCCATGTGGGTGCACACCTGGTTCAGGAAGTGGCGGTCGTGCGAGATGATGATCATGGTGCTCTCGCGCTCGTTGAGGATGTCCTCCAGCCAGCGGATGGTGTTGATGTCGAGGTTGTTGGTCTGGTCGTCGAGCAGCAGGTTGTCGGGGTTGGCGTTGAGCGCCTGCACCAGCAGCACGCGCAGCTTCCAGCCCGGCGCCACTTCGCTCTTCGGGCCGTTGTGCTTTTCGATCGGGATGCCGGCGCCCAGCAGCAGCTCGCCGGCGCGCGATTCGGCGGTGTAGCCGTCGTACTCGGCGAAATGCGACTCGAGTTCGGCCGCGCGCATGTAGTCGTCCTCAGTCGCGTCGGGGTTGGCATAGATCGCGTCGCGCTCGGACATGCAGGCCCACATCTCGGCGTGGCCCATCATCACCACGTCGAGCACGCGCACGCTTTCGTAGCCGAACTGGTCCTGCTTCAGGTAGGCCATGCGCTCGCCCGGATCGAGCGAGACATTGCCGGCGGAAGACTCCAGCACGCCGGCCAGGATTTTCATGAAGGTGGTCTTGCCCGAGCCGTTGGCGCCGATCAGGCCGTAGCGATTGCCTTCGCCGAACTTGACCGAGACATTCTCGAAAAGCGGCTTGGCGCCGAACTGGATAGTGACGTTTGATGCGACGAGCATGGGAGTGCAACCGGTTGATGCGCCGGGGAAATTCGGCGAGGGCCGTATTCTATCGCGGTCGGCCCCCCGACCTCCCATTCAGGTCTATGCAGCGCGGCACATATTTGTTCCTCCGTCCCGATGTGAAACTATTCCCCCGCCAATTGTTGGAGGTCCAGCAATGGTAGCCGGAACCCGGCGGCGGAAGGAAGACCACGTGAAGACAATTCTCAGACTTTCGGTGAACGGCAAGCCGCGCGAAGATGCGGTCGCCGACAACACCCTGTTGCTCGATTACCTGCGCGATGCACTGGGCCTGACCGGCACCAAGCAGGGTTGCGACGGCGGCGAGTGCGGCGCCTGCACCGTGCTGGTGGATGGCCAGCCGCGTCTGGCCTGCAGTACCCTGGCGCACAGCGTCGCGGGCTGCGCCGTCGAAACCATCGAGGGCCTCAGCCACGAGGGCAAGCTGTCGCAGCTGCAACGCGCCTTTCACGAACACCTGGGCAGCCAGTGCGGCTTTTGCACGCCGGGCATGATCATGGCCGCCGAAGCCCTGTTGCGCAACAAGCCGACGCCGGATCGCGGCGAGATCCGCGCCGCGCTGGCCGGCAACCTGTGCCGCTGCACGGGCTACGTCAAGATCGTCGATTCGGTCGCGGCGGCGGCTTGCGGGGAGCCGGCAGCATGAACGCGCCCGAACAGAAAGCCCTGCTGCGCAGTGCCAAGGCCCGCACACCGCACGGCGTCGGCGCCCGCCTGCCCTTCGTCGATGGTGTCGAGAAAGTCATCGGCGCGGCGCGCTACACTGCCGATCTGCCCGCCACGGGGGCGCTGGTCGCCAAGATCCTGCGCAGCCCTTACGCCCACGCCGAACTGCTGGAAGTCGATGTCAGCGCGGCGCGCCAACTGCCCGGCGTGCTCGCCGTGGTGACCGGCGACGAT
>JAUYSD010000240.1 GCA_030696505.1 Sulfuritalea sp. | reverse complement strand
CGTCATCGTGCGCAAGCCATGAACGCCGTCAGCTTTTCCCTGATCCTCGCCGGCGTGCTGCTCAACGCCGCCGCGCAACTGCTGCTGAAAGCCGGCACCAACGTGGTCGGGCATTTCGAATTCCATGCCGACAACATCCTGCCGATCGGCCTCAAGCTGGCCTTCCAGCCCTACATCATGACCGGCATGGCCTGCTATGCGGTGAGCCTGGTGGTCTGGATCATGGCGCTCTCAAGGGTGCCCGTCTCGATCGCCTACCCGATGCTGTCGATCGGCTATGTGATCAACGCCTTCGTCGCCTGGCACTGGTTCGGCGAAGCGCTCGCGGCGCAGAAGCTGCTCGGCATCGGCTTCATCGTGGTCGGCGTGTTCCTGGTGGCGAGGTCGTGAGCGCCATCCGCCGGGCCGCCCCAAGGATGGCGCAGCCAACAATACGGAGCCGCGCAGCGGCGAACATCCGTCACCCCCTTCCGCGGGAAGGGGGATGGGGGGATGGCCCATGAGCCTGCCTTTTTTGCCGTTCACCCGGCCCTCGATCGACGAGGAGACCATCGCCGAAGTCGCCGCCGTACTGCGTTCCGGCTGGATCACCAGCGGCCCCAAGGTGCAGGCCTTCGAAGCGGCGCTGTCCGCCTATTGCGGCGGCCGCCCGGTGCGCGCTTTCAACTCGGGCACAGCCACCCTGGAAGTCGCGCTGCGCCTGGCAGGAGTTGGCGCTGGCGACACGGTGATCACCACCCCGCTGACCTGGGTCGCCACGGCCAACGTGATTCTCGAAGTCGGCGCCACACCGCTGTTCGTCGACGTCGATCCAGTCAGCCGCAACATCGATCTTGAGCGCCTGGAAGCCGCCATCACGCCGCAGACCAGGGCCGTCATCCCGGTCGACCTGGCCGGGCTGCCGGTGGATCGCCAGCGGCTCCATGCCATCGCCGGCAAGCACAATCTCCGCGTGATCGAGGATGCCGCGCAGTCCTTTGGCGCCTCGTGGCAGGGCCAGCCGATAGGCGCATCGTTCGGCAACGGCAGCGACTTCGTCTCCTTCAGCTTCCACGCCAACAAGAACCTGACCACCTCCGAGGGCGGCGCCCTGGTGCTGCCCGCCGACATCGACCCCGGCCTGTGCGAACGACTGCGCCTGCAGGGCGTGCGGCGTTTCCCCGACGGCGGCATGGACGTCGATGTGCTGGGCGGCAAGTTCAACCTGACCGACATCGCCGCCACCATCGGGCTGGGCCAGATGAAGCACCTGGCCGCCTTCACCGCCCGCCGCCGCGAGCTGGCGCGGCGCTATTTCGAGCGCCTCGACCCGGCCCTGGGCCTGCAACTGCCGCCGGCCGACTTCGGGAATTGCAACTGGCACATGTTCCAGCCGCTGCTGCCGGCCGCCGTCGCCCGCGGCCAGTTCATTGCACGCATGAAGGAACGGGGCATCGGCGTCGGCGTGCACTATCCGGCCCTGCACCTGTTCAGCCTTTACCGGAAGCTCGGCTGCAAGGACGGCGATTTTCCGCATGCCGAGGATATCGGGCGCCGCACCGTCACCCTGCCGCTGTTTCCGGCGATGACCGATGCCGACATGGATCGCGTCTGCGCCGCGATCGAGAACTGCCTGCCGCAATGCCACTGACGGAGACCCATCGCACATGACCGCCCTGCTGCGCCTAGCAACGCTGTTTTTCATGCTGCCCCTGGCAGCCTCGGCCGCCGAGTTGCGCGACTACCCGGCGCTTCAGGTGGCGCCGCATACCTGGGTGATCCACGGCCCGCTGGCCGATCCCACGGTCGAGAACCAGGGCTTCATGAACAACCCGGCCTTCGTCGTGACCAAGGACGGCGTGGTGGTGATCGACCCCGGTTCCAGCGAGCAGGCTGGCCGCATGGTGCTGCGCCAGATCCGCAAAGTCACCGCCAAGCCTGTCACCCACGTGCTCAACACCCATGTCCATGGCGACCACTGGCTCGGCAACCAAGCGATCCACGATGCCTATCCGCAGGCGCAGATCATGGCCCACCCGGAGATGATCCGCGCCGCCACGGGCGGCGCCGCCAAGCGCTGGCTGGACATCATGGACCGGCTGACGCAGGGCTTCACGCGCGGCACCCGCGCCCTGATCCCGACCATCGCTGTCGTCGAAAGCCAGACCTTCAGCGCCGGCGGCATCGAGTTCCGCATCCACGCGCCGGAGAAAGCCCATTCCCGGACCGACATCATGATCGAGGTGACCAGCGAGTCCCTGGTCTTCCTCGGCGACAATGTGTTGAACGGCCGCTTCGGCCAGATGGACGACGGCACCTTCCAGGGCAGCATCGCCGCCTGCGAGCGCGCGCTGGCGATCCCCGTCAAGGTCTTCGTCCCCGGCCACGGCAAGACCGGCGGCCGCGAGATCGTCGGCGCCTATCGCAGCTACCTGGCCGCGCTGCTGGGAACCGTCAAGCGCGAATACGACGCCGGCAAACAGGATTACGAAATGAAGAACACCGTGAAGGCAGCCGTCGCGCCCTACGCCGCATGGGAGGGCTTCGACCAGCACTTCGGCCGCCACATCAGCGTCGCGGTGCTCGAACTGGAAGCCATGTAGGCCGAGCGAACACCATGACCATCCCCGCAGTCTCCATCGTCATCCCGGTCTATAACGAGGAAGCCGGGCTCGGCCACTTGTTCGAGCGCCTCTATCCGGCACTCGACGCGCTGGGCGAGACCTACGAAGTCGTCTTCGTCAATGACGGCAGCCGCGACCGCTCGGCGGCGATCCTGCGCCAGCAGTTCGAGGCGCGGCCCGAGGTCACCCGCGTCATCCTGCTGGGCGCCAATGCCGGCCAGCACATGGCGATCATGGCCGGCTTCGAGCATTGCCGCGGCGAGATCATCCTCACCCTGGACGCCGACTTGCAAAACCCGCCCGAGGAAATCGGCAAGCTGATCGCGAAAATGCGCGAGGGCCACGATTACGTCGGCAGCATCCGCCGCAAACGCCAGGACAGCCTGTTCCGCACCTGGGCCTCGAAGGCCATGAACCGCCTGCGCGAGAAAATCACCCGCATCAAGATCACCGACCAGGGCAACATGCTGCGCGCCTATTCGCGCGGCGTGGTGAATGCGATCAACAGTTGCAAGGAAGTCGCCACCTTCATCCCGGCCCTAGCCTACAGCTTCGCC
>JAUYSD010000237.1 GCA_030696505.1 Sulfuritalea sp. | reverse complement strand
ACGCGGCGGGCGTGGACAGGATGCCGCCCTGCCCCACCAGTACCTTGCCGAAGCCGTTGGCCGCCGCCATGCGCAAGATCACCTGGATCGCCTCGCGGTTGTAGTAACGGCCGTCGCCGCCCAGCACCAGCGTGGCGCCCGCGGGGACGTCCGAATTTCCCAGAATGGTGTCGAACACGGCCTGGACGAAGTTCTCCAGATAGTGCGGGTTCTGGAACACAGCGACCTTCTTGCGCAGACCGGAGGTGCCGGGCTTCTGGTCGGCGAAAGGCGTCGTGGCTACGGCATGGATGTTCATTTGCGTCCTCCCTTGTTCTTGTTGGCCGCGTCCTGCATGGCCAGGGTTTGCAGGCCGCGCAGGACGGCGGCGCGCAGGCGCGCGATGGTTTGCTCGACCGGCGCATTCGCCGATACCTCGAGGCCGAGTTCGCGCGCGATGCGGTTGATGCGCCCCGGGTCCAGCGGCAGACCGCCGGCGTCGATGGCCGCGATCACCTCCCTGCCGGCCTGCAACTCGCGCGGCAGCCTCGGTCGCCGGCGCAGCCAGGACTTCAGCGTCCGTAGCAATCTCGCCGCAGGCATGAGCGGCCTGTCAGAGCCAGCGCTGCATCGAATAGCCGCCGACCAGCGGACGCTGCAGGGCGGCGCTGGCAATCTGCCGGCCCCATTTGAATTCCTTGAACAGCACGATGAAGCGCCACATGTCGCGCAGCACCAGGCCGCGTTCGCGCCAGGAGAGTTTCATCAGCGCTTCCGGAAAGTCCGCCTCGTGCGGCCGCTCGAAGGCGATCTTCAGCGGGTTCCACTGGTCGCTGCAGCGACGCACCTCGGAGGCGATCATCTTGCGATAGATTTCCTGCACCGGCCGATTGCGCCGCTGCGCCTCGACGATCGCCTCGCCGGAAATCGCGCCCGAATGCAGCGCGCAGCTCATGCCCTCGCCGATCATGTTGAGGAAACCCGCGGCCTGCCCGGTGACCAGCACATTGCCCTTGCCGAAGACGTAGCGGTTGATCAGCGAAGGACCGAAGTTCTCGGCGCAGCCTTCGTGATCGTCGTCGGCCGGCTTGAGCTGCACACCGTGTTTGTCCCTCAGGTATTGCTCGACGACCTGGTGCTTCTTCGCGAAATTGTCGCCGCGCTTGAAGCCGACGCCGACGATCTGGCGGCCGTCGCGGGCATGGCTCCAGGTGTAGTGGCCGAGTCCGGGATGGAACCAGAAATGGAAATAGTCGGGCGAGAGCGGGCAATCGATGATCTCGTGGAATTTCTGGCCGACGAAGAACCAGGGAATCTGCTTGGTGTAGTCAGGATAGACGGCGCGCACCACCAGCGAACTGGGTCCGTCGGCGCCGATCACCTGGCGTGCACGGTATTCGATCGGCGCGCCGTTCTGCCGGGCGTGCACCAGTACGTGGTCGGCCCTGTCCTCGAGGCCGGCAAACGAGGTCTGGTCGTGCACCTCGGCGCCGCTGCGCTGAATCGCCCAGTGGTCGGAATACTTGCGATGCAGGTGCGGCGTGGTGCCGTGGAAGAAATCCATGGGCATCGAGACCATGGACGGGAAATGGAAGGTCACGCCGCGGCAGGCGGTCGGCTCGTGCAGGGTCTCCGGCGGCAGCGGACCGAAATTCTCCAGCAGAAAGCGATGGCCGCGCGGCGACAGGATGCCGCTGCAGATCTTGTGCCGCGGCAATTCCTTGCGCTCGAGAATCACGGTCTCCAGCCCGGCATCGACCAGCCGCTTGGCGGCAGCGGCCGCCGCCAGGCTGGCACCGACGATCACGACATCAACATTGCGCATGCGGTGTTTCCTTGTGGACCAGCTTCAATCTTGCTCAATCTTGCGCCAATTCGGCGAGGTGCAGCACCGGAATGTCGCAGACGCGCTCGAAGGCGGCGCGATCGGCGAGGCTCTCGACCACGATGCGCTGCGGCGTGCGCCCCTGCAGCATCCAGCGCGCCTGCGCCACATCGGCGTCGACCAGCGGCCCGGCCAGGTGCGGCAGAGCCTGCGTCAGGGCCGGCATCGCGATGCGCTGCAAATCGAGATTCAGCGCGCAGCCGGTCTCGGCCCGCAGACGGTCGTAGTAGGCGACCAGGCGTTCGTAGTCGGCATGGTAGGCGCGCGGCTCGATCACGTAAAAGTCGGTGCTGGCGATACGGCGACGAATCGGCATCAGGCTGGCCAGCGCCGCGCCCAGGCTTTGCAGCCGCGCGCCGGGCAGCCATTGGCGCAGTTGGCGCAGCAACAGGCCGTCGCCGACCGCCAGCGTGCGTCCATCGAGACCATCGAGGAAGCGCCGGCGCCGCGCGGGCGAAATTTCTCCCCCGGTTTCTAGTGCCAGCGCGATATCAGCGCCATCATCGGTAGCGCAAGCGTAGCCGAGCAGCGTCTTGACGCGCGCCAGCAGCGAAGGATGCGCGCGCAGGGCCGGGCCGGGCAGGAACAGCGCGCCGGCCGCAGGCGCCTCGGCAGCGGCCGCCGCCAGCGCGAACTTGGCCTGCAGCGCGTCCAGTGCCTGCCGGTAAGGCAAGGCGGGCGACAGATCCCGCCGCAGCTCCATGACCATGCCCGACAGGTCGATGCCTTCGGGACACACGGGATCGCAGGCGCCGCACAGCGAGCAGGCTTCCAGCGGCGCCGTCAGTTCGGCTGCGGTGGCGTCGCACTGCCGGGCCCTGGCCAGGCCTTCGGGGCTGAAGCGCGGATCGCGGTGCTGGCGCCACATCGGGCACACCAGCCGGCACAGGCTGCAGCCGCTGCAGCGCGCATGGTCGAAGGGGGCGGCTGCCATCAGAAAATCACGTCGCGGTTGAGGATCATGGCCGGATCGGCGCGGCGTTTCATGGCGAGATGCTTGTCCACCAGTTCGTCGCCGAAGGTGCGCCGGATATAGCCTTTCATCATGCCGCCGAAGCGGTAATAGCTGGCGCCCAGATCGACGCCGATGTCGTAGATGGCGTTCTTGAAGGCCTGGAAATGGTCGCGGCTATAGACCTCGCCCTCGATCATCGGCTCGAACTCGCAGCCATAGGCCCAGCCTTCCGCGTCCGGCGGCACGCAGGACATTTCGTAGTGCGGCCGGTGCTCGGGCCGCAGCTTGATGCCGACGCAATACAGCGTGTAATGGGCAAAGAATTTGCGGCACACCGCATTGCCGCGCTCCACGGCTGCGACGAACTTGTCGGCCGGCGTCGCCAGATCGGGGATCACCATGTTGCGCGAGCCCCAGTGCTTCCATACCGCGCGCGAAAACACCACGCTGCGGTCGTGCATCTTGTTGTCGCGCATGTACTCGGGCCGGCGGAACTCGGGGAACACCGCCTGCTTGCGCTTGAGCAGGTAGAGCGCCTCGCCCGCCTTCCAGGGGCGCAGGGCGTAGTGCCCGAGCATGCACAGCGCGAAGCCGAACTCGCCATGGCCGCGCAGGCGCGCTTCCCAGTCCCTGCGGAAGGCCGCCTCGCGCTCGTCCGAGTCGAAGGCGACCAGCAGGTTCACCGCGCAATCCATGATGGTCAGGATGCCCGAGTAGTCGCTGGCATCGTTGCGGTCGAGCATCTGCAAATCCTCGATCGCGGTGCGCAGCGAGGAATAGTAGTAATAGTGCATCGAGAGCGGCGTATAGGGCCGCACCCGCAGCGTCGCCTCGGTAATCACGCCGAACTGGCCGTAGCCGAGGATCACGCGCTGGAACAGCTCGACATTTTCGGTATCCGAGCACTCGACGATCTCGCCGGTCGGCGTCACCACCTGCAGCGACAGCGCCTGATCGGCGCTGCAGCCGAGCCGCGCCGAATTCACGTCGATGCCGCCGACGCCCAGCGTGCCGCCCACCGAGGAGGTCAGGTTGAGCGGCGCCGACAGGTAGTCCAGCTTCTCGCGGCGCAGTTCCTCGGCCAGGCTGTGCCAGTAGATGCCGGCCTCGACGCGCACCGTCAGCGCCGTCGCATCGATCGCCAGCACCCGGCTCATGCCGGTCATGTCGAGCAGCACGCCACCGTAGGCCACCGATTCGCCTTCGGTGGTCAGGCCGCCGCCGCGCACCGTGACCGGCACCCGATGCGCCTGCGCCGTCCTCAGCAGTGCCGCGACCTCGCCGGCGCTGCGCGCGATCGCCACGCCATGCGGCTGGCCGTAAGCGGTGCCGCCGGCATCGGTGGCATACGCGCCGCAGGCGGCCCTGCTCTCGGCAAGTTCGACGCCGGCAGTGCGCAGATCGGCGACGAAAGCCTGCCAACCGGCGCCGTTCCAGCGCGCCGGATTGGTCTGCTGGCGCTTGATGCCCTGCAGCGCATCGGGGGCTACCGGGCAGGGGCCGACGGTGCCGGGTTCAACGGGAGGAATGTTCAAGCGATGAATCCTGTTGGGTGTGGGGCGAATATTACCTCGCGCCAGAAGTACAAATTCACATCGAATTCGAGAGTCGGCGCTGGCGGCACGGCGTTCTGATTCCGTTCGAAACCATGGCGCAGCCTCATGCACGCTCCCCTCACAGTCGCCCTGCCTCCAGAAAGCTGAAGTAACCGGTACGATTGAAGATGATGTGATCCAGCAGTTCGATACCAACGATTTCGCCAGCGGCCTTGAGTTGGGCAGTAATGTTGATATCGCTCGGTGAAGGTTCAAGGCTCCCGCTTGGATGGTTGTGGGCGACGATGACCGCCGACGCCCGGTCAACCAGCGCATCGGCGAAGACTTCGCGCGGATGAACCGGACTCCGATCGATCAAGCCAATCGAAACCACGCGGATGTTCAGGATTTCATTTGCGCCGTTGATGCTGGCGCAAAGAAAGTGCTCCTGCTTCCGGTCGGCATAGTGCCAAACGTGCGGCAGCAGGTCCGCCGGGGTTTCGATCTTTGCGCCTTCCGGCTTGATACGTCGCCGAGCGAACTCGATTGCCGCGAGAATCAGGGTGGCCTTGGCATCGCCAACGCCTTCAAACTGCGTCAGGTCTTCGGCTTTAACTTCCAGACCCTTCTCGTCGATCAGTCGCGCCAGCTTTCCGGCAAGGGTCATGACATCCATCCCCGGCGTGCCTTTCCCCAGCAGAACCGCCAGCAGCTCCCGATCACTCAAGGCTGCCGCGCCTTTCCGCAACAGCTTCTCGCGCGGTCGGTCGACTTCTTGCATCTGTGCGATAGTTTTGCTCATGGCCCTATGTCGCAACTGAGAGATGGTGCTGAATCACCGTGACTGCCATGATGTCGAAGATACCCCCGGTGTCGGTGTACTTGAGATCCGACAGTTCTTCGTAGCGTCCTCGCACATCGTAGGCGGCCTGAATCTCGCCATTAACCTGCCCGCGATAAGCGCCTTCAAGATAAATGCTGTCGTCGCGGTGATCGGTGACCGTACTCCGAATCACCGGGTCGGCGGCTTTCTCCTCCGTGACCTGCTTGATGTAGAGCGCTTCCTCATCGCTGATTTCGAACCTGGCCTGGATCTCCGCGATCATGTCCTGAATGGATACCTTCTTCGGGGGCGGGCCAGAACTCTTCTTTCCCGTACCCGGTTTGAGTTTGACCGTGCCGCCGCCAGTTTCGACGCCCTGGTATTCAACGGCGGCCTTGATGACTTCCGTCTGGCGAATCTGCTTCATCAGATCGGACACACTGCCTGCCTTGATGAGTTGCGGGCCGACGTAATCGGCAAACGTGGCGAACCCCTTGATCTGCGGTGCAAAGCTGAAAAAGCAGGTGAGGAAGTGAAAGCTCTTGACGAAGCGGGCGAGCAGATAAACGAATTCCTTGCGTGCTTCCGGGTCGATGAGTCTCGCCTGAAAGCGAATCCGCAGCGCGTTGACCGAGAACTGTACCTGGGCATCCGTGCCGGTCGCGAGCAGCTTGGCAAGATCAACGGCATCCTTCGGCGTGAACACCCCTGCCGCCAGAATCTCGGCATGCAATCTCGGGCAGAGATCCTGATCCGGCTCTTCCGGCTCGAAGGGCGTGCCTTTTCGGTATTTGACGAATGCCTTGAGAATCGTCTTGGCGTTATTGGTGAAATCCACCACGACAACACGATCCTTGCCCTCGTGACAGCGGTTCAGTCGCGACAGTGTCTGCACGGCATTGCGATCCATCACCGGCTTGTCGAGGAACATACCGGCAAGCAAAGGCTGGTCGAATCCGGTCTGAAATTTGTTGGCGACGATCATCAGGCGGTAGTCGTCGCCCTCGAATCGCTGCTCGATCAACTCGCCGTCCTTCAACTCATTGACCGCGTACTCGCTGATTGCAGCGTTGGTCCCCGGGTGGACGAAATCGGAAAAAGCAAAAAGCGCCTTGTAGGCCGCGCCGCGCTCCTTGAGCTTCTCAGTGATGATCTGGAAATAGCGCAGCCCGGCGACGCGGGAGCTGGTCACGATCATCGCCTTGGCGCGTCCGCCGATCAGCGACATCACGTCCTTCTCGAAGATGCGCAGCATCACCTCGGCCTTGTACTGAATCAGGCCATCATCCTGGAAGGCCACGTTCTGCAGCGCCTTGGATACGATCCCCTTGGGATAGAGCTTCTCCTCATTCAGCTTGGGCACAACCGCGCAATGCAGGTTGTAGAGCGTCTTGTAGGAAATGATGCTGGCCGCGACATCGACGATATAGCCTTCGGCGATGGCCTCGGCCTCGGAATAGGTGTCGAACGCCTCGCCGAACAGATTCACGGTGGCCGGCGCCGGCGTGGCGGTGAACGCGACGATCATCTGATTGAGGTCATGCTCGCGGATGATCCTGGCGAGTTGCTCTTGCGGGTCCAGCTCGGGAGCCTCGGCATCCGGTTCGTCCGCAGCTTTGGTATCTGAGCGGAACGGCAAGCGGATGGCCGCGCCCATCTGGCCTTCCTGCGAGCGGTGGGCTTCATCGATCAGGAAGGCGACCCGGAGCTTCTTCAGTTCGGGGGTCTTCTCGATCTCTTCCAGTACCCAGGCGAACTTCTGCTGCGTGGTGACGATGATCGGCTTGCGCCCCGTCAGGAAGCGCGGCAGGTCCTCAGCCTTGCGCGCCAGGCCGACGACATCCTTGAGGTGCGTGAAGTTCTCAATTTCGTCCTTGATGTTCGTATCGAGCGATTTGCGGTCGGTGAGGATGAACACCAGGTCCACCAGCTTCTCGCTCGTGCCGGGCTTGAACAGGCTGTGCAGCCGGTCCGCCAGCCAGCAGATGGTCAGCGTCTTGCCGCTGCCCGCGGAATGATTGACCAGATACTTGCGGCCGATGTCGGCCTTCGCGGCGAAGTGCACCGAGATATCGTCGGCCACCTTCCGCACCAGACGGCTCTGGTGGTAGCGCGGGAACAGCGTGAAGGCCGGGCGCTCCGGCACGTCGTCCGCCGCATCGCGCTGGGGCACGCGGACGAGGAAGAAAGCCAGCGCTTCGAGCAAGCTATCCTTTGCAAGCACCTCGCGATAGAGAAACTCGACTGGGTACTCGGTCGCCGTCTGGGACGTGTTCGTCAATCCGGTGTTGTGCCAGCGGAAATTCTGCTCCCGGCGCGGATCGGTCGCGGCCTTTACGTCGCTGGTGTCGGCGGCAAGGTAGAGAAAGGGATGCTGGAAAATCCTACGGCTATGGTCGCGGGCCGCGAACTGCGCCACGGCGTCATGGACCGTCTGGTTCTTCTCGTGCTTCAACTCCAGCGCCACGATGGGCAGGCCGTTGAGGAAGAAGACGAAATCAATCTCCTGATTGGTTTCACCGAAGTAGAAATGCGGGCGAAAGCTAATGCGGTTCTCTCCGAATTTCTGGACGGAGGCGCTCTCGGCGGAGCGCGGCTTGGGGTAATAGAGCCTCAGTTCCAGCCCGCGCACCTTCAAGCCGTGGCGCAGCAGCATCCACAGCGGCGTGTGTTCCAGTTCTCGTCGCAGCGCCTTGAACACCTCGTCGCGCGCATCCGTGCCGTAGTCGTCCGTGAGCTTCTTGAGTGAGTCGGCCTGCGTGACCCTGAGGAAGGACCATAGCTGGTCTTCGGCGATGCTGTGTTCGCTGTCCGTGATGTCCGATTGTTCGAGCACACCATAGCCATGCTCACGAATGAGAAAGTCCGCGATGTGCTTCTGAAAGGTGATCTCTGGTGGCTTCTTCGGCATGTCACGCAGCTACTGTGGCCACTGTTCCAGTCGTTCTATCCAGCCACGAAATAAAGGACATTGCTGCCGAATTGCATCGAGTCCTATTGCAAGCACGGCCAAGGTTCCCATCAACGGCTTTTCATATCGCGGAAACAAATCCAAAATCCGTTTGGAGGGTGCAGTGAGGGGCGAGTCGTTGATTTCCTCGGGAGTCGCAAACTCGTCACGGATCGCCTGGAATTTAGGCGACAAATCGGGCCTGCCGATGCCTTGCCCAAGCTTTACGGCGTCACTGAATAGCAGCCCCTCAAATTCATGCATCATGACGTAGGGGACGAAACGGCATTGCTCAAAGCCAGCACCCAGCTCATTGCATATGTCTGCGAACAGCGCGCTTTCGACCGCTTTGGCTTTTTCAGCAAAAGCCAGTTGCGCTGCTTGCGCGCGGCCCGGCCATGCCCTGTCGCCAGTTTGGGGCAGCGCATAGAAATCCACCATGGTCGTTGAAAGACAACCGGCATCCTCTTTCAGGTGATGGAGAATATCCTTACGCACTGCACTCCATGCGCGAATACCGCCCCGCCGATCGCGCTGGCGTGCATTGCCGACTAGCCGGGCACTGACTTTCGTGTAGCCACATCCGTACAGATGCGGTGCCAGCACCTCATTGACGAAGTCCTCCTCCGTCTGACCCTCAACATGGATTAGCAACCGGGACATGGGTTCACTCGACCCCTGGGCGACCGCCCAGTTCATTTTTCTCCCAGAGCTGGCCCAGACTGTAATCCTGCAACCATGAGTCCAATTTCGCTGGGTCCAACCGCGTGAACTGTGTGCCTCCATCCACCCGATCCGCCACCAACACATCTTCTGGCTGGAAGTGGTCGAGCAAAAACGGCGATTGCGTGGAGATAATTACCTGGGTGGTAACCGAGGCTTGCTTGACCAGTGAAGCCAGCAAGGTAATGGCGTAGGGATGCAAGCCCAACTCCGGTTCGTCCACCAGAATCACCGATGGCCGATAGCTCTCGGGCTGCAGGAACAACGTCGCCAGCGCAATGAAGCGCAAGGTGCCGTCCGATAGCGCAGGAGCGTCAAAATAAGCATCTGACCCCTTATGCCGCCACTCCAGCCGGATCTTTTCCGGGTTCAACTTTTGCGGCTCCAACTGAAAATCGTCGAAGAACGGGGCCACTCGCTGCACGGTGCGCCGGATGAGGCTGTAAGCAGCCTCATGTTTCTCGCGCAGGTAGTAAAGAAATGCGGCCAGATTCGAGCCGTCCGGACGCAGATAGCGGTTGTCATTCACATCCGCCGTTTTTTTCATCGGCGAAGTCGTGCTGGTATCGTGGAAATGATAGAGGCGCCAGCGGTCGAGGTGGTCGCGAACGTAGCTGGCTATTTTTGTGGACTTTGGTGCACTGATGCCTGCCTCTTTGCCGACCCGCGGGATTAGCTCGCTATAGGGTTTGGTCGGGTATCTCACCTTGTCCCAAAAATAGACCACCTCGACGTCCGGGACGAGTTCGTCGGCATCGGTTGGTTGCAGATCAATTTGGTACCGGTTCCGCTCGTCTTGGAACGAAACATTTATCTGTAGCTTTTTCGTTACCTTCGTTCCGAAGTGCAGCACTTTGTCTGCACCGCCTGCCTTGATCACATAGTCCTGCAAGTGACCTTCGCGAATGGCATGCAAAAAGGAGAACACTCCGATGAAGTTGGACTTGCCGGAGCCGTTCGGGCCGATGACCACGTTGATCGCCCCAAGCTTCAACTTCTCGATGGAAGCGATGCTCTTGAAGCCTTTGACGCTGATAGTGTCGAGTTCAGGCATGGATATCTTCTCGTTGACCGGCGCCGGTTGTTTTGGCAATCCGGCCAATAGTATGACGCACCTCCGTCTCGGTGATGCGCCGCTGGCCGGTAACGCATTCGTGGATCAGGGACTTTCGGTAGGCGGTGAGGGTGGCGATTTGCCGCTCGATACAGGCAACGATATTCTTCGACTCGGCAAGCTTGGCGTCCAGAAACGCACAGATGGACCTTTGCTCATCGATGGGGGGTTGAAGCGTCGGGAGGTTGCCAGTCTTCACTTGGTCAAAAATCGGAAGTGTCGTCGCCGTCGCGATGCCGGGAATCACATCCTCATAAATCTTGAACTGGTAGGCAAGGAAGCGGCTGTGCATTCGATGACCGCACACGATACCAATGAGTTGCTGATTACAAGACGCCTCTGCCGACACAAGGCCCACTTTCCCAATGGTGGCGCCGATTCCAATGACAAACACCGTCTCGGCGGGAAAAATCCGCAACTCCCCTTCGCTTCGAGCGAGTTCGTTGATGAGTTTGCGAGGTTCCCGCAGGTCAATATCGCCGTTGAAACTGCCGGGCGCGAACCATGGAATAGTGCCGTCAAAATAGTACTCCGGTGTGTTTGTGGGCGGGGTCATTCCGGCCTGAATACGCTTGCTAAAACGCTTGAGATGTTCGCAGCGCCAGTGCTGAGGGATCTCACCGAACCACGCCACGCCCGAGGTACGGCTTGGCGCGGTAGGATTCAAACCCTTCGTGACGGCGCGGTAAACAATGGACTTGCGGAGCGCGTCGAGGGTTTCGAGTTGGCGGCGTTTGGCGGCTACCGCTGCATCAATCGCCGCACAACCCGCATCCAGATACGCCGCGATGCGCTGTTGCTCGGGCACAGGGGGCAGTGGAACTTGGATTTCCCCAAGGTCGCGCTGCCCCAAGCCTTGGCGAGACGCGCCCGTGAAACCGGCAAAGACTTGGTCTTGGCCCCACGGGGCGGATAGGCAGTACGTCAGGAACTTGTGGTTGAGCCTCGCTGCTGGACGAATGATGCACACATGCTGGTTGACGTTCCCTTCGCCAAAGTCGTCTGGCACGAATGCGCAACGCCCGATTGATGCTCCTGTGATGTTCAGCAGCACATCGCGGGGGCGTAGCTTTGAGCCGCTCATCTCATTGTGCGTTTCCTCGGCGATGTAAGCGACATCATCGAGCCGCAGACCGTCGAAATGTACGTTTTGGCTTCGCAATAGAGGAATGCCATCGTCAAGGTAGGATGCCGCGCCGCCTGATGGCGTAACACCACTGCCAATCTTCCCTGCGTGGTCTTTAATCCGGTCAACGGGCCAAGCCGCGTGTGCCACAAGCTCTGAGCGCGGTTGGGTTGCGCTCATTTTGCCAACCCTTCCAACATCGCCTCCGCCTCCTTCTCCAGCCGCCAGAACTCCGCCAGCAGTTCCTTCGCGGGCGTGGGCGGCTGGTAGCGATAGAAGTATTTGTTCGGCAGGATTTCATAGCCAAGTTGCGGACTGTCTTCCCATCGAATGATGGGCTTGGCGATTTCCCGTTTCAGGAAGGCCGCGATGTCCTCGCCGTGCGGGATGTATTCATCGTCCTGCACATAGTGGCGATGCGTCCAGTGCACGCCCAATACCGAAGCGCCGTTCGGCAGCAAGGTCTTTAGCTTCTGCGCAGCATTGTCCTTGGGTGTGAGATGCAGAGTGAACGCCGTCTCGCCAGCGCCGACCATTGCGCGAATGTCGAACGTAAGATCGCTGTCGTGGAACTCCTGTTCCTTCTTGAGGTTGGCGGCGGTAAAGGCCTTCTCGTAAGGTTCGGTGACGATGGCCGGCTTGTCGTGCTCGTCGGTCTGCCAGAAGACTACCTTGACCTTGTGAAACGCGAAATCCTGCATGCGGAAAATCTTCACCTGCTCAACGGCAAAGCGGGGCTTCCAGCCCTTTTGGTAGCGTTCCTCGATCCATTGCCGGTGCGTGTCCGTCATCCGGTTGCGCTTGTTGCCGAAGGCTTTCGGCTCCTTCTCGAACTGCTGGCGGGCGTCGATCAGCATCACGCGCCCGCGATGGCCGGCGGGCTTCTCGTTTCGCAGCAGCCAGATGTAGGTAAAGATGCCGGTGTTGTAGAAAAGCTGGTCAGGCAACATCACGATGGCATCGAGCCAGTCATTCTCCAGTATCCAGCGGCGGATTTCGCTCTCCCCGGAGCCGCAATCGCCATTGGAGAGCGGCGAACCGTTGAAGACGATGGCGATGCGGCTGCCACCCTTCTCAGGAGCCTGCATCTTGCCCAGCATGGTTTGCAGAAACAGCAGTGCACCGTCGTTTATGCGCGGCATGCCGGCCCGGTAGCGGGTCTTCTCCAGTTTCCGGGCTTCCTTCTCGTAACCATCCTTACCGCCCCAGGTGACGCCGAAGGGTGGGTTGCTGAGCATGAAGTCGAAGCGGAACTTGGTTTCGGGCAGTTGGTCGCCGGGCTCCTTGCTGTGCGCCTCGTGCGGGATGAGCGAATTGCCGAGATACACCTTGGCCTGGCGATCGTCCTTGATCAGCAGGTCGGCCTGGCAGATGGCGTAGTTGGTGGGCGAAAGCTCCTGCCCATGGACGGTGACGAACTTCTCTACGCGGGCTTTTTCCGCCGCAGTGGCGGCGCGGTCGAGCAGGTGTTCCTCGGCCACCGACAGCATGCCGCCTGTGCCGCAGGCGGGGTCATAGATCGAGAGGTGACGCTCGGGAATAGGGATGTCGAGCAACTCCACCATCAGCCGGATGACTTCGCGCGGGGTGAAATGTTCTCCAGCCTCCTCGCCGCTTTGTTCCGAGAAACGCCGCAGCAGCTCTTCGTAGATGTAGCCCATCTCCAGGCCGGAGAGCTGTTTCGGTCCGAGTTCCAACTCCTTGTACTGATTCAGGATCGGCGCGAGCCGGTTGTTCTTCACCATCGTGCCTATGGTGGCGCGGTAGTTGAAATGTTCGATGATGTCGTCGACGTTCTTCGAGAAGCCGTTGATGTAGGCGCGGAAGTTCTCTTCCAGCAGCGTGTGGTCTTCCTCATAGACACGGCGCAATGTCCATTTGGTCTTGTTCGAGAAGAGGGACTGCTGGGGATTGAGTTCAAGTTCCTTGACCAGCTTGGCGAGTTCCTTCTCGGTGAGCTTGGGCCGCTTGGCCAGCACTTCGGCGCGCTTGGCCTCGCGCCAGGCGAGCAGCACGCACTCCAGCCGGCGGATGACGATGATCGGCAGGATGACGCTCTGGTACTCGTAGGCCTTGAACTTGCCGCGCAAACGCTCGGCGGATTTCCAGATTTCGTTGGCGAGATTGTCGAGCTTGGGTTTGTTGAGCGAAAGCGCCATTTTTTCTATTTCCTGCCCGTCGCCGATTTCTGGCCTGCAACACACAGCGCGCCCGGTTCGATGCGTAAATTCAGTGTGACGGCCTGGGTGGTGGTCATTGCTGTCCCTCTAGTGCAACGTTCATGCGGAAGCGCCGTAATGTACTGTAATGCTTGACACAATCCAAATAGATATTGCCCCACCCGACATGGCAAGACATGGCCCGGCACGATTCCACCGGGGGTTCTTCCAGCCGCTACCGAGCGTCCTGTTCGCGGTGCTGGAAGGCACTCAAATTTGGCTTTTAGTGTCGCCCGGTCATAACAGGCCCGCGCGGGGGTTCTGGAAGAGTCGGCGCTGGCGATACGGCGATTTCGCATGCCGCGACGGTGCCGAGCGCAAGATAAAAACGAAAAACCCGCAAGGCCTTGAAGGCTTACGGGTTTTCGCTGAAAGCTTGGCGGAGTGGACGGGACTCGAACCCGCGACCCCCGGCGTGACAGGCCGGTATTCTAACCAACTGAACTACCACTCCGCGTTGGAAGGCGCGCATTGTGCCACAGGCAACCCGACCGCGCAACGAATTGCGGGATAAATTTCATGCCGCGCTCCATACGCTGCCGATTACGCTGAATGCGGCGGCGATCGCCGGCTCCTCGCGGCGTGTGCGCAGGCACAGGAATCCGAGCTCGGCCGGCACCTCCACGCGATCGGCGATCACGATTCCACCAGCATGCGCCGCACGCAGGGCAATGCTGTCGCGCGCCAGCGAGAGGCCGACGCCGGACTTGACCAGGTCGAGCATCGAGGGTTCGAGATCGACCTGGGCGACGATGCGCGGACTGGCGCCGGCTTCCCTGAACACGCCGGCGAGCAGCCGGTGATGGACCGAATCCGTGGGCGTGCCGATCCAGGGCAGGCGCGCCAGTTCCTTCCAGTCCTTGCCGCGCACCCGCTCCTGCCAGCCCGGCGGCGCGATGACGCGGTAACTGAATCCGGTCAGGCGCAGCACGTCGAATGCGGCATCCACGTCGCCCATGCCCGGCTGGCCCAGCGTGTAGGCAACATCAAGCCGCTTGGCCGCCACCTCGCGCCGCACCGCGCCCGACATGCCATGGGCGAGGTCGGTGCTGAGACCGGGGTGATACTCCACCAGGCGCTTGAGGAAGGGCCCCAGGCGCAGGAACTCGGGATCGACGATGGTGCCGATGCGCAGCCGGCCGCCGATCTGGCCACTGATCCCCGCCGCCAGGCTGACCAGTTCGCTCGACGCCTCCAGCGCGCGCTGCGCGGCCGGCAGCAGTTGCTCGCCGACGCGCGTCAGGCGCATGCCGCGCGGCGTGCGCTCGAACAACACCAGGCCGAGCTGTTCGTGCAGCTTCTTCAGTTGCAGCGACAGCGCTGGCTGGGACAGGTGCAGGTGCTGCGCCGCGCGCGTGAGATTGCCCTCGCGGGCGAGGGTGACGAACGTGCGGATCAGATTGAAGTCCATGTCTGGATATTAGCGCCGCAAATATCGCGCGCAAGCATTTCTCATTGGATTTCGTCCCGGCATCGCGCTCTAATGACGAGTTCCAATCCCCCATCCCGATCAAGAGACCGCCATGAACCTCCAATTCATCAATGCCGCCGACCTGATCGGCCACTGGATCGATGGCCACGCCGATGCCGGCGCCGGCTCCCGCGTCGGCGAGGTGTTCAATCCGGCCGAGGGCCGCGTCGCGCGCCAGGTCTCGCTGGCCACCCGGGCCGACGTCGACCGCGCCGTGGCCGCCGCCCGCGCCGCCTTCGCCGACTGGGGCGCCGCGGCGCCGCAACGCCGGGCCCGGGTCTTGTTCAAGTTCCGCGACCTGGTCGACAAGTACTCGACCGACATTGCCAAGCTGCTCAGTGCCGAGCACGGCAAGACCCTGCCCGATGCACTGGGCGAGGTGCAGCGCGGCCTCGAAGTCATCGAATTCGCCTGCGGCATTCCGCAACTGCTCAAGGGCCAGCATTCGCATGGCATCGGCGGCGGCATCGATCACTGGAGCCAGCGCATGCCGCTGGGCGTCGCCGCGGGCATCACGCCCTTCAACTTCCCCTTCATGGTGCCGATGTGGATGGCGCCGATGGCACTGGCCTGCGGCAACACCTTCATCCTCAAGCCTTCCGAGCGCGACCCGTCGCCCTCGCTGTTCGCCGCCGAACTGCTGCGCGAAGCCGGCCTGCCGGCCGGCGCCTTCAACGTCATACAGGGCGACAAGGAAGCGGTCGACTCCCTGCTCGAACATCCGGATGTTGCGGCCGTGTCCTTCGTCGGCTCGACGCCGATCGCCAGATACATCCAGGCGCACGGGATTGCCCACGGCAAGCGCGTGCAAGCGCTGGGCGGGGCGAAGAACCACATGGTGGTGATGCCCGACGCCGACCTCGACGGCGCCGCCGACGCGCTGATCGGCGCCGCCTACGGCTCGGCCGGCGAGCGCTGCATGGCGATCTCGGTCGCCGTCGCCGTCGGCAGTTGCGCCGACGAACTGGTGGCGCGCGTGCTCGAACGCGCGAGGAAGCTGAAAGTTGGTGCTGGCGATGCGGCGAACGTCGAAATGGGGCCGCTGGTGACCGGCGTGCATCGCGACAAGGTGGCCGGCTACATCGCCGCCGGCGTGCAGGAAGGCGCGAAACTGGTGCTCGACGGCCGTCAGGGGCTGACCGGCGAGCTGGCCGAAGGCTTCTTCATCAACCCGACGCTGTTCGACAACGTCACGCCCAACATGAGCATCTACCAGGAGGAAATCTTCGGCCCGGTGCTGTGCGTGGTGCGCGTGCCGACCTTCGCCGCGGCGGTCGAGCTGATCAACCGCCACAGCTTCGCCAACGGCGTCGCCTGCTTCACCCGCGACGGCGGCACGGCGCAGGCCTTCATCCAGAAAATCGAGGTCGGCATGGTCGGCATCAACGTGCCGATCCCGGTGCCGATGGCCTGGCATTCCTTCGGCGGCTGGAAGGCCAGCCTGTTCGGCGACCACCACATCTACGGCGAGGAAGGCGTGCGCTTCTACACCCGCTACAAGGCCATCATGCAGCGCTGGCCCGGCTCCGAATCGAAGGGCCCCGAGTTCGTGATGCCGGTCAATAAGTAATGCAGGACTTCGGCGAGTTCGACTACGTCATCGCCGGCGGTGGCACGGCCGGCTGCGTGCTGGCCAACCGGCTGTCGGCCGATCCCGACGTGACGGTGTTGCTGCTCGAAGCCGGCGGCAAGGACGACTGGATCTGGATCCACATCCCGATCGGCTATCTCAAGTGCATCAACAACCCGCGCACCGACTGGTGCTACAAGACCGAAGCCGAGCCCGGCCTCAACGGCCGGGCCATCATCTACGCGCGCGGCAAGGTGCTGGGCGGCTGCTCGTCGATCAACGGCATGCTCTACCTGCGCGGCCAGGTGCGCGATTACGACGAGTGGGCGCAGATCACGGGGGACTCGCGCTGGAACTGGGACAGCGTGCTGCCGGTGTTCAAACAGAGCGAGGACTACTGGAATGGTGCCGACGAAATGCACGGCGACAAGGGCGAGTGGCGCGTCGAGAAGCAGCGCCTGCACTGGGACATCCTCGACCGCTATACCGAGGCTGCGAAGCAGGCCGGCATCCCCTTCAAGCAGGACTACAACCGCGGCGACAATTTCGGCATCGGCCACTTCGAAGTGAACCAGAAAAAGGGCGTACGCTGGAATGCCTCGAAAGCCATGCTGCGCCCGGTATTGCACCGGCCCAACCTGAAGGTCGTCACCGGCGCGCTGATCGACAAGCTGGTCATGGCGGGCAAGGAGGCGCGCGGCGTCGAGTTCAGCCTCGGTGGCGTTCCACATCGCGTCACGGCGCGCATCGAGACCCTGCTCACGGCTGGCGCGATCGGCTCGCCGACCATCCTGCAGCGTTCCGGCATCGGCCCGGCGGCGCTGCTGCAACAACATGGTGTGCCGCTGGTGCATGAAAGCCCCGGCGTCGGCGGCAACCTGCAGGACCACCTGCAACTGCGCATGATCTTCAAGGTGCATGGCATCACGACCCTGAACCAGCGTGCCAACAGCCTCTGGGGCAAGGCGATGATGGGTCTGGAGTACGCGCTGTTCCGCTCAGGTCCCTTGTCGATGGCGCCGAGCCAGCTCGGCGGCTTCTTTCATTCCTCACCCGAAGTGGCGACGCCCGACCTCGAATTCCATGTCCAGCCGCTGTCGCTGGAGAAGTTCGGCGACCCGCTGCATCCCTTCCCCGCCTTCACCGCAAGTGTCTGCAACCTCCGCCCCACTTCGCGCGGCGTGGTGCATATCCGCGACCGCGATCCGGCGACTGCGCCGGTCATTGCGCCGAATTATCTTTCGACCGACAACGATCGCACGGTCGCCGCGCGCGCCCTGCGCCTGACCCGGCGCGTGGTCGAGCAGCCGGCCATGGCGCCCTACCGACCGCAGGAACACCAGCCCGGCGCCCAGGTGCAGAGCGACGAGCAACTGGCAAAGGCGGCCGGCGACATCGGCACCACGATCTTCCATCCGACCTGCACCTGCGCCATGGGACGCGCGGACGACCCGAACGCGGTGGTCGATTCCGAGCTGCGCGTGCGCGGCATTTCGCGACTGCGCGTGGTCGATGCCTCGATCATGCCGACCATCACCTCGGGCAACACAAATGCGCCGACCGTGATGATCGCCGAACGCGGGGCGCAGCTGATCCGCGCCGCACGACGCAGCCAAGCCTAATACCCATGCCCAACCCGCTGATCGATTATCACAACGGCATCTACGCCTTCGATGCCGGCTACGTTCGCCCCCTGCTGGCCGCGATCCACCTGATCGAGAGCGAGGGCCGCGCCGCCTTCGTCGATACCGCCAACTTCGAGGTCATGCCGCAGGCGCTGGCGGCGCTGGCCGCGCGCGGCCTCGGGCCGGAAAACGTCGACTACGTAATCCTGACCCACATCCATCTCGACCATGCCGGCGGCGCCGGCGTGATGATGGAAGCCTTTCCCAACGCGAAGCTGGTGGTCCATCCGCGCGGCGCGCGGCACATGATCGAGCCGACCAAGCTCATGGCCGGCGTCGAGGGCGTCTATGGCCAGGAGCGGGCGCGGCGCATGTACGGCAAGCTGATCCCGATCGCGGCCGAGCGCATCATCGAAGCTCATGACAACACGATGCTGAAGCTCGGTTCGCGCGAACTGCACTGCATCGATGCGCCGGGCCATGCGCGCCACCACATCGCGATCGTCGACCGCCAGACCAGCGGCATTTTCACCGGCGACACCTTCGGTATTTCCTACCGCGAACTCGATGTCGATGGCCGCCCGCTGATCTTCCCTTCCTCGACGCCGATCCAGTTCGACCCGGACGAGATGCGCGCTTCGATCGAGCGCATGCTGTCCTTCAATCCCGAAGCCGTCTATCTGACCCACTTCAGCCGTCTCGCGCCACCCGCGGAACTCGGCCGCAAGGTGCTGGCGCTGCTCGATCAGTACGTCGCGATTGCCCTTGCCGCCAGCGCGGACGAGGACAAGACGGCGCGCATCCGCGACGGCCTGACCGCGCTCCTGCTCGATGAAGCGCACCGCCACGGCTGCCGCCTCAGCGATGCGGAGATCCTCGACATCTGGCATCTCGACCTGGAACTCAACGCCCAGGGTCTGGCCTACTGGCTCGAAGCGCAGGACGCCGCCTAGGCGTGCAAACGCCATAGGCGGCGGGCCTGCCGCGCGCATCGCGGAACGCCGCAACGTCCCGCCGATCTGGCGCAACACAACTGCCTGACCTATTCGCGCTTCGGCAAGAGCGAATGGCGTTTCCTCGCCGCCGGCGATGAAAGCAGCGTGCCGGTCGGCGGCAATCTCAGCGCCAACGAAGCGACGGTGCTGACCCAGGCCGCCCGCGTCGGCGCCGGCATCGCGCTGCAGCCCACCTATCTTGCCGGGCCGCTGATCCGCAGTGGGGAACTGGTGCGGCTGCTGCCCGACTGGCAGCCGCCGGATCTGACCATCTGGGGCGTCTATCTGTCGCGCCAGCATGTCCCGGCGACGCTGCGCACCCTGCTCGATTTCCTCGTCCAGCGCTTCCAGGGCCAGCCGCACTGGGACTCAGGCATCGGCGCCTAGTCATCCGCAGGCCGATTCCATCGCACGGTCCGGCGCGCAATCGCTGCGACGTTATGTCGCAGCGCAGCATGGAAACCAGCGCCGACACTGCGATTTCTTGTCCTACGTCAATTACCCGACACCCCCCGTCGGGCTATCTTCGCCCCCACTAGTTTCCGTAAGTTCGAATCCACCGCGCGCTGCAGCGCCAACCGTTAGAGGGCAGAACCATGGCGAATAACAATGACGACGACGATGTTCCATTCATGCAGAAGTTGCTGGACAACCACTTCCTGCTCCTCTTCCTGGGAGTTGCTTCTCCCGGAGTCATTTACATCTTGTGGGGAATCGTGGACATCATGAGTGTCCCCCTCGCCAAGTAAGCAATCCTTCAATCAGGGAGAATCATATGAGCGCAATTCTGCCGCCTTCAGAGCGGTTGTGGTGGAAAACCCCGATATCCAGCCAGGAATGGGCCTGGATCGGCATCGCCTTCGTCTGGGCCATGATCATGTTCGTCATGATGGTCTATTGGCACATCAACGGTAAGCAGAACCTTTCGAACGAGGTGTACAAGACCACGACCGAAATGTTTACCGCGAAGACCGAAGCCTTCGTCAAGGAAAACACCATCCGTACCGAGACGGAACAGAACATTCCGGTGGTCAAGCCCAACGCCAACGGCGAGGCCTTCCTGCTGGCCCGTCTCTGGGCCTGGTACCCGATCCTGGAACTCGAAGCCGGCAAGACCTACAAGATCCACCTGTCGGCGGTCGACTACAACCACGGCTTCTCGCTGCAGCCGACCAACATCAATATCCAGGTCATTCCCGGCTATGAGCATGTGGTCAAGATGACGCCGACCAAGGCCGGCACCTACGCCATCGTCTGCAACGAATACTGCGGCATCGGGCACCACACGATGCTTGGCCGTATTTACGTGAAATAAGGGGATAAACAGATGGCAACTACTTACCGTACCTGTCCGCGCACCGGGCTGCAGTTCGACCTCGATGCCGACAAGCTGATGCGCTGGAACGCCGTAGCCGGCGTGCTCTGGCTGCTGGTGGGCGGCATCACCGCCCTCTTGGTGATCCTGACCCGCTGGCCGGCCATCAAGCTGCTGCCGGCAGACCAGTTCTACCTGATCCTGACGGCCCACGGCATCGACATGCTGATCCTGTGGATACTCTTCTTCGAAATGGCGGTGCTTTATTTCGCCTCATCGACCCTGCTGCGCTGCCGGATTGCGACGCCCAAAGTAGCCTGGCTCGGCTTCTGGCTGATGGTCGTCGGCGGCATCATGACCAACGTCGCCATCTTCCAGGGCTCGTCCTCCGTGATGTTCACCTCCTACGTGCCGATGCAGGCCGCGCCGCATTTCTACCTGGGCATCATCCTGGTGGCAGTCGGCGCCCTGCTGGGTACGGGGGTGTTCTTCGGTACCCTGGTGGTGGCCAAGAAGGACAAGACCTACACCGGCTCGCTGCCGCTGGTCACCTTCGGCGCCATGACAGCGGCGATCATCGCCGTGTTCACCATCGCTTCCGGTGCCGCGATCCTGATCCCGACCTTCGCCTGGTCCATGGGCTGGATCAAGGAAATCGACGCGCAGTTGTATCGCATGGTCTGGTGGGCGCTGGGTCACTCCTCGCAGCAGGTCAACGTCGCCGCCCACGTCTCGATCTGGTACCTGGTCGCTGCCGTGGCCTTCGGCGCCAAGCCGCTGTCCGAGAAAGTGTCGCGCTTCGCCTTCCTGCTTTACATCCTGTTCCTGCAACTGGCCAGCGCGCACCACCTGCTGTCCGACCCGGGCATGAGCGCGGAGTGGAAGGTGCTGAACACCTCCTACTTCATGTACTTCGCGGTACTGGCCTCGATGATCCACGGCTTCACGGTTCCGGGTGCGATCGAGGCGGCGCAGCGCAAGAAGGGCTTCAACAACGGCCTGTTCGAGTGGCTGCGCAAGGCGCCCTGGGGCAACCCGGTGTTCTCGGGCATGTTCATTTCCCTGGTCGGCTTCGGCTTCATCGGCGGCATCTCCGGCGTCGTGCTGGGCACCGAACAGATCAACATGCTGATGCACAACACCTTCTACGTCCCGGGCCACTTCCACGCGACGGTCGTCGTCGGTACCACGCTGGCCTTCATGTCGATCACCTACCTGCTGGTGCCGACCCTGTTCAAGCGCGAAATGATCTTCCCGAAACTGTGCCAGATCCAGCCCTACCTCTACGGCCTCAGCATGATCGTGCTGTCGCTGGTGATGATGGGCGCAGGCACCCTGGGCGTCTCGCGCCGGCACTGGGACATGGCCTTCTCGGGCGCTCCGTTCCAGTATGAATGGCCGGGTGCTGCCTACCTGATGATGGGTCTCACCGGCATCTTCGGCGTGATCGCGGTCGTCGGCGGCGCTCTGTGGATTCTGCTGGTGGTGGGTTCCCTGCTGTTCGGCAAGAAGCTCGACGGTGGTGCAACCCACGACAAGCCCGTGCCGATTCCCGACCAGAGCGCGGCAGCTGCCGCTTCCCACACCGGCAGCGAAGAGCACGTCAAGGTTCCCGGCACGGTGGTGCTGGCGATCACGCTGCTGACCTGCTTCGTGCTCTACTACTTCGTGAATTGGAAGTACCTGTCCGAGGTCTGGGGTCTCAGTTGAAAACGAGCTGATCCCCGTCTGACACAGGCTCCCCGCACTCCGGTGCGGGGAACCTGCCTGAATCGGGCTTGGCCGCCAGGCCCGATCCAAGCAGGTTAGGATAGTAAGAACAAACACTACGACGCCACCCCGCGAACACACTTATGCAATCGACGCTGCCCACCCACAGATCCTCCGGACTTTCCTTCCGCGCCATCGCGGGACTGTTCAAGCTGCGCATCGGCGTCGTCATCACCTTCACTGCCCTGGCCGGCCTGTCGGTGAGTGCCGGCCCCAGCCTGAGCCTGATCCAGCTGATCACGCTGACACTGGCCGTGCTGGTTTCCTCGGCCAGTGCCGGCGCCTTCAATCAGTATTACGAACACGACATCGATCCGCTGATGTCGCGCACGAAGAACCGGCCTTTCGCCACCGGCGAGATCAAGCACGGCCCGGTCTGGCTGGTGGTCATTTTCGGCCTCATGGCGATCTCCGTCGGCGCAGCCTGGCTCGCGCTGAATGCCTGGGCGGCGTTGTTCACCTTCCTCGGCGCCTTCTTCTACGCCATCGTCTATACGGTCTGGCTCAAGCGCCGCACCTGGCTCAACATCGTCTTCGGCGGCCTGGCCGGCAGTTGGGCGGTGCTGGCCGGCGCCACGGCGGCCGACCCGCAGGTCGGCGCGGTGCCACTCGCGCTCGCCTTCGTGCTCTTCCTGTGGACGCCGCCCCACTTCTGGAGCCTGGCGATCGCCTATCGCGACGACTACGCTGCCGCCGGCGTGCCGATGCTGCCCGTGGTGGTCGGCGACCAGCGCGCGGCCAAGACCATTTTCGCCAGTACCTTGGCACTGGTGGCGGCCTCGATGCTGCCGCTGGCCTTCGGCCTCGGCACGATCTACTTCACCGGCGCCGCCGTCGGCGGCTTCCTGTTCATCCTGAAGGCCTGGCGCCTGGTGCAGAACACCAACCGCGCCACGGCGATGAGTTGCTTCCATGCCTCGCTGGCGCAGTTGACGCTGGTGCTCACGGCTGCAATCATCGACGCCCGCTTCTAGCCAGGCAATCCCCGTGATCCGTTTCTCGCTCAATGCCGCAATCGCGGCAGTCGTGCTTGTCGCTGCCGCAGGAGTTGGCGCTGGCGACACGGCGACGGAAAGCCCGAAGGCGAGCACGCCCTCGGCGCCTGGCCTCAGCGCGGTGCCGCAAGGCGCACGCACCGGCCTCGCGCTCACCACGCTCGACGCCCAGGCGGCGTTGAAACGCTCGCAGGCCGTGGTCGGCCAGCCGGTCGGCGATCACGTGCTGCTCGACCGCCAGCAACGGCCGACGCCGCTGGCCAAGTACCGCGGCAAGCCGCTGCTGGTGAATTTCGTTTACACCGCCTGCTTCCAGGTCTGCCCCACCACCACCAAGAATCTGCAAAAAGCCGTCGAAAATACCGTCGGCATGCTCGGGGCGAATCGCTTCAACATCGTCAGCATCGGCTTCAACCAGCCCTTCGATTCCCCGCAGGCGATGAAGACCTTTGCCACGCAGTACGGCATCCACCTGCCCAACTGGGATTTCCTCAGTCCGGCGCCGGCCATCGTCGACGAGCTGACGCAGAATTTCGGCTTCAGCTATGTCGCCACCACCGCCGGTTTCGACCACGTGAACCAGGTCACCCTGGTCGATGCCGAGGGCAGGATCTACCGCCAGATCTATGGCGAGAAATTCACCGCCGAGGACCTCGCGGAACCGCTCAAGGCGATGATCACCGGTGCGCCGATACCGCCGCAAACCAGCACTCTGGCCGAAATCGCCGACCGCCTGCGTATCCTGTGCTCGGTGTATGACCCGATCAGCGGCAGATACCGCACCAATTACGCGCTGTATTTCGAGATCGGCGGCTTCATCAGCTTCATTTTCTTCATGGGTTGGCTGGCCTGGAGCTTCTTTCTGCGCAAACACCGCGACAACAGGATTTGATCCGGTTGATTGCAGTCAAGTCGGAAATCTTCCGACTTAAATATCATTAACCGCTAATAGTCGGCGTTACTCATCCAGTACCGACGTTACGGAATCTCCCAACGTGAGCTTGCATGCTGTCTTGCGCGGCAATGCGCAAACCCTCTTCGACAACATCGAGAATCGCTTCGATGACTACTTCGGCGGCGCCGATAATCCACTGCGCCATCTTGGCGCGCTCGGCCTGTATTTCCTCTGGATCCTGGTCGCCAGCGGGCTTTATCTCTACACCGTGCTGGACACCAGCATCGACGGCGTGTACAGCTCGATCGACTACCTGTCGCGCGAGCAGTGGTATCTGGGCGGCATACTGCGCAGCCTGCACCGCTACGCGGCCGACGCCTTCGTCCTGGTCATGATGCTGCACCTGGTGCGCGAGTGGGCTCACGGCCGCTACTACGGCTTCCGCCTGTACTCATGGGTCACCGGCGTACCGCTGATCTGGCTCGCCTATATTTCGGGCATCGGCGGCTACTGGATCACCTGGGACCGCCTGGCGCAGTTCTCCGCCATCGCCACCACGGAACTGCTCGACTGGCTGCCGATCTTCAGCGAGCCCGCGGCGCGCAATTTCCTCGCGCCGGATTCGATCAACGACCGCTTCTTCACGGTGCTGGTGTTCATCCACATCGGCGTGCCGCTGATGCTGATCCTCGGCCTCTGGGCCCATGTCAATCGCATCAGCCGGGTCGATTACCTGCCTTCGCGGCGCCTGATGCTGGCCACCATGATCAGCTTCCTGGCGCTGGCCCTGCTCAAGCCGGCGCTGTCCGACGCACCCGCCGACCTGGCCCTGGTGCCGACCGGACTGCGGCTCGACTGGTTCATGCTGTTCATCCATCCGCTGACCGACCTCAGTTCGCCGGCGGCTGTGTGGACGCTGATCTTCGGCGCCACGATCCTGCTCTTCGCCCTGCCCTTCCTGCCCCATCCGCAGACGCAGCCGATCGCCGTGGTCGATGCGGCAAACTGCAACGGCTGCGCCCGCTGTCACGCCGATTGTCCCTACGAAGCCGTGACCATGGCGCTGCATCCCGACAAACCGGGCCACCGGATCGCCGTGGTCGATGCCGACCTGTGCGCCAGCTGCGGCATCTGCGCCGGCGCCTGCCCCTCCTCGACGCCCTTCCGCAGCCAGGAAAAACTCGTGACCGGCATCGACATGCCGCAACAGCCCGTCGACGAAATGCGCCGGCAGCTCGAGGCGCGGCTGGCGCCATGGGGAAATCAAGCGGGAACGCCAACGCCGGGCAAGACCCGGCTGGTCGTCTTCGGCTGCGACCAGGGCGCCGACGTGCGCGGCCTGGACGCCGCCGACACCGCCGCCATCAGCCTGCTGTGCACCGGCATGCTGCCGCCCTCCTTCGTCGAATACGCACTGCGCAGCGGCGCCGATGGCATCGTCGTCACCGGTTGCCGCGAAGGCGGCTGCGAGTTCCGCCTCGGCATGCAATGGACCCAGGAACGCCTCGCCCGCAGCCGCGAACCCCATCTGCGCGGCCTGGTGCCGCTGCAGCGCCTGCAGGTAGTCCATGCCTCGCGCGGCGACGGGGGGCTGCTCGCCGCCGCCGTCGACGAATTCAGAAACCGACTCGAAACGCCAGGGCCGCAAAGCATCCGGCCGCCCGCCTTCTCCAGGAGAAAAATACATCATGCCTAAACCCGCCGCCATCGCCGGCCAGATCGTCCTTTACGGCGCTTTCGCCGCCTTCATCGGATATTTCTCGACCGCGCCCACGTACAAGCAGATTCCCGACGACGTGGCGCTGATCAAGCTGTCGATGAGCCACCTCGGCGGGCGCGATTGCCGCAAGCGCACTGCCGAGGAGCTTTCCAAGATGCCGCCCAACATGCGCGCGCCGCTGGACTGCCCGCGCGGGCGTTCCGACATCAAGCTGGTGCTGGAACTCGACGGCAAGTCGATGTTCGAAACCGTGATGCATCCGACCGGGCTCTCGCGCGACGGCGTATCCACCGTCTACAAGCGTTTCGAGGTCAAGGCCGGAACCTACCAGCTGGCCGTGAAAATGAACGACAACCTGGTCAACCCGGGTTTCAACTTCATCAAGGAAGCACAAGTCACGCTGAAGCCGGCGCAGGTGCTGGTGGTCGACTTCAATCCGGACAAGGGCGGCCTGTTCTTCCAGCAAAGCGCCGCGAACAAACTCTGAACACGCCCTCCGAACCTCCAGGACACACATCATGCTGACCCTCCTCCAAAAGCTCGTGCGCTGGTTCTTCATGCGTGCGGAGAACTTGTTCAACGCGGCCTTCGGCGAGAAGCTCAATCCCTTCTACCATCTGGGCACCATCAGCTTCTGGCAGTTCTGGCTGCTGATCGGCACCGGCATCTATCTTTATGTCTTCGCCGATACCGCCGTGCACGATGCCTACGAATCGGTCGAGAGCATCACCCACGACCAGTGGTGGGCCGGCGGCATCATGCGCAGCGTGCATCGCTATGCCACCGACGGCATGATCCTGACCATGCTGCTGCACATGCTGCGGCACTTCGCCTACGACCGTTACCGCGGCTTCCGCTGGTTCTCCTGGGCCACCGGCGTGGCGCTGATCTGGCTGGTCTACATCTCCGGCCTCAACGGCTTCATGCTGGTGTGGGACAAGCTGGCGCAGTTCGTGGTCGTCGCCACCGCGGAATGGTTCGATGCGCTGCCGATGTTCAACGGCACCCTGATCCGCAATTTCATCTACCAGGAAAACGTCACCAGCCGGCTGTTCACCCTGCTCGCCTTCATCCACCTCGGCGCACCGCTGATTGCCGGCGTCATTGCCTGGGTCCATGTGCAGCGCGTGCCGCGTGCCCATGTCAACCCGCCGCGCGCGATCGCCATCGCCTTCACCGCGATGTTCATCGTGCTGGCCCTGGTCAAGCCGGTGGTGAGCCAGGGCGGCGAAGCCGACATGCTGGTGGTGCCGACCAATATCGCGATCGACTGGTTCCAGATGCCGGTGCTGGCCCTGGTCTATGTCGTCGATCCGATCTACCTCTGGTTCGGCATCCTGGGCCTCTCCGCCCTGCTGTTCCTCGCCCCGTGGCTGCCGCCCAAGCGCATGGGCGCGGGCAAGGCCGAGGCGACGGTGACCTTCCACCCCGACCACCGGGCGGTCGCCATCCGCTTCGACGAAACCCTGCTCGATGCCGGCCTGCGCCAGGAAATCAACCTGCCCTACGAATGCCGCAACGGCGGCTGCGGCCAGTGCAAATGCACCGTGCTTTCCGGCAACGTCGATCCCGGGCTGTACCAGCCGAGCGCGCTGTCGGCCGCGGAACTCGCGGCCGGCAAGGTGCTGCTGTGCTGCGCCACGGCGCTGGGCGACGTCGAGATCGAATACGAAGCGGCCGCCGCAGCGACGGCCATCCGTCAATACACCGCCCATGTGGCGAAGCTGGAAAAGCTGACCCACGACGTGATGCGCGTTCTGCTGCAATTGCCGCAGGGCCAGCAGATCCCCTTCAGGGCCGGCCAGTACATCAACATCATCCTCGACGACGGCCAGCGCCGCGCCTTCTCCTTTGCCAATCCGCCGCAGCAGTCCGACCTGATCGAACTGCAGATCCGCCTGATGCCGGGCGGGCGCTACACCACCCACGTCTTCGAGCGGATGAAGGAGGGCGACGCCGTCAACTTCGAAGGCCCGCTGGGCGATTTCTCGCTGCGCGAATCGGAGCGTCCGATCGTCTTCGTCGCCGGCGCCACCGGCTTCGCCCCGGTCAAGAGCATGGTCGAGGACGCCTTCTTGCGCGGCCTCAAGCGTCCGATCTACCTCTACTGGGGCGTGCGCCAACTGGCCGACCTCTACCTGCCCGGACTGCCGCAAAGCTGGGCGCGCGAGCACGCCAACTTCCATTTCATCCCGGTGATCTCCGATGCCGCGCCGGGCGACCACTGGACCGGTCGCACCGGCCTGGTCCATGAAGCCATCCTGGAAGATTTCCCCGACCTCAAGGGCCACGAAATCTATGCCTGCGGCTCGGTGAAAATGGTCGAGGCGATCTTCCCGACGCTGAAGAACCAGGGCGCCGAGGAAGGTATGTGCTTCTCCGATGCCTTCACCATCTCGGCGCGCTCGATGGCCTTCCAGCCGAAGTAATATGCCTTCAGACAACAGCCCGGTGCGCCGCAAGGCGACCGGGCTGTTTTATCGCCGGCGCTATTTCACCGCTGCGTCATCGTCCGGCAGGGCGTACTCGCCGCGGTTGAATGCGGCGATGACTTCCCGCGCCTCGGCGACATGCAGCGCGGGCACCAGCAGCCTGGCGCCGCCGAGTGCGACGGCCCAAAGCGAATTCGTCTGCACCAGTTCCGCGTCGGCTACCAGCGCCGGAACGCCGGCCATCTTCAGACAGGAGCACAGCACGTAGGCGTCGGTCGGATTGAGAAAGCGCGCGACGATCTCGTAGTCGCCGGCATAGTCGGCGTTCATGCTTGCGCCAGATGCTTGCCGACGACCGGCGGCAGCTTTCCCGGCGACTTGATGCGCAGCTGCTTGTTGACGTTGAATCTGCCGAACACGACTCGAATGTCATTGACTGTCACGCCGAACTCCTCCGCCAGGAAGCGCAGCATGTGATCGGTGGCCCGGCCCGCCACCGGCGCGGCGGTGACGCTGACCTTGAGCTGCTTGCCCTTGACCTTGCCGATCGCATCGCGCTTCGCGCCCGGCTGACCCAGGATATTGAGCACCAGGGTTTCACCATCCCAGGCGCAGAACGAATCGATCGCCGATCCCTCGCGCGCCGCCTTGCCTCCGACATGCATTCGTTCCTTCCTTGCAAGATTGATACTCAGCCCTTTCCTGGGTTTGCAGCCGCCGGACCGCAGGACTTTATCGCCACCGCGACGGAATTATGGGCTGAGTATCCGGTTTTGCGGCAAAGACGACGGCAGCGCCGTATCGCCAGCGCCAACTTTCACGGCCTCGCCGCCAATGCTTCTAGAATCGGCGCTCCATCTCATTCAGAAAGGAGAGCCATCATGATCCGTAACGGTCTGTTGCTTGCGGCGGGGCTGGCCCTGGCCGGCAGCGCCCACGCCGAAAAATTCAAGCTCGGCAGCGACGACATCAAGGCCGCGGCGCCGATCGCCGAGGAGCAGGTGTTCCAGGGTTTCGGCTGCAGCGGCAAGAACATCTCGCCCGCCCTGAAATGGTCCGGCGCGCCCAAGGGCACCAAGAGCTTCGCCTTGCTGGTGCACGACCCCGACGCACCGACTGGCGGAGCCGGCTGGTGGCACTGGGTGGTGACCAACATTGCGGCCGATGCCGCGGAACTGCCCAAGGGTGCGGGCAAGGCCGACGGTTCGGCGCTGCCCAAGGGTGCGGCGCAGATCGCCACCGACTTCGGCGGCCCCGGCTGGGGCGGCCCCTGCCCACCGGTCGGCGACAAGCCGCATCGCTACAACTTCACGCTGCACGCGCTCAAGGTGGACAAGCTCGAACTGCCTGCCGGGGCGACGGCTTCGCTGGCCGGCTTCATGATCAATGCCAATTCCATCGGCAAGGCAACGCTGACCGGCAAGTACGGCCGCAAGAAGTAGGCGGCTGGAAGCAGCTCGTAGCGGGGCCGGCGCACTCGTCGCCGGCCCCGCGTTTTTCAGCGCTTGCGCGGCAGCATCAGTTTGAGGCAGACCAGCACGAACATGATGCCGCCGATCACGGCGATCAGGCCGCCCAGGCCCATCATGCCCATGCCGATTTTCTGCGGCAGCGTGGTCAGGGCCTGCTCGGCCCCGGCCACCTTGCGCTGCACGCCGTAGCCGCCCGACCAGGCCAGGCCGAGGATGTGGATCAGTTGCCCGCCGCCATAGACATAGGGCTGCCAGCGCGCCATGCGCCCTTCGACTTCGCCGAAGCCCAGTTGCGGCAGCAGTACGTAGGCCAGGCCCATGAAGGCCAGCGTCACGCCCACGGTGGAGCCGTGATAGTGCGCCGGAATCACCACGTTCACGCCCTGGATCATGTAGGCCAGCACGCCGCCCACCGCGAACAGCGAGAAGGAGGCGATGAAGGCCGATTTGGCGGCCTGGGGCGGCGTCCGCCGCGTGGCCCACACGGCGAGCAAGCCGACCAGGATCAGCGGCGCCATGTAGGGATGGCCCCAGATCATCAGCTTGGCGAAGAGTTCCATGTGCGGTAGTTCGCCGGCCGGAATCGTGAAGTAGATCGCCGGCACCACCAGCAGCGGCAGCGCGGCGATCCAGAACATGGCGGAGAGCGCTCGTGGCGAAACGGAAATCCCTCCCCCCGCCCCCCGCTCCGAAGGCCGGCCGAGATGGTCGGCAATCCACAGCCAGGCGACGACCATCAGGATGGCATGCTGGAACTGCAGGGTATGGCCGCCGCCCCAGAACAGCACTTCGAAATAAATCTTTTCCTCGATCCGCGGCACCACCACCCAGGACCAGACGAAGGCCGCCAGCGCAAGGAAGGCCGCCACCGCGCCGAGGAAGGCCCCGCTTTGCAGCGGCGCACCGAGGAAGGGCTTCGGCCAGGTGGTGAGCAGCGCGCGCAGCACGGCCAGGCCGAAGCCCGCCGCGCAAATCCACAGCGAGGCGTAGAAGTACTTTTGCTGCAACACCGGAATGTAGTTGTTGAGCACCGGATCGGCACCCGGCAGGAAGGGCGAGACGGTCATCAGCGCGGTGCCCGCGGCCGCCAGCGCGAAGCCGCTCCAGCCCAGCCAGGCAAAGCCGTCGCGGCCCAGCGCGCTCCAGATCACCGCGGCGAAGGCCATGAACCAAATCGCCACCGAGAGGTCCACATGAACCACCAGCGCGGCGCGGAAAAAGTCCTTCAGCGGGAACACGTCCTGGATTCCCGGCGTGCGCGAGAGCACCAGCAAAATGGCCAGCAAACCGGAACCGATGAGCGCCATCAGCCCCAGCCACAACCATGCCCTGGCAAGGGCTTTTGACGCCTCGCCGGAAATTGCGACATTATGCGAATTCACTATTACCCCGCGAAAATTATGAAAGGATTACGGCAACCCGGATGGTACACTGAACGCCCTCCTGACACTCCTGCATCGCCCCTTCCATGAAACTGCTGTCGGCCATTCTTTTCTGCTGCGCCACGCTGCTGGCTGGCTGTTCCGAACCCCCGCGTTTCGTCTCGACCGACCTGTCGATGGTCGACTGGGGCAAGGATTTCAACCTCACCGACCACAACGGCCAGCCGCGCCGCCTGGCCGATTTCAAGGGCAAGGCCGTGGTGCTGTTCTTCGGCTACACGCAGTGCCCCGACGTCTGCCCGACCACGCTGTCGACCATGCGCGACGCCATGGCACTGCTCGGCGACGATGCCAAGCGCGTACAGGTGCTGTTCGCCACCGTGGATCCGGCGCGCGACACGCCGCAACTGCTGGCGCAGTATGTGCCGGCCTTCAACCCGAGCTTCCTCGGCCTCTATGCCGATGAAAAAGGCATAGCCGCGCTGGCCAAGGACTTCAAGGTGTTTTATGCCAAACAGCCGGGCTCGACGCCGGGCAGCTACAGCATCGATCACTCCACCGGCAGCTTCGCCTTCGATCCGCAAGGCAAGCTGCGCCTGCTGCTGCGCCATGGCGAAGCCCCCGCCAATATCGCCGCCGACCTCAAACTGCTGCTGGCCGGCAAATGACAACCTGGGAATCCCGATGAAACGAATCGCACTGCTGCTCGCCTGTCTCGCCCTTCCGGCCCTCCACGTCCTGGCCGCCGAACCCGTCAATGCGGCAGCCAAGCCGGCGATCAACCTGGATATCGGCACGCCATCGGTCATCGTCGTCAAGCATTCGCTGGCGCAACGCACGTCGCGCCTGGTGCGCTTTTACGAAGCCGGCGAAATCGCCCTGGGCAAGGACGGCTTCATCTACCTGCGCGACGGCCTCAAGATGTCGCTGGCCAAACGCCAGATCGCCGAAAAGCTGATCGACGTGGAAAACCTGGAACGCAAGGCGCTGATCCAGGCCCTGGCCGACAGCAACGGACGGCGCGACGCCGAGCCGGAAATATGGGAGCTGATGCGCGCGCGCTGGCACCAGCAGTGGAAGTCCGGCTGGTGGCTGCGCGACGCCGAAGGCAAATGGAGCCGCAAGCCCTGAATTGCCAAGAATTGCCCTGACTCGCCGCGGGCAGTCGATCGACGTCCGGGAATTCGGCACAGCACGGCTGTTACGTCTTTTTCCCCAGTTGCTTCATGAAGGCAGCCTCGCTCTTGGTCACGCGGGCAATTTTTCTTGGCCCCATCGAATCCAGCAGGCGCACGAAGTCGTCCAGGGACAGGGCGTCGGAAAGCGGCCACTCGCCGCCGTCGATACGCTCGCGCAGAATGAACTGGCCGCTACCCGTGAGAGCCATCAGGTAGTGATGCCCTTCGCTGCGCAAGTTCAGCCTGGCCAGGGCCGCGGTGGCACGAGTCGAGCGCATGTCGTCGCGATCCTGTCGGCGGCTAACTAGCGACTGCCGATGTAATCGCTCTTGCCGATGTCGACGCCGTTGTGCCGCAGGATGTTGTACGCCGTCACCAGATGAAAATAGAAATTCGGCAAGGCGAAGCCGACCAGATAGGGCTGGCCCGTGAAACTCATTTCATGGCCGCCGACCTTGAGGGCGATCTCCCGCTCTTCGGAACCGTCGATCTGCCCTGCGGAAAAGGACTCGACGAATTCGATGGTCCGGGCAATGCGCGCCCGAAGTTCATCGAAGCTTTGTTCGCTGTCCTCGAACTTCGGCACCGCCACACCCGCCAGCCGGGCGACCGCCCCCTTGGCGTGATCGGTGGCGATCTGGACCTGCTTGACGAAGGGCAGCATGTCCGGAAACAGCCGCGCCCCGAGCAGGACCGCCGGATCGATTCTCCTGGCGAGCGCATGATCCTGTGTCTTGGCGAGGATCGCATCGAGATTGCGCAGCATGTTGGCGAAACACGGAGCGCTGGCTGCGTACATCGAGATGGTCATGATCGAAGCTCCATGGAAGTTTCATTCTGCCGTCGAGCGCGGCATGCGCAGATAGAGTGCCTCGACCTTCTCCCGCGCCCACGGGGTGCGGCGCAGGAACTTGAGGCTGGAGGCGACGCTCGGTTCGTGGGTAAAGCAGCGGATATCGATGCGCTGCCCCAGCGCCTCCCAGCCATAGTGCGCCACAAGGCTGTCGAGGAGCATTTTCAGCGTGATGCCGTGCAGCGGGTTGCCGGCCTGGGTTTCATCCGTCACTGCTGGCCGCCTTGTGCTGCTCGTCGTAGCTCGACAAGCTGATTCCGGCGGCAGCGAGGCATTCGCGCAGGTATTTGACGTCGGTCTTGCCGAACTCGTTGCCGTGGTGTGGATGGTGCACGGTGAACTCGTGCCGGTTCAGGACGACGCGGAAGCGCGCGCCGTGGCCGGGTTCGACCGTGGCGCCGAGGTGGTGCAACAGCGACTCGACTTCGCGCCACTGGATATTGCTGCTGAGCGGATCGTGGAAAATCGCCTGCAGGACATTTCGGTGTTTGTGACTCATGGCCGGGTCCTTTGAGTATCGCGATGGCGCAACGATACATCAGCCCGGCGCTGCGCGGCTAGCTTCAGTGACTGGTGCCCTCCGAGCGATTGATCTTGTTCCAGAGGTTGTACTTGCCGACCGGCTTGTCCATCGGGATGCGCTTCACTTCCTTGAAGGTCGCCGCGTCGAACACGATCAGCGCACCGCCGTCGGCCTTGCGTTCCCACAGGCTGGCCAGTACGTACTTGCCGTCGCGCGTGAATTCGACGTGGGCCAGGGTCTTGCCCGGATCGGTCTTCACCTCGGCGACCTTCTCCAGCGTGCGCTTGTCGATCACCTGCAGCGTGTCCTTGGCCTTCGACATCATCGAATCGGTCCAGGCGTAGGGCGTGTTTTCGTGGCTGCGCATGAAGAAGCCGGGGCCCAGCGTGGGGATGGTCTTGAGCGTGCTCCAGTCCTGCATGTCGATCACCGTGATCAGGCCTTCCTTGAGGTTGGGCGTGGCCATCACGGTGCGGTCCTGCGCGCCTTGCGGCGGCTTGTAGTTCCAGGTGATGCCGGAGCCCAGGTGGGGCATGCCGGGCAGCTTGAGGTCGGCGATCTTCTTCCTCACGTCGAGATGCACCACCTGGCCCTTGCCGGCTTCACGGCTGGAGCCCATCAGCTCGGAATAGTTCTGGGTGAAGAAGAAATCGTCGAGCGGTTCGGAGAGGAAGCTGCGGCGCGGATTGAGGAAGCCGGGGATGAAGGCGCCTTCCTTGTACTTGTAGTCGTGCACCATGCCGACCGGGATGTCGTCTGCCTTCGGGTTGTAGCTGATCTCCCACACCTCGGGCACGTCCTTCAGCGCGGCGACGAAGCTCTGGCGCGGCGCCGCGTCATACACGGCGGAGACGCGCGAGCTTTCCTTGTGCTCCTTGTCCCAGACCTCATGCACCTTGAGCAGATTGAGGTCGGCATCGAGCAGTACCAAGGTGTGCGGCAGGTAGTTGGCCACCGCGAGGTATTTGCCATCGCCCGAGACAGCGACGTTGCGCGTGTTGATGCCGGCGCGGATCTCCGCCACCACCTTGAGGTTCCAGATGTCGAACTTGGTGATCCAGCCGTCGCGCGAGGCGAAGAAGACATAGCGCCCGTCGGGTGTGAACTTCGGCCCGCCGTGCAGCGCATAGCGGCTGGGGAAGCGGTGGATCGGCTCCAGCTTGTCGCCGTCGAGCACCGTGACATGGTGGTCGCCGGTCTCGACCACGATGAACAGATTCATCATGTCCACGCCCTGGAACACCGCGGCGGGTTTGGCCGGCAGGCTGCCGGGCGCGAAATAGACCACGC
>JAUYSD010000369.1 GCA_030696505.1 Sulfuritalea sp. | reverse complement strand
AACCATCGATTCGTCACAGGGCGATCACGGGGTTCTCATGCGCAATAAGAGATGCCACATGCTGGCGCTGGGTATGTGCCTTACTTTGTAGGCCGAGTCGGGCGGAATCGATATCAGTGGGGGCGTTAAATCGTTAACAGTTGATTGGATGGAAATGTCATGCTGAATGACAAGTCAATTTTAGTAACAGGTGGTACCGGCTCCTTTGGGCACACTTTTGTGCCCATGACGTTGGCCAAATATAATCCTCGCAGGCTTGTCATATTCTCGCGTGATGAGATGAAGCAGTGGGAGATGGCCAAACTGTTCAATGCCGACGAGCGGGTGCGGTTTTTCATCGGTGATGTGCGCGATAAAGAGCGTCTCTTGCGTGCTCTCGACGGCATTGATTACGTGATTCATGCCGCAGCTACCAAGATTGTGCCTACGGCCGAGTACAACCCATTTGAGTGCGTGAAGACCAACGTGCTGGGTGCGATGAATCTGATCGATGCTTGCATCGATCGAAAGGTAAAGCGAGTCGTCGCACTTTCGACCGATAAAGCGAGTAGCCCAGCCAATCTTTATGGTGCAACAAAACTGACCTCCGATAAGCTATTCGTTGCAGGCAACTCTTACGCCGGACACCACGACTCCCGATTTGGAGTGGTTCGTTACGGCAATGTGATGGGTTCGCGGGGCTCAGTAATCCCATTTTTCCTTTCCATCGTTGACAAAGGGGTACTGCCAATTACGGATGAGCGCATGACTCGTTTCATGATTACGCTTGAGCAGGGAGTGGATCTCGTCTGGCATGCGCTTGAGGACATGGTCGGCGGGGAGATCTATGTGAAGAAGATCCCTTCGATGAAGGTAACCGACATTGCCCGTGCAGTTGCGTCGGATGTACGACAAGAGATTGTCGGAATCCGGCCCGGCGAAAAGCTTCACGAGCAGATGATTGGTTCTGAGGACGCGCTGTATACATATGAATACGCGGATCACTACAAGATTCTTCCGGCGATTTATAAGTGGAGCGAAGATCCCGAGCGAATCAACGGCGGGAAAAAGGTCGCGCCAGAATTTACATACTGCTCGGATAACAACACCGACTGGATGAGCATCGAGACTTTGCGGACCTGGATTGCGCAGAATCGCGACAAGCTCGGTAAGTTCTGAAGATGACGATCCCCTACGGACGCCAAGACATTTCCGAAGCCGACATCCAGGCGGTAGTGGATGTGTTGCGTTCGGAATTCCTTACTCAAGGCCCTGCCGTACCAGCGTTTGAAAAAGCTATTGCTGGTTACTGCGGCGCGCAGTATGCGGTAGCGGTTAACAGTGCTACTAGTGCATTGCATATTGCCTGCCTTGCGCTGGGCGTGGGGGCAAGTGATTGGGTATGGACCAGCCCCATCACCTTTGTGGCCAGTGCGAACTGTGCGCGCTATTGTGGTGCGCGGGTCGATTTTGTGGATATCGATCCGCTCACGTACGACCTCAGCGTAGAACGATTGGCGGAGAAATTGGCGCAAGCAGAGCAGTCAGGTTGCTTGCCTAAAGTGGTGATCCCTGTTCACTTATGTGGGCAACCCTGTGACATGGCGGATATCCGTGCTCTGGGTCAGCGCTACGGCTTTAAGATCATCGAAGATGCATCGCATGCCATCGGCGGAAAATATCGGGGTGAGCCCATCGGCAATAGTCGCTATAGTGATGTCACCGTATTCAGTTTTCACCCGGTCAAGATCATCACGACCGGTGAGGGTGGCATGGCGCTCACCAATGACTCGGAACTGGCCAAGCGCATGGTGAAGCTGCGCAGCCATGGCATCACTCGGGATGCAGCTGAGATGCTCCACGCTCCCGACGGTCCCTGGTACTACCAGCAGCTCGAACTAGGTTTCAATTACCGGATGACAGATTTTCAGGCAGCGCTGGGCTTGAGTCAATTGCAGCGCCTGGATCAACTTATAGCAACGCGGCATGTCTTGGCAGGGCGCTACGACAAGCTGCTAAAAGACCTGCCCGTCACTACACCGTGGCAACATGCGGATAGTTACTCCGCCGTACATCTATATGTTATCCGTTTACAGTTGGATGGCATGAAGGGCAGCCACCGTGAGGTGTTTGAATGTATGCGGACGGCTGGTATCGGCGTGAATCTGCACTACATCCCGGTATATCGGCAGCCCTACTATGCGCGCTTCGGGTTCAAGTCGAGCGATTATCCACAGGCCGAAAATTATTACGCGGAAGCGATCAGTTTACCGATGTACTCGGGGCTGACGGAAGCACAACAGGACCTGGTTGTGGCTGCGTTGCGACTGGCGACAAGAGCATGAAAATAGCCGTCATCCCCGCTCGTGGTGGATCCAAGCGCATTCCGCGCAAGAACATCAAGCCCTTTGCAGGAAAGCCTATGATTGCTCATTCCATTGCAGCAGCTTGCGAGAGCAATTTGTTCGACCGCATCCTTGTTTCCACGGACGATTGCGAAATCGCCGAAGTGGCCAAAGCCCTTGGAGCCGAGGTGCCCTTTCTGCGGCCAGTGGAGTTATCCAATGACTTCGCAGGCACGACTGACGTGATCGCCCATGCCACCCAATGGATGCTTGACCGACAGTGGCCGGTCGAAGCCGTCTGCTGTCTCTATGCCACTGCACCCTTTGTGCGTGTCGAGGATCTCACCCGTGGTCTTGTGGCGCTGCAGTCTGGTCCCTGGGCCTATGCGTTTACCGTCACAGAGTTTGCTGCGCCCATTTTCCGTTCTTTCCATCTCCACCCTGACGGCGGGCTTGAAATGTTCTTTCCGGATCAGTTCTCCACCCGTTCGCAGGATCTTCCTATGGCGCTGCACGATGCCGGGCAGTTCTACTGGGGAGGGCCTACTGCCTGGGTAGAGCGCAAACGAATTTTCGATCGGCATTCTTTCCCGGTCATCATTCCACGCTGGCGGGTACAGGATATCGACACCGAGGCAGATTGGCGGCGAGCCGAGTTGATGATGAAGGCCATTTCTCAGATCCAGGATGACTGAATCCGCACGGAGCATTTCTGCTTTAAGACTTGGCGCATGAGAAAAGTCATCTTTCGCGTCGATGCCTCACGTCAAATCGGCACCGGTCATTTCATGCGTTGCCTGACCTTAGCTGATGCACTGAAACGACGCGGCACACAGGCGATCTCAGACGATCTGGCTCAGTCCCACTGGCTTGGCACCAGCCAGCACGTCGATGCGCTGTCCGATAAGAAGGGCGAGTGGCCGAACGGAAGATCAGTCTGCCGATCTTTCCCGTGATGACGGATGGAGATGTGAAAGACGTCACTGCCGCCGTGATGAAGGTGGTCGGTCACTTCAGAAAATGACACAAGTTGTGCGTGTGGCATTTCGCACAGGTGGCGGGCGCCGTATCGGGCTGGGCCATGTCCGCCGCTGCCTCTCGTTGGCTCTGGCGCTTCGAGCACAAGGGGCGCACAGCCTGTTCCTGTTGGACGGAGATTCCGAAGTATGTAGGTTCGCGGCGATTGAAGGGTTTGATGCGATTCGCATTAGGCCTGAGCATGATTTGCAAGAGACCATTTGCCAGTGCAGGGATTTGAATGTGGACGCGATTGTGGCTGATTCCTATGCGTTCTCCCCGGCGTACTTCCAACTATTGGGTGAAGCGGCGCGTGTGGTAGCGGTCCTCGATGATCTGGCGGATCGGGAGTTGCGAGTGACTCTTGTCGTCAATGGGTCGGCCAGCGCCGAGCAATTGCGCTATCGTGGTGCCTCTGAGACGGCGTACTTGTTGGGGCCGCAATTTATCCTCCTCCGCCCCGAGTTTGCGGGGATACCCACGAGGGTTATTGCGGATCGTATCGGGCGCGTGCTGATTACCGTGGGAGGCAGCGATCCGAATAACTTGACGGTGCGGCTGATGCAATGGATTACACGTGCACTAGGTTCGGTTAAGCAAGATGTGGTCGTTGGCCCCCTCTTTGAAAATTTGGAGGTCCTTCAGGATGAAGCGTCGAGGGTGGCTGGGTCGATTGTTTTGCACAGAGACCCCATCGATATGCGTGGCCTGATGCTGGCCGCTGACCTCGCGCTGTGCGGAGGTGGGCAGACAACCTATGAACTTGCTGCTACCGGCACGCCGGCAATTGCCGTTCGAACAGCGGAGAACCAGACGGGCAATCTGAAGGGACTTGTGAAGGCCGGTTCGCTCGTGTGGGGCGGCGATGTGCGAGACAGTGATCTTGAGTCGAAGGTGACGCACGAACTCAAGTCGTTGGGTGACGATGCTTCCAGGCGAGCTATGATGAGCCGTCAAGGAAGAGGGCTGGTTGATGGGCAGGGTGCAAGCCGTGTGGCGCGAACGATTCTGGAACTGACAGAGGCGCGGTTATCATGACCCGAATTCAGATCGGGGGACATTGGGTCGGCGACGGGGAGCCCGTCTACCTCGTGGCGGAAGCCGGAAGCAACCACAACGGTAATTTTGAACAGGCCCTGCGGCTGATCGATGTGGCGGCCGAAGCGGGGGTGAACGCTGTCAAGTTTCAACATTTCAAGGCTGCCACACTCTACCCGAGATTTGCAGGGGAGAGCGACTACCTGAAAACATCCCGGCCGATCTATGACATCATCAAGGAAATGGAGACGCCCGACGAGTGGGTGCCGCGTCTGGCCGATTATTGCAGGATGAAAAGGCTGGCGTTTCTATCCTCCCCCTTTGACGAGGCTTCCGCCGACCTCTTAGATCCCTACGTCCCGGCTTTCAAGATCGCATCCTACGAGATGACACATGCACCGCTCTTGCGTCATATCGCCAGGAAACGCAAACCCATGATCATTTCGACCGGGACCGCGTCGCTGGTAGAGGTCATGCAAGCAGTAGAGGTCATTCGGTTGGAAGGCAATGAGCGCATCATTGTGCTCCAATGCACGGCAAAGTATCCGACGCCGCTCGAGGCCGTAAACGCACGGGCACTTGTTTCTTTGCGAGACGCGACGGGGCTCCCGACCGGCCTGTCCGATCATTCGCGGGATCCGATCCTGGCGCCTGTGGTAGCCGTGGCACTCGGCGCCTGTCTCATCGAGAAACATGTGACTCTCGACAACCGGATGCCGGGGCCGGATCACGCGTTTGCAATCGAACCGCATGAACTCAAAATGTTGGTCCAACGTGTACGCGACGCCGAACGCGCGCTGGGTCATGGGCGCAAAGAGCCGCTTCCAGAAGAGCAGGAGTTGCGTGCTTTCGCCCGCCGCAGCATCTTTGCGATTCGCGACATCTGGGTCGGAGAGCAACTGAACCATGATAATGTGGCAGTACTGCGTTGTGGGAAGCTGGGGTTCGGTTTGGCGCCGGATTCGCTGGAGAAGGTGATCGGCCGGACCGCGGCCAAGCTGATTTTGGCCGAGGCGCTGATTCGAATGGAAGATTTGGAATGATGCAAGGCGATCGCGTGATGTTGCGACCCATGGAACCGGCGGATACGGACGATGTCATACGCATGCGGAACAATCCCGACGTTCTGGCTCAGTTGTTCAGCGATAAACCTCTGACCAGGGAGGAGCATCTACAGTGGCTCGATCAGATCCGGGCCCAGGGAATCCGCCAGGAATTTTTAATTGTCGAGCGCGCGTCGGGTTTGAGTGCTGGCACCATCGGTCTCAATCACATCGATTCCAAACATCGTCGGGCCGAGTTCGGTATTTTGATTGGCGATACGGAGGCGCGTGGGAAAGGTCTGGCGTCAGAGGCGAGCCGACTACTACTCGACTATGCCTTTAACAAGCTAGGGCTGCACCGCATATATCTGTACGCGTTTCCCGACAATAACCAGGCCTTGCACCTCTACCGCAAACTCGGTTTTGTCCAGGAGGGGCTTCTGCAGGGGCACGTAGTCAAAAACAGTGAGCATCGGGATGTGATTGTCATGGCCATAATTCACCCTAGTTATATTGGTAAGCAATAATATCCTTATTGTTCTTCGAGTTTTCTATTTGAGACCAATGATGAGAGGCAGCACGGCTCGTGTCGAGCATTCATGAATATTGCAAAAACGTTTAATCGCTTTCTCACGGTGTTGTTGATCGCTCTTGCGATTTCATATTTATTGTTTCGCTATTTTTCCGCGCTGCCCCTGATCACTGTCATGTCCACAATGGTTGTTGTGGGAATGCTTGCGGGAGGTATGCTCTTTGGTATTGTGGGGCTTTTCAGGTCCGAGGACCAGAATCGCAATCTGCTGCTCGTGCTCTGTGCGTGCATCTTTGCGGTTGGAATGGTTGAAGTCCTCGCACAACTTCGTCAGGCATGGGCGGTACCAAAAACAGCGGCACGGCTGCCGAGCGAGAGCTTTGATATGCGCTCGCTGGCTGAAGTTATAAGAGATAAACGAAAGGCGGGGGAACTTGTCTATGGGTATGTGAACCCAGTGGGTTTCGGAATAGAGGGGCTGACTCCTATAAGCGATGCAAGGAGCTTCTGGTGCAACGAAAGCGGAGCCTATGACGGATTCCGGACTGATACGTTTGGTTTTAGGAATCCTCCAGGTCTTCTGAACGATCCAGAATTTAGGCCACGACTGGTGGCTTTAGGAGATTCGATTACGGCGGGGTGCGGTGTAAAAGATGGAGAGTTAATGGTGGATCTGCTGCGAGCAGAGTTTGAGCCTGCCACGATAAATGCAGCAGTTGGCGGAAGCGGGCCATTGCAGCAGTATGCGATTTTCAAAGAATATATGGCGGTGTTCAAGCCCAAGTTGGTGTTGTGGTTTTATTTTGAGGGTAACGATCTTGGAAATCTTGAGAACGAACTCAACGAAAGCTACCTCAAATTCTATCTTGAAAGGGACGAAACGAGGCAACTGTCACAGCAGCAGCAGCGTTTGAGGGAAGAACTGGTGCGATGGCATGAGAAGTCCTTGGCCGAGACCGAACTCCCCCTCCGTGTCGGCCTTCAAAAACCGGTCAGTTCTATCCTTCCATGGGAGAACATTACAGCCTTTCTCATGCGCTCAATAATTCTGAATCGCGCACACTATTTGGCCAAACAGGGCACACGGCCTAGGGCAAAGCTCATCTCGGTATATTCAGAATTGCTTAGTCAGGCTAGAGATACTGTTGCTAACTGGGGTGGTCAAATCATTGTTGTTTATGTTCCTGAACAAGCTCGATATTCCGAATGGATAAGCCTTCAGCCATTGAGCCACAGGGATGCCAAGCAAGAATTGCTGGAAATGTTTCAACGAATGAATTTTCAGGTTATCGATTTGGAGAGAGAATTTCAGAAACAAGTGGAAGATCCGAAAACCCTGTATCCCACAGGGATTGGGACTGACGTTCATTTGAACGCGGGGGGCAACAGACTTGCGGCAAGTATCATTATTAAAGACCTTCGAGAGAGAACTTTGTGGAAATAACGGCGATGGCAATGAATAAGAAGGTCATGAGATTAGTGGCGATCATACAAGGAATCCATGCTCGAAATCATGATTGAGCGGCTTAGGCGAGTCAAATAGATCGATGCTGTGGTCGTCGCAAGGACAACTGATCAAGGCTGCGAGGTCATTGAGAGGTTGGCAGTCGTTTAGGTGTTGGCTGCTATCGGGGAAGTGATGAGGATGTCCTTAACAGGCCCTGCAAGCTTCTCGGGCGGCTAAAGCCGATTTGATCGTGGAAACGACGGGAGATTGTCCGGTGATCGACCCGGAAGCGATTCGATCTCATAAATGATACGTTTCCTGTCCTACACGTGGACTATTGCACGAATGTTTTAGAGCGGACCTACCCGCGCGGTATGGATGTCCAAGTGTTTCCTCCCGCTAAGTTGAAGCTGGCGAAACTGACTCAAGACCCTGCCGATCACGAGCATGGGTCGCTGTATATCTACCGGCACCCCGAACGGTTTCGGCTGCTCAATGCCCGCCATCCTGATTTATCGATGCTAAATCAGCATATACAGCAAAAGATGGTCGGAAAGGTTTGCGTGCTGTGAAGGTGCTGGTCGGTCTCACTGACTATGGCATGAGCGTCACATTACTGTGGAATGCGTTCCAGGCGCTTGGAACGGAAGTATTCGTTACAGAACGCCCTAACATTTTTGAGCAAGTGCTGGGAAGATCGGTTCGCAAGGATGTGCAGCGAGGAACGGCGCTTTGGTGGGAGTTGTTAGGGTGAAAATCAGACGAAGACGCCGGGAGATGAAGTAAACAGCCATGCCGATTGCCACGGGTTCTGATCCTCTCGCCGTTCTGGTCATTGGTTGCGGCAATATTGCCGGCGGCTTTGACGCTGCTCGTGCACCAGATGCCGCACCATGCACCCATGCGGGTGCATTCAGACGTCATGGGCGGTATCGGTTGTCCGCCTGTGTAGATCCCGACGAGACACGTCGTAGGGAGTTCATGCGCCATTGGGGTGTGGCTAGTGGATATTCCTCAATGGATGCTCTGGTCGAGTCCGGTTCCCGTTTCGATGTGGTCAGTATCTGTTCGCCGACGGACTGTCATGCCAGTGATGTTCTTGCTGCACTTCGCCTGGAGCCTCGCATAATTTTTTGCGAAAAGCCGGTCACGCCAAATGCTGCGACGACGGCCGAGTTGGTTCAGTCCTGCGAAGCGGCCGGCGTACCCCTGGTGATAAACCACACGCGTCGTTGGGACCCGGAGATCACGCGTATTCGCGGCGAACTGGCCAGCGGTGTTTGGGGGGCGGTTCGCACAGTCGTGGGTCTGTACAATAAGGGGGTTCTCAATAACGGATCCCACATGATCGACTTGCTCCATCATCTGCTAGGTCCTGTGAGTGTCGTGGCAACAGGGACTCCGGTATGGGATGGCCTGCCCGATGATCCGTCAGTTCCTGCAATTCTCTCCGGGGTCAAGACCATACCAATTCACCTGGTTTGTGGCCATGCAAGCGACTTCGCTTTGTTCGAGTTGCAGATTGTTACGGAGCGGGGGGTGCTGACCATGGAGGAGGGGGGCGTGGCATGGCGGATACGCCGCACGAATGAGAGTCCGCATTTTCGGGGGTATCGAACCCTTGACGCAGGCGAGCGGCATGCAGGGGGCTACCTCTTAGCCATGCTAGGCGCTGTTAGCAACATTCACGAGGCATTAAGCAGTGGGGCCGAGTTGGCAAGTACGGGTCGGTCAGCCCTCGCGGTGCAAGAGATTTGCGAACGAATCAAGGAGAAGTCCGGCCTTGTCCGCTGAGCTGCTATTGGGTGCATCCTGCACCTTGGGTCGTGATATCAATGTAAAGGTTCTCTCATGAGCAACAGCCCGATCGACGAACCGCTGGCACTGTTTGGCGGGCCCAAGACTATAGAGAGCCCGTTCAAGCGCTACAATTCGATTGGTCCGGAAGAAGTAGCGGCTGCCAAACAGGTGGTGGAGAGTGGCGTATTGTCTCAATACCTTGGTTGCTGGACCCCGGACTTCTACGGCGGTCCAAAGGTGCAGGAATTCGAACGGGCCTGTGAGGCGTATTTCGGCGTCAAGCATGTAGTCACTGTCAATTCCTGGACTTCGGGGTTGATCGCCGCTATCGGCGCCATAGGTATCGAGCCGGGCGACGAGGTGATCGTAAGCCCCTGGACGATGTGTGCCAGCGCGACGGCCATCCTGCACTGGAATGCCATTCCGGTCTTTGCCGACATAGAGTCTGAAACATTTTGTCTTGATCCCGTGGCAGTCGAATCCGCCATCTCGCCCTATACCAAGGCCATCATGGCGGTCGATATCTTCGGCCACTCAGCCAATACGGATGTCCTGATGGCCATCGCCCGCAAGCATGGGCTCAAGGTCATTACCGATGCCGCGCAGGCGCCAGGCGCGATGGTCAAGGGTGAATATGCCGGAACCCTTTCGGATGTCGGCGGGTACAGTCTGAACTTCCACAAGCATATCCATACCGGCGAAGGTGGAATCCTTGTGACCAATGACGACGAGATTGCCGAGCGCCTGCAATTGATCAGAAACCATGCGGAAGCTGTGGTGGGCGACAAGGGCGTGACCAACCTTAGCAATATGATCGGATATAATTTTCGTCTTGGCGAAATTGAGTGCGCGATTGGCATCGAACAACTGAAAAAGCTGAAGGAGCTCGTGGGTACCCGCCAGCATGCGGCGGAACGCCTTACCTCCGGTCTGCATGGTCTGGCTGGTCTTCGCCCCCCGGTGATCAGGCCAGGATGCACCCATGCCTACTATATCTATCCCATGGTGCTGGATGAGGGGTTACTGCGGGTCAGCCGCGGTCGCATCTATGAGGCGTTGCAGGCAGAGGGGGTTCCCATTGGGAAGGGTTATCAAAATCTTCACCTTTTGCCAATGTATCAGCAAAAGATGGCCTATGGCACCAAGGGATTCCCGTGGACATCTGAGATCTGTAAGCGCGATGTTGATTATCGCAAAGGCATCTGCCCGGTCGCCGAGAAACTTCAGGACCATAGCTATCTCAGCATTGGGATGTGTGTGTATGATTTTTCAAACGAGGACATTGATCGTATTGTCACGGCGTTTCACAAGGTGTGGGGTCGGATGAGTAGTCTGGTGGATAAATAGCCCATAGGCAGGATGACTGTAGTGACCAACAATCTTTGCGAGCTGACGGGGGCGCGGACGATACTCACTTCTTTTGCTGAGTCGGACATTACCGAGGAGTATCTTGGCTGGTTGCGCGATCCTGAGGTTGTGCGGTTCAGCAACCAACGTTTACATCAGCATGATTCAAACACCTGCCTGAAATACCTGCGCTCCTTTGACGGGACGGAGAACATGTTTCTTGCGGTCCGTGTGCGAGGGGGCGGGAAAGTTGTTGGCACGATTACGGCGTATGTTTCGCCGACCCATAGCACTGCTGACTTGGGGATTCTGCTCGGCGATCAAGCGTATTGGGGACGAGGTCTTGGCCTCGATGCGTGGATGACCCTGATGTCATTTCTGTTTGAAAAGAGGGGACTTCGGAAAGTCACTGGGGGAACGGTCAGGTGTAATGTGGGCATGATCAAGATTCTGGAACGCTCAGGGATGCATCTTGAGGCAGTGAGGGTGCGGCAGGAGATTATTGAGGGGGAAGCTCAGGACATTCTCTACTTTGCAAAGTTCAGAGATGACTAGCCTGTCTTCTCCTCTCGCAGTTGTTGCCCATGATGCAGGCGCCACTAATCTTATTCTCGGATGGGTTAAGAATCAGTCCAATGTAACGGTCCGAACCTGTCTGCAGGGCCCGGCCATGGCGTTGTGGTCTGCCACCTTTCCAAATTGGAAAAATGAATCGTTGTCCGACGCACTTGATGATGCGGCCATGTTGCTGAGTGGCACGGGCTGGGCAAGTGACTTGGAGCATGAGGCACGCCGTATGGCACGAGCGCTAGGCATCTTTAGTATTGGGGTGATCGATCATTGGGTCAATTACCGTGAGCGTTTTATTCGTAATGGGGAGGAGGTCCTGCCCGATGAACTGTTTGTTGCGGATGAAGATGCCCAAACTGAAGCAGTGCGGTGTTTTCCTAATCTGCCGGTAATGTTGTTGCCCAATCGCTATTTGGAGGGATTGGTTGCTCAGATTAATGCGCTGTCGCCCGAGCCAAACGAAAGACCAGGCAGCCATATCTTGTATGTGCTGGAGCCTATTCGGCAGCCTTGGGGGAATAATGAAGAGCCGGGAGAATTTCAAGCCCTCGACTTTTTCTTGGAGCGAGTTGGCGCCCTGGGTTTGGGCCACACCCCTGAAGTTCGCTTGCGTTCCCACCCGTCAGATCCTCC
>JAUYSD010000325.1 GCA_030696505.1 Sulfuritalea sp. | reverse complement strand
TTTGCGCCCATTGTGAATGCGCCGGAAGTGGCGATCCTCGGCGTCAGCAAATCGGCGATGAAGCCGGTCTGGGATGGGAAGCAATTCGTCCCGCGCCTGAACCTGCCGCTGTCCTTGACGGCCGACCACCGCGTCATCGACGGCGCGCTGGCGACGCGCTTCAATGTCTATCTGGCGCAGCTCCTGGCCGACATGCGGAGAAGCATGCTGTGACCACGCTGACCGTAGTCAAGAAGGGCGACGAAGTCGCGATCGCCGCCGACGGCCTCACCACCTTCGGCGACACGCGCCTGGCGCGCAGCTACAAGGGCGAACACGACAAGATCCTCGACATCGCCGGCTCCAAGATCGGCATCTGCGGCTCCTCGGCCCACCATCTGGTGCTGCTCTCGGCGTTTTCGAAGCTGGAGGAAATCCGCCTCGGCACGCGCATGGAAGTTTATGAGACCTTTCGCCGCCTGCACCCCATCCTCAAGGAACACGCCTTCCTCAACACCAAGGAAGACGAGGACGATCCCTACGAGAGCTCGCAGATCACGGCGCTGATTGCCAATACCACAGGCATCTACGGCGTCTATTCGTATCGCGAGGTGTTCGAGTTCGACCGGGTCTGGGCCGCCGGTTCCGGGCGCAACTTCGCGCTGGGCGCGATGCATGCGCTCTATGACAGCGAGATGTCGGCGGCGCGCATTGCCGAAGCCGGGGTCGCCGCCGGCATCGAATTCGATACCTCGTCCGGGCCGCCGATCGTGGTCCATGAGTTCAAGCTGGAAGGAAAGCCCAATGAGTGACAGCGTTGAAGTGAAAGTTCCCGACATCGGCGACTTCAAGGATGTGCCGGTCATCGAAGTGCTGGTCAAGGTCGGCGACGTGGTCAAGGCCGAGGACTCGCTGATCACGCTGGAATCCGACAAGGCGACCATGGATGTGCCTTCGCCGGTCTCGGGCGTGGTGATGGAGTTGAAGCTCAAGGTCGGCGACAAGGTGGCCGAAGGCACGCTGGTGGCGGTGGTGAAAACCGATTCAGCCACGGCGGGCACAGAGAAAATCGCTCCAGCATCGGCGTCCGCCGTGTCGCCAGCGCCAACTATTGCGGCTCCTGCTGCCGGCGTCGGAAAATTCGCCGGCAAGGTCGACCTCGAATGCGAAATGCTGGTACTCGGCGCCGGTCCCGGCGGCTATTCGGCGGCCTTTCGCGCTGCCGACTTGGGCATGAAGACGGTCATCGTCGAACGCTACGCGACGCTCGGTGGCGTCTGCCTCAACGTCGGCTGCATTCCGTCGAAGGCGCTGCTGCATGTCGCCGCCGTGATGGAAGAAGCGGAACATGCCGCCGACCTCGGCGTCAGTTTCGCCGCGCCCAAGGTCGATATCGACAAGCTGCGCGCGCACAAGGACAAGGTGGTCGGCAAGCTCACCGGCGGGCTCTCCGGCATGGCCAAGGCGCGCAAGGTCGAGACCGTGCGCGGCTACGGCCACTTCCTCGACGCGAATCACCTGGAGGTCGAGGAAACCACGGGCACGTCCCAGGACAAGACCGGCGCCAGGAAGGTGATCCGCTTCCAGAAATGCATCATCGCCGCCGGCAGTGCCGCCTTCCATCTGCCCTTCATCCCGAAAGACCCGCGCATCGTCGATTCGACCGGCGCGCTGGAACTGCGCTTCGTACCGGAGAGAATGCTGGTCATCGGCGGCGGCATCATCGGCCTCGAAATGGCCACCGTGTATTCGACGCTGGGCGCCAAGGTGGATGTCGTGGAAATGCTCGACGGCCTGATGCAGGGGCCGGATCGCGACCTGGTCAAGGTCTGGGAAAAGCAGAACGCCAGGCGCTTCGACAAGATCATGCTCAAGACCAAAACCGTCGCCGTGGACGCCAGGCCCGACGGCCTCTGGGTCAAGTTCGAAGGCGCAGATGGGCAAACTCAGGCGCCGGCCGAGGCGCAGCGCTACGACATGATCCTGCAATCCGCCGGTCGCGCGCCCAACGGCAAGAAGATCGACGCCGACAAGGCCGGTGTGGTGGTCAACGAGCGCGGCTTCATCCCGGTCGATAGCCAGATGCGCACCAGCGTGCCGCACATTTACGCCATCGGCGACATCGTCGGCCAGCCCATGCTGGCGCACAAGGCAGTGCACGAGGCGCACGTCGCGGCCGAAGCGGCGGCGGGACAGAAGAGCCATTTCGACGCGACGGTGATCCCCGGCGTCGCCTATACCCATCCCGAAGTGGCCTGGGTCGGCGTCGGCGAGGACGAGGCGAAGAAGGTGGGGCGCAAGATCAGCGTCGCCAAGTTCCCCTGGGCGGCTTCGGGGCGCGCGATTGCCAACGGCGCCGACTATGGCTTCACCAAGCTGGTGTTCGACGAAGAAAGTCATCGCGTGATCGGTGGCAGCATTGTCGGCCCCAATGCCGGCGACATGATCGGCGAAGTCGCGCTGGCGATCGAAATGGGCGCCGACGCGGTGGACATCGGCAAAACCATCCATCCCCATCCGACCCTGGGCGAAACCATAGGCATGGCGGCAGAAGTGGCGCACGGCAGCTGCACCGACCTGCCGCCGATGCGCAAAAGGTGAGCTGATCCGGGTACACTCCCGGTACTGTGTTCAACAAGTTCCTCTCACGGTTCCAGGAAAAAAAGACGTCGGACCATCCATGGGCTTCGGACGCGAGTCTGAACGCACTGATGGCCGAGATTCCGCAGTCCGATCCGCGGCGCCTGCTGTTCGACGTCGATGAATCGCTGGTCGGGCTCGATGCCACTGTTGCCGAAATCGGCCCCGAGCTGACGCTGCGGGCGCTGGCCCGGCTCGACCAGTTTGCCCGGCCCAGCGTGGTGCAATTGCTCACGCGTTATCTGTCGGTCGGGGAACGCGAATACCTGGCGGATTCGGTCTGGTCGGCGCTGGACACACATGCCGCGCATCAGTTCCGTTGCTACCGCTCCTTTCTGAACACCTCGATCGAACTCGCCACCGACGACGACAAAGTGCGCACCGCGCGCTGCGCCGCGCGTGCGCTGATGGCCTGGGCCTTGCGCAAGAAATTGCAGCGCTTCCGCTACCGCACGCCCGGTGCGGAACTGTGGCAGGAAGCCCACGACCTGCTGCAGGTGCTGAATCGGCTGGGCCTGCTGAAAACCAGCGTCGTGCCCTATCGCAACGAGGCCGCATCGACGCCGCTTGGCGAGTACCTGATCGGGCTGTATCTCGAATTTGTGCCGGTCGGCAACGTGGTGCCGCAGCAACTCGAATTCGCCGAGCGCTTCCTGCGCGCCACCGACGGCCTCGACCTGATGTCGCAGCCCAACGAGTTGAGCACCGATCGCATCGACCTGGCCGCGGCGCTGGGACCGCAGCGGCTGAAGCAGGGCGATCCGGGCGGCGGCAGCATCCGCTATTGTTCGGTGCGTAAACTGCGTGGCGCCGTGCTGCGCCTTGCCGCCCAGGTAAAAAAGCCGAACGAGGCGCCCGAGTGGCTGGCGCAGGTGCCCGCCAGTCGTGAGCAGATCGAAAGCACCATCCTGATCCTGATGAACCACTGGGCGCAGGCACCTCCCACGCGCGCCAACGATCGCGTCAGCCAGCCAGGCGAATTGCGCGTGGTGCTCGGTTTTGGCCTTGCCCGGCGCATGATCGCATCGGCACAATTTGCCCGCATGGGCCGCAGTTTCGAATATGAAGGCGAGGATGTGCTGCGGCTCTTCGATGAAACGCGTTTCGGCACCGTTGCGCCGGACGACGCCGGATTGAAAACGGAAACATCTGCGGCGAAGCAAACGGCAGCAGCGACAACGCCGATCGAAATCCTGCGTCGGCTGGAGACCGGCGGCGACCAGGCCCAGATGGAAAACTGGACCCAGGTGGATGCCAGCACCACGGGGCTCGGCGCCGTGATGCCGGCCGTGTTGCCGCGCCATCGCATCGGCTTGCTGATTTGCCTGCGTGAGGCCGAGGGCATGGATTGGCGACTGGGCCTGATCCGCCGCATCGGCCGCGATGCCGCGAATCGTCCCAGCGTCGGCATCGAAACCCTGGCCTGGCCGTCGATTTGCGCCCTGGCCAAACCGGTCGGCGAGGAAAGCGCCTGGACCCGCGCGGCCGACGGCGGCGGCCATGGCTGGTCGGACGCCATCATCGTCAGCCAGGAGGGCAAGGAGTTGATCCTGCCGGCAGGTGCCTATGTCGACCAGATCGAGGTCGATGTGCGCAGCGAAGTGGGGCGCTGGCGGCTGCGGCTGGAATCCCTGCTCGACCGCGGGCCCGACTACGACAGAATCGAATTTACCCGTATTTCCTGAGAGATCTTATGACCCAAGACGAATTGAAGCAGGCCGTCGCGCGCGCGGCGCGTGACTACGTGGCTGACCGCTTGCCGGTCGGCGAAATCCTCGGCGTCGGCACCGGCTCCACGGCGAATTTTTTCATCGACGAGATTGCCGCCATCAAGGACCGGCTCGGCGGCGCCGTGGCGAGTTCCGAAGCGACGGCGCAGCGCCTGGCCGGCCATGGCATCCGCGTGCTCGATCTCAACGACATCGACGCCATGGGCATTTATGTCGATGGCGCCGACGAGATCGACGGCAGCATGGCCATGGTCAAGGGCGGCGGCGGCGCGCTCACCCGCGAGAAGATCGTCGCTGCCGTGGCGGGCACCTTCGTCTGCATCTGCGACGCATCGAAGCGGGTACAGACCATGGGCAGATTTCCGCTGCCGGTGGAAGTAATTCCCATGGCGAGTGCCTACGTCAGCCGCGAATTGGCGAAACTCGGCGGCACGCCGAAACTGCGTGAAGGCATGGTGACCGACAACGGCAACCTGATCCTCGATGTGCATGGCCTGGCCATCGCCGACCCGGTCGGCCTCGAGACGCGCATCAACCAGATCGTTGGCGTCGTCACCAATGGACTGTTCGCCGAGCGCGGTGCGGATGTCCTGTTGTTGGCCAGCGCCGAGGGCGTGCAGACCTTTTACGCCGACGCGGTGCGCTGAAATAATTCCTTCACGCGTGTTCGCTATAGTGTCGGCATTGGACGAACAGGTGACGCTATGAATCAGGAACACATCAGCCGGCGCTTCGATGCCGATCTCGAAGGCTTGCGCACGCGCGTTCTGGCGATGGGCGGCCTGGTCGAACAGCAGCTGCTGCGCGCCATGGACGGGCTGGAGTCAGGTGACATGGCGCTGATCGATCAGGTGATCGCCAACGATCGCCAGGTCAATCGGCACGAAGTCGAACTCGACGAGGCCTGCAACAACGTCATCGCCAGGCGCCAGCCGGCTGCGGTCGATCTGCGCATGATCATGACCGTGGTCAAGACCATCACCGATCTCGAGCGCATCGGCGACGAGGCGAAAAAGATTGCCAAGATGGCACGCGACATCCATGGCGGCGACTCCCGCGTCGTACCGCGTGTCAATTTGCGTCCGCCGGCGGATATTGCGGTGGCCATGCTGCGCAAGGCCCTCGATGCCTTCGCCCGACTCGACGTCAATGCCTCGGCCGAAGTGGTGCGTCAGGACCGCGAAGTGGATGCCGGCTTCAAGGCCGCGATGCGCCAGCTGATCACCTTCATGATGGAAGATCCGCGCACCATTTCCAGTTCACTCGATCTGCTGTTCGTCGCCCGCTCCATTGAGCGCATCGGCGACCACGCGAAGAATATTTCAGAGTACGTGGTCTATCTGGTCAAGGGGCGCGACGTGCGCCACATCGGCCTCGAGGCCATGGAAAAGGAAGTCGCCTCGAAATGACAGTGGACCGCTGACAGAAGCTCGCCGACGCCAGGCGCCGCGAATCTTGCAGTCTTCGGCCCAGGGCTATTTGGCGGGTGGCACGTAGCCGCCGACCTGGTCTGCCCCGTCGCCGAAAAAGTGCTTCTGCACCTGCTCGGCCAGATACTTCCTGTGCTGGGCGTCGGCCAGGCTCAGACGGTTCTCGTTGATGATCATCGTCTGCAGCTTGATCCATTGCTGCCATGCTTCCTTGGAAACGTTTTCGTACAGTTTCCTGCCCATTTCGCCGGGCATGGGCGGCAGGTCGAGGCCTTCGGCCTCGCGTCCCAGCTTGATGCAATTGACCATGCGTGCCACAGTGTTTCCTTTCGCAAAGACTACAAGAAGGTGCCCAGTTTACCTTGTGCCGAGTGCTACAGGGACTTCACGAGTACCTTCGAGCGGCGCTGCAAGTTGTAGAGTTCGCGTCGCGCTGCGGGCAGTTCGTCGACGCCGGCCTCGATGAAGCCGCGTTCGATGAACCAGTGCGCCGTGCGGGTGGTCAGCACGAACAGGCGCTTGAGCTTCATCTTCCGGGCACGCGCCTCGATGTGGTTGCGCAACTGATCGCCGTAGCCGCTGCGGCGAAAATCCGGTACCACGGCGAGGCAGGCCAGTTCGGCCGATTTTTCGGTGGAGAAGGGATAGAGCGCGGCGCAACCGACGATCACGCCGTCATGTTCCACCACCGAGAAGCGCGTGATTTCCATTTCCAGGCGTTCCCGCCCGCGCTTGACCAGCGTGCCGTCGGCTTCCAGCGGTTCGATCAGGCCCAGAATCGCGCCGACGTCGTCGATCGTGGCGTCGCGCAGTTGCGCCAGCGGAACGCTGGTCATCACGGTGCCGACACCGTCGCGCGTGAAGAATTCCATCAGCATCGCGCCGTCGGCCTGACGGTCGAGGAAATGCACGCGACCGATCCCGGCGCGACAGGCGCGGATGGCGCTGGGCAGGACCCGGGCGATTTCAGGCGCTTGCGCCGACATGTGCTTGGCGGCAAGTTTCTGCGCCTCGTCGGCGGTCAAGGCATCGATCAGCGCGCCCTTGGGATTGGCCAGTCCCGGCGCGTCGCACAGGTAGATCAGCTTGTCGGCCTTGATCGCCACGGCGACGGCTTCGGCGACTTCTTCCCAGGCCAGGTTGAAGATTTCACCGGTGGGCGAGGCGCCGATCGGCGTGATCAGCACCACGTTTTCCTGCGCCAGGTCGGCCTGGATTTCTTCGGCGATGACCTTGCGTATGGCGCCCGTGTATTGGAAGTCGATGCCGTCGACGACCCCGACCGGACGCGCGGTGATGAAGTTGCCGCCGGTGACGCGCAGGAAGGCGCCGGCCATCGGTGTGTTGGGCAGGCCTTGCGAGAGCAGGGCCTCGATCTCGATGCGCGTCACGCCCATGGCGCGCTTGACGCACTCCAGCGCCTCCGCGTCGGTGACGCGCAAACCCTTGTGGAACTTCGGCGTCAGGCCGCGCGCGTGCATTTCGGCATCGATCTGCGGCCGCGCGCCATGCACCAGCACCAGGCGGATGCCCATGCTGTCGAGCAGTGCGATGTCGTGGATCAGCGCCTGCGCGGCGCCCGCTTCGAGCACTTCGCCGCCGAAGGCGATGACGAAGGTGCGGCCGCGAAAGGCATGGATGTAAGGCGCCGCCTGGCGCACCCAGGCGACCAGGCGGGCGTCGGTGTCGGGCTGGCTGCTACGGGTTTCCAGGCTCATGTGGCGGATTTGCCTTTCTTGGGCGTGGCTGGTTTTGGCGCGACTTTCCTGGGAGCGGGCGGCGCCTTGGGCCGTGCCGGTTTCGGCACGGGCGTAGCGGCCTTGACCGGTGCCGGCGCAGCCTTGGCGGCCTCCTTGCTCGCCTTCTTGTCCTTCTTGGACGGCTTGTCGGGCTTCGCGGTCGGGATCGCCTTGCCTTCCAGTTCGGCTTCCAGGCGTTCGCAGAGGGTGCGCAGGATCTTGACCCGGGCATAGCCCTTGTCATTGGCTTCGACCAGGGTCCACGGCGCGGTGCCGGTGCTGGTGCGATCGACCATGTCGCAGATCGCCTGCTGGTAGGCATCCCATTTCTCGCGGTTGCGCCAGTCCTCCTCGGTGATCTTGAAACGCTTGAACTCGATCTTCTCGCGCTCCTTGAAACGCTTCAGTTGCTCTTCCTGGCTGACCTGCAGCCAGAACTTGCAGACGATGGCGCCGGCTTCGGACAACTCGTGTTCGAAGTCGTTGATCTCCGAATAGGCACGCAGCCAGTCGGCTTCGGCGCAGAAACCCTCGACGCGCTCGACCAGCACGCGGCCGTACCAGGTGCGGTCGAAGATCGCGACGCGGCCGTTGCGCGGGATGTGGCGCCAGAAACGCCACATGTATGGCTGGGCGCGCTCTTCCTCGGTCGGCGCGGCGATCGGCACGATCTGGTAGTCGCGCGCATCCATGGACGCGGCGATGCGGCGGATCGCGCCGCCCTTGCCGGCCGCATCCGCGCCCTCGAAGGCGCAGATCAGCGAACGGCCCTTGAAGCGCGGGTCGCGCACCAGTTCCGACAGCTTGCCCTGCCACTTCGCCAGTTGCTCGTCGTATTCCTTGTCGGTCAGGCTTCTCTTCAGGTTGAGTTCCGAGAGCACATTGCGGCCGTCGATGCTCACCCGGATCGGCGGCGCCACCGGTGTGGTCTGCATGCCGGCATTGTCCAGGCGATGGCGGATCGCTTCGAGCAGGATCTTGCCGGTCATCAGCGAGCGGTAGCGGTCGTCCTCGCCTTCGATGATGATCCAGGGCGCCCAGGGCGTGTTGGTCATGCGCAGCACATGGCCGACCACGTCCTGCAGCTTGTCGTAGGTCTTGAGGCGTTCCCAGTTCCACTTGGTGACGCGCCAGGCCGTCTTCGGGTCCTTTTCCAGCGTCTTCAGGCGACGTTTCTGGCCGTCCTTGGTCAGGTGGAACCAGAACTTCAGCACCAGCGCACCTTCATTGACCAGCATGGCCTCGAAGCGGTTGATCTGGTCGATGCGCGCATCCACGTCGGCCTTGCTCATGCCGCCTTCGAGACGGTCGTGGATCGGGCTCGAATACCAGGAGCCGGCGAAGATGCCGACGCGCCCCTTGGGCGGTAGCGCCCGCCAGTAGCGCCACATGAAGGGCCGTGTGCGCTCCTCGTCGGTCGGCGCCGAAAAGGCCAGGGTCGAGATGAAACGCGGGTCCATCCATTCGTAAAGTATGTTGATGGTTTCGCCCTTGCCGGCGCCGTCCTGGCCGCTGACCAGTACGATGACCGGGATCTTGCCGTTTTCCTTCAGATCGAACTGGGCGTCGAGCAAGGCCGCGCGCAGTTCCGGCACCGTCTTCTTGTAGGTGTCCTTGTCGATCTTGTGGCCGATTTCTGCAGATTCGAACATCACCAGTCTCCCCAAAGTGCCATCATTGCCGCCACAGCGCCAAGTCCGGCGGTTTCCGTGCGCAGTATGCGCGGCCCCAAGCCGATGGGCTTGAAGCCGGCGGCCCGCGCCGCCAACAATTCGCCTTCCTCGAAGCCGCCTTCCGGGCCGATCAGCAGACTGACCGGTAGCGCGGGTGCGGCCAAGTCGCGCAGAAACCCCGTGGCCCCCGGCGCGCAGACGAAGCGTATCGCATTGTCCTGCGCTGCGAGGCCAAGATATTGCGGCAGATCAAGAATCGGCGCTACGCTGGGAACGCGGTTGCGCCCGGATTGCTCGCAGGCGGCAATGGCGATGTTGCGCCAGTGCTCGACGCGGCGTTCGGCGCGTTCGCCCGCAAGCCGGATCACGCTGCGCTTCGCCGCCACCGGCTGAATGTGTTGCACGCCGAGTTCGACGGCCTTCTGAACCACGAAATCCATCTTGTCGCTGGCCGCCAGCGCCTGCACCAGCGTCAGCGCCAGCGGCGGCTCGCAGTCGCTGTCGTCGAACTCCTCGAGCGTCGCGCGCAAGCTCTTGCCGGCCGGGTTGAGCTTGGCCCGCCATTGCCCGCCGCGCCCGTCGAACAGCGTCGCCGTGTCGCCAGCGCCAACTCTCAAGACCTTCAGCGCGTGGTGGGCCGTTTCGGCGGCAAGCTCGACCGTGGCGCCGGGGTGGAGCGGGAAGGGGCAGAAAAATCTCGGTATCATGCAGCGATTATCACCAACGCTCTTGGCTTCGGCAAGCCACACGACATTATGAAATCTCTCACCTTCGATGGACCCCGAGCTGGCAAATGGGCCCGCCCCTCCCATCCGCTGCGCGGCCCACGGCTGGCTTTGCACAGCCAGCCGGCTGCGGCGGCGCGACGCATGCGTCGCGAATTCCCGCCTCGCCCCCTCACGGAGAGGCTACTCAGTGACTCGCTACGCTCGAACCCCACAAGTCGCGCTTGGCGATGTATTTCACGTTAAATTAGGGAGATAGCGCATGGTCAGTCTTTCGCCGCCGGTTTGCGACTTCGGTCGTCCGGCCATCGACTTCGAACTGCCCGGAGTCGACGGCCGGCGTCACAGCCTGGCCAGCGCGCGCGGCCCCAAGGGCCTGCTGGTCATGTTTATCTGCAATCACTGTCCCTATGTCAAGGCGGTGATCCGCCGCATCGTCGATGACACGCGGGAACTGGCTGCGCTGGGCGTCGGCAGCATTGCCGTCATGAGCAACGACCCGACCGACTACCCGGAAGACTCGTGGGACAACATGGCGCAGCTTGCGCGCGATCTGGCGTTCCCCTTTCCTTATGTGCTGGACCAGTCGCAGGACGTGGCGAAAGCCTACGGTGCCGTGTGCACGCCGGATTTCTTCGGCTACAACTCGCAGCTGAAACTGCAGTACCGCGGCCGGCTCGACGAGTCGCGCAAGGAAACCGCAGGCGGAGGCGCCGACGGGCGACCCCGGCGCGAATTGTTCGAGGCGATGCGACAGGTCGCCCTGAGCGGCACCGGTCCCGCACAGCAAATCGCCGGCATCGGGTGCTCGATCAAGTGGCGGAATTCATGAGAATCCTGCTGTTCGTCGCCAGCCTGATGCTGGTGACATCAGGCTGGGCGAGCGACAACGTGCTGTTGATCCAGTTGCGGCCGGGCGGTGGCTTTACGGTCTGGCACACCGAGGGGGAGAGCCAACTGTCCGACGAGGAAGTCATGACGCTCGAGGCGGCGGCGAAGCCCGGAGGCGGCGACGAGATTCCGACCAGCTTCGGCCCTGCCCGCGCCTACGAGAACAGCGACGGTGTGACCATTCGCCTGCCTGCCGCCAGGAAGGACAAGGCCCTGCTGCTCGATCGCGACAATTGCGGCCATGTCAGGCAATGGCATGCCGCCGGCGCCACCACGCTCACTGACGACCAGATTACGGATATTTTCATGAGCGCCTTGCCCGAGGGCGGCAAGCGACTCACCATCGGCGCTTATCACGTCAAGGCCTTCATCACTCCGTTCGGGGTGACGGCGACACTCTGGCTGATTCCTCCCGGAAAATAGGCCGCGCGCCACGTCGGTCCATTGCCCCTGGTGGGCAGCCGGCTTCATGAGCGGGCGTGCCGCTGCTTCACTTCTGCGTCGGGAAGTATTTCTCCAGCAGCTTGCCGAATTCAGTTCGCGTGGTGTAGCGCAGCAGGATCTCGTTGTAGGGAAAGCTTCGATGCAGGTTGTCGCTGCCGATGCGATTGTCCGGGTCGGTGGTGACCACCACCAACAGGTTCTGCTCTTGCGACCAGGGCAACCATTGGTACTGTTGGCAGGTTGCCCTGCTCAGCCGTTTCACCAGTTCCGGGTTCGGGCGCCAGCCGGCGTCATAGGGCTGATAGGCGAGATTCGCCTGCCTGGCCAGGGCGCTACCCATCGCAGCCAGCGGCACCTGGAAATCCTCCACCAGCACCTGTTCCAGATCCTTGTTCTTGCGTTGTGCCCAGCGCTGGGCTAGTTCCAGCTCGGGTGCGGAGATCACGCCCTGGCTGGCCAGGGCTTCATAGCGCTTGGGCAGCAAGGCCCCGGTCCTGATGCGCTGGAAGAATGCCAGCGCCAGGGTGGCCGTCAGGGTTTCCAAGCCTTCCTCGGCGATGCTGTCGAAGCGCCCGTCGCCCCAATGGTTGATCAGTTGCAGCACGCCGACCAGTTCCTTGCTGATGCCCTGCAACAAGGGCGCCACCAGCATTTGCTTCGACTTGAAGCCGGTGGCGCGGTCGACCTCGTTGAAGAAGCGCAGTTCGGGGTCGATGTCGTGCAGTTCCGTGGGGTCGTCTAGGTTGTTGATGCGCAAGGTGCTGCGCGTCAGCGCGACATAGCCGGCGATGCTTTGCCTACTGATCGGCAACACCAGTTCCTTGTCCGCGTCGATGCCCGTTTTTACCTTGGAGATCAGGGTGCCTTGTTCCTTGTTGAGCACGTAGAGGGTCAGACGCTCGCACTGGAACAGCGCACAAATTTCCGGCGCCAGGTCGAGCATGATCTGCGAAATATTGTCGGTCGCATGGATCCGGGTCGACAGGGCCTGCAGCTTCTTCGCAAAGTCGAGTCGGTCCTGCAGCGCGTTGAGCTGCGATTGCTGGGTGGGAACTGTCTGGTTCATCTGTCGTCATCCTCCGGGGCAAATTCCATTGCTGCTGATCGTGGTCAGTACGTGCATTTTTACCGCACATCGATTCTTATGCAGGGGGCGGCTTCTTCGGCGCCCGGCGTTCGCCGTTGCGCGAGGCGGGTTCGGCGACCATGGGTTTCGGCTTGCCGACCTGCGCCTCGATCAGGCGCGAACCTTCGCTGTCCATGAATTGTACAAAGGCGGTTGCGGCAGGCATCAGGCGTTTGTCCGTCCGATAGACCAGGCGCCACTGACGCCTCACCGGCGAACCGGCGACGTTGAGCTCGACCAGGCGGCCGACCGAGCGTTCGAGGCCGATCGTGTGTTCCGAAATGAAGGACAGGCCGAGGCCGGCCATGACGGCCTGCTTTATCGTCTCGTTGCTGCCCAGTTCCATGCGCTTGCCTGCCGTCACCTGGTGCTCCTCGAGGAAGCGCTCCAGTGCGCCGCGCGTGCCCGAGCCGGGTTCGCGGATCAGCAGGGTTTCCTCCGCCAGCCGCTGCGGGTCGATGCGCCGCTTGTCCGCCAGGCGGTGGCCGGGCGCGGCAATGAACACCAGCGGGTGCTCGGCGAAAATCTTCGCCACGGTTTCGAACTCGGCCGGCGGCGTGCCCATGATCGCCAGGTCGATGTCGTTCTCGGCCAGGTGGCGCACGATGGTGCCCCGGTTGTTGACCGTGAGTTGCAGTTCGACGCCCGGATGACGGCGGCGAAATTCGGCCAGCAACGACGGTGCGAAATACTTGGCGGTGCTGACCACGCCGATCTTCAGGCGTCCGGCTTCGACGCCCTTCAGCGCGGCCAATGCTTCGCCGGCTTCGCGCAGTTGCTCGGCGATGCGCCGTGCCTGACGCGCCACTTCTTCGCCGGCGGCGGTGAGGCGAACTTTCTTGCCCGCCTGTTCGGTCAGCGGCAGGCCGGCCTGGTCTTCCAGCGCCTGCACCTGCATCGACACGGCAGGCTGGGTCAGGTGGAGTTCCTCGGCCGCGCGCGAAAATGAAAGATGGCGCGCAACGGCTTCGAATATCTTGAGCTGACGCAGGGTGATGTTCTTCATCGACGGGGACCTTCCGAGACCGGTTGCATGACGCGACAATGACGCAACAATGACGCCACTGCGCTCGAATTATCTTATCACCGCCATAAGAAAGCATGACTATCGCTTATGGGTAGTTGAGGGCTATGCTGCGCTTCATGCTGGAAGCCCTGATTTTTGATGTGGACGGCACGCTGGCCGATACCGAACGCGACGGCCATCGCCCCGCCTTCAACGCGGCCTTTGCCGAAGCCGGCCTGGACTGGCACTGGGACGCGACAGTCTACGGCGAGTTGCTGGCGGTCACCGGCGGCAAGGAGCGCATGCGCTTCTATGCCGAAGGCCATGATCGCGAGTTCCTGCGGCGACCGGATGCCGCGGCGCGGATCAAATCCCTGCACGCGGTCAAGACGCGCCATTACCTGGCGCTGCTGGAGGCCGGCGGCATTCCGCTGCTGCCGGGAGTGCGCCGCCTGATCGAGGCGGCGCGCGATGCCGGGCTGCGCTTGGCCATCGCCACGACCACCACGCCGGAGAATGTCACCACGCTGCTGCGCGCCAGCCTGGCACCGGACGCCGTGTCCTGGTTCGAGGTCATCGGCGCCGGCGACGCGGTGCCGGCAAAAAAGCCGGCGCCGGACATCTACCGCTGGGTGCTGGAAAAAATGCACTTGCCGGCCGCGGCCTGCCTTGCCCTGGAGGATTCGGCCAATGGTCTCAAGGCCAGCCTGGGCGCCGGTTTGGCGACGCTGGTGACCGAGAGCGAATACAGCCATGGGCACGACTTTGCGGGCGCCGTTGCGGTGCTCTCGGGCCTTGGCGAACCGGGCTGGCCCAGCGTCGTGCGGCGCGGCAACATGCATGGCAAAGCCATGGTCGACCTTGAGTTGCTAAGTACCTGGCATCAGGAGTTCATCAGTAAAAAATGATGGTAATGATAAACAGACGTGACTGTTAGTTATGGTTGAGGCTGACTAAGATGTCTCCTGAAGCCACCCCCGAATGCAATACTTCACTATGCCGAGAATGAGGAGAACCGAATGGATCAATCGAATCGCTACGCCGACCTGAGCCTCAAGGAAGAGGACCTGATCAAGGGCGGCCGGCACATCCTGGTCGCCTACAAGATGAAGCCGAAGGCCGGTACCGGCTACCTCGAAGCCGCCGCCCACTTCGCTGCCGAGTCCTCCACCGGCACCAACGTCGAAGTTTCCACCACCGACGACTTCACCAAGGGCGTCGATGCGCTGGTTTATCACATCGACGAAGCTACCGAGGACATGCGCATCGCCTATCCGATCGAACTGTTCGACCGCAATGTGATCGACGGCCGCTTCATGCTGGTCTCCTTCCTGACGCTGGTGATCGGCAACAACCAAGGCATGGGCGACATCGAGCATGCCAAGATGATCGACTTCTACATGCCGCCCGAAGTCGTCCGCCAGTTCGACGGTCCGGCCACCAACATCGAGGAGATGTGGCGCATTCTCGGCCGCCCGGTCAAGGATGGCGGCTACATCGCCGGCACCATCATCAAGCCCAAGCTCGGCCTGCGTCCCGAGCCTTTTGCTGCGGCGGCCTACCAGTTCTGGCTCGGCGGCGACTTCATCAAGAACGACGAGCCGCAAGGCAACCAGGTTTTCGCCCCGATCAAGAAGACCCTGCCGCTGGTCTATGACGCGATGAAGCGCGCCATGGACGAAACCGGCGAGGCCAAGCTGTTCTCGATGAACATCACCGCCGACGACCACTACGAAATGTGCGCCCGCGCCGACTTCGCGCTGGAGACCTTCGGCACCGACGCCAACAAGCTGGCCTTCCTGGTCGACGGTTTCGTCGGCGGCCCCGGCATGGTCACCACCGCCCGCCGCCAGTATCCCGCCCAGTTCCTGCACTACCACCGCGCCGGCCACGGCATGGTCACCTCGCCGTCCGCCAAGCGCGGCTATACGGCCTTCGTGCTGGCCAAGATGAGCCGCCTGCAGGGCGCCTCCGGCATCCACGTCGGCACCATGGGCTACGGCAAGATGGAAGGCGAAGGCGACGACAAGATCATCGCCTACATGATCGAGCGCGACGAGTGCCAGGGCCCGGTCTACTTCCAGAAGTGGGACGGCATCAAGGCCACCACGCCGATCATCTCCGGCGGCATGAATGCGCTGCGCCTGCCCGGCTTCTTCGAGAACCTCGGCCACGGCAATGTGATCAACACCGCCGGTGGAGGTTCCTACGGCCACATCGACAGCCCGGCCGCTGGCGCCAAGTCGCTGCGCCAGGCCTACGAGTGCTGGAAGGCCGGCGCCGATCCGATCCAGTACGCGAAGGAGCACAAGGAATTCGCCCGTGCCTTCGATTCCTTCCCAAAGGATGCCGACATGCTGTATCCGGGCTGGCGCGAAAAGATCGGTTCGCACAGGTAATCCATCCGGATCGGAATCCCCGCCGCGGCGGGGATTTTTTGGTCCCTAATCCCGACTATTTTTATCGGCTTATTTATCGGCTCATTTATCGGAATTCGCCATGTCGAACAAAGAGCAGTTTCTGGTCAGGGCGGAACCCTACTACGAGGCCCAAGGCAAGGAGGTCGCGCTTTACGAAGCCGCCTACCACGCCCGTCTGCCGGTGATGGTGAAAGGCCCCACCGGCTGCGGCAAGTCGCGCTTCGTCGAGTACATGGCCTGGAAGCTGGGCAAGCCGCTGATCACCGTGGCCTGCAACGAGGACATGACGGCATCCGACCTGGTCGGCCGCTACCTGCTCGACGCCAGCGGCACGCGCTGGCTCGACGGCCCGCTGACTACCGCCGCGCGCATCGGCGCGATTTGCTATCTCGATGAGATCGTCGAGGCGCGCCAGGACACCACGGTGGTGATCCATCCGCTGACCGACCATCGCCGCGTACTGCCGCTGGACAAGAAGGGCGAGCTGATCGAGGCGCATGCCGATTTCCAGCTCGTCATCTCCTACAACCCCGGCTATCAGAGCCTGATGAAGGATCTCAAGCAGTCGACCAAGCAGCGCTTCACCGCCTTCGATTTCGACTACCCCGAAGCGGCGCTGGAAACGCAGATCGTGGTGCAGGAATCCGGCCTCGACGCCGGCACGGCCGCGACGCTGGTGAGAATCGCGCAGACGGCGCGCAACCTCAAGGGTCACGGCCTCGACGAGGGCATTTCGACACGGCTCATCGTCTATGCCGCCACCTTGATCAAACGCGGCGTCGCGCCGCAGGATGCCTGCCGCATGGCCATGGTGCGGCCGATCACCGACGACGCCGACATTCGGGCGACGCTCGATCATGCCGTCGATGCCAGCTTCGCCTGAAGAGTTGGCGCTGGCGATACGGCGCTAAGCGGCGCTAACTGGCCTTAAGCAGCGATACAACATGGTCACGGGCGTTAGACATGTGCCGGATGCGCGCAGCCGCAGCTACGCGCATCCCCAGGTACAAGCGGCCTGGCAGGCGCTGGACTGCGGCCTAGCGCCCGTTGCCGATGTCTTTGAAGAGTGCATCTACGCTGCGCTCGCCAGCTTCAGCAAGCCGCAACTCGATGCCTATCTTGAGGCGGCCCGCGTCATCGGCAAGCTCGGCCGCGGCGCTGAGCCTCTGCTGGCCTTTCTCGAGGAGTGGCCGACCGTGGTCGCTGCCGCCAGCGGCGACCAGGAACCCCTGCTGCCGCAAGTGATGGCCGTCATCCGCGCCATGCAGAAGTCGCCCAACAGCCGCGCCATCACGCCCTTCCTGCAGACCTTGGCCGCCGTCGCCCGGCGTCTGCAGTCGGCCGAGCAGATTGAGGTCTATTTGGACATCGCGCTGAACTTGATGGCGCGCACCACAGGTTCGATCCATGGTCACCACACCACCTTTCCCAGTCCCGGCCTGCCCGAATTCTTCGAGCAGGCGCCGCGCCTGCTCGGCTTGCTGTCGACCACCGGCCTGCAGCGCTGGACCGAGTACGGCATACGCAATTACGCCGATCACCCGGAGCGCCAGGTCGATTATTTCAGCCTGCAGTCGGCCGATAGCCATGCCGTGCTGCAGCGTGAACGCCACGGCACGCTGTTCGCCGACGTGGAACGCCAACTCGATTTGTATCTGCGCGCGCTGTGGCGCGACAGCGAACAACTGGTGCCGTATTCGACCGCGCCATTGACGAGCGGCGAGTTGCGCAAGCCCGTGCCCTATTACGACCATCTGGGCCTGCGCGTGCCCGACGTGTTCGACGACGGCAAGGGCGTCAGCGGTCTCGACCGCTATCGCGCCGTGCTGGCGCACATGGTCGGCCATCGGCGCTGGAGCCAGGCGCAGATCGCCGACAACTGGAGCCCCCTGCAGCGCATGGCGGTCGAGTTCTTCGAGGACTGTCGCATCGAGACGCTGTTGATACGCGAATATCCGGGCCTCTCCCGCATCTTTCTGGCCCTGCATCCCAAGCCGCTGGCGGATGCCTGCAATGCGGAAACCACATCCTGCCTGCGCCACCGCCTGGCGATGGTCTCGCGTGCCCTGCTCGATCCCGCTCACGGCTATGGCGAACCGGTGCTGCTCGATTTCGTCCGGCGCTTCCATCAAATGCTGGCTGGTCGTGATTCGAGCACCGCGGAATGCGCCGCGCTGGCGCTCGCCTACGTCACACAGACACGCCGCCAGAGCGACCAGCTGGCCAAAATACATTTTGACGACACGGTCATCGACTACCGCGACGACAATCGCCAGTTGTGGAAATTCATCGAGCAAGGTGACGAGGAAGAGGCCTTCGACGAGGAACGCAAGCTGGAACCCGGCGAAGAATTGCGCGGCCTGCCGCCGCGCCGCTACCCCGAATGGGACGGCGCGAGCCAGACCTACCGGCCGGACTGGGTCAGCGTCTACGAGGCGCTGCATCCGAGCGGCAATCCTGCTGAGATCGATCGCCTGCTGGCCAAGCATGCCGCGCTGGCCAAGCATCTCAAGCGCCTGCTCGATCTGGTGAAGCCGCAAGACAAGGTACGCATCCGCTATCAGGAGGAGGGCAGCGAGCTCGACCTCGACGTCGCGGTCGGCTCGCTGATCGATTTCAAGAGCGGCACCACTCCCGATCCGCGCATCAACATGAGCCATCGCACGGACGGCCGCAACATAGAGGTCCTGCTGCTGCTCGATCTGTCGGCATCGCTCAATGAGAGAGTTGGCGCTGGCGGCACGGCGAGCGGGCAGACAATTCTCGAACTATCGCAGGAAGCCGTCTCGCTCCTGGCCTGGGCCATCGATTGTCTCGGCGATCCCTATGCCATTGCCGGCTTCCATTCCAATACCCGGCACGAGGTGCGCTATCAGCACATCAAGGGCTTCTCGGAGCGCTGGGACGACACGGTCAAGGCACGGCTGGCGGCATTGCAAGCGGGATTCTCGACGCGCATGGGCGCGGCCTTGCGCCATGCCGGCCACTATTTGTCGGCGCGCCGCGCCGACAAGAAGATCCTGCTGTTGCTGACCGACGGCGAGCCGGCGGACATCGACGTAGCCGAGCCCGGCCACCTGCGCGCCGATGCCCGCAAGGCCGTCGAGGAGCTGGCGGCCCAGGGCGTCACGACTTTCTGTCTGAGCCTCGATCCGCGCGCCGACGACTATGTGCGCGACATCTTCGGCAAGCGCTGGCGCGTGCTCGACCGCATCGAGCGCTTGCCCGAGACGCTGCCCAGCCTGTATCTGGAGCTGACGCGCTAGAGGCGATCGCGGCAGGTCTTCCGCTGATGCTTCCGGGAAAATAGCGGGCTTATTTGAAGGATAAGAAAAAGTGAATGGTGCTTATAGGTCGATGCGATTACATTGGCCGCTAAGCAAGCGGGGATACGCGGGCCGGTAGCGGTTGCGGATACTTCGACAAAACATTAGGGAGTGGGGCTCATGCACCAGAAGCGCATCACGCTGACGCGTTACACCATCGAGGCGGAACACAAGCATCCGGGTGCCTCTGGAGAGTTCTCCGGCCTGCTCAATTCGCTGGCCACGGCCATCAAGGTCATTTCCAACCAGGTGAACAAGGGCGCCTTGGTCGGAGCTCTGGGCAACGCCGGCGAGGACGGGGCAATGGTCAACGTCCAGGGCGAAGTGCAGAAGAAGCTCGACGTCATCAGCAACGAAGTCATGCTGCAGGAAAACGAATGGACCGGCTATCTCAGCGGCATGGCTTCCGAGGAAATGGAAGACGTCTACAAGATTCCCGACCATTGCCGGCGCGGCAAGTATCTGCTGGTCTTCGACCCGCTCGACGGCAGTTCCAACATCGACGTCAATCTGACGGTGGGCAGCATCTTTTCGATCCTGCGCGCGCCGAATCCCGGCGACCATGCCAGTCTCGAAGACTTTCTGCAGCCGGGTACCGAACAGGTCTGTGCCGGTCTGGCGCTCTACGGGCCGGCGACCATGCTGGTGTTGACCACCGGCGACGGCGTCGACGGCTTCACCCTGGATCGCGACATCGGCGCCTTCATCCTGACCCATCCGCAGATGCGCATTCCGGCCGATGCGCGCGAATTTGCGATCAACGCCTCGAACGAGCGCTTCTGGGAACCGCCGGTGAAGCGTTATGTGGAAGAGTGCCTGGCCGGCAAGACAGGCCCCCGCGGCAAGGACTTCAACATGCGCTGGGTGGCCTCGCTGGTGGCGGAAACCTTCCGCATCCTCACCCGCGGCGGCATTTTCATGTATCCGAAGGACAGCCGGGATCCCTCCAAGTCGGGCCGTTTGCGCCTGATGTATGAAGCGAATCCGATTTCCTTCATGATCGAGCAGGCCGGCGGCGCAGCGACCACCGGCCGCGAGCGGGTGATGGACCTGGCGCCGACGGACCTGCACCAGCGCGTGCCGCTGGTCTTCGGTTCGAAGAACGAAGTCGAGCGACTTACCCACTATCATGACGAGTATGCCCGCGGCAAGGAGCCGGATACCTTGAAGTCACCGCTGTTTTCCACGCGCTCGTTGTTCAGGACCCAATAAACCAGGAGGTTCGCATGTCGGTCAAGCATCCCATTGTCGCCATCACCGGATCATCCGGCGCCGGCACGTCCACGGTCACCAAATCCTTCGACCTGGTGTTTCGCCGTGAAGGCATCAAGGCGGCCATCGTCGAGGGTGATTCCTTCCATCGCTACGACCGCAAGGCCATGAAAGTGGCGATGGAGGACGCGCGCCTGCAAGGCAACAACCATTTCAGCCATTTCGGTCCGGAAGCCAATCTGCTCGAGGAACTCGCGGGCCTGTTCAAGACCTATGGCGAAACCGGCATGGGCAAGGTGCGGAAGTATTTGCACAATGCCGAAGAGGCGGCACCGTATGGCCAGCAGTCGGGTGAATTCACCCCCTGGGAGGACATCCCCGGCGACACCGACCTGATGTTCTACGAAGGCCTGCACGGCGCGGCGGTCACCGACAAGGTCAATGTCGCCCAGCAGGCCGACCTGCTGGTCGGCGTAGTGCCGATCATCAACCTGGAGTGGATTCAGAAGCTCCAGC
>JAUYSD010000321.1 GCA_030696505.1 Sulfuritalea sp. | reverse complement strand
CGCGTCAAGGGCGTGGTCGACGTAGTGCAGATTCCCTCGGGCGTGGCGGTGCTGGCGAACGACACCTGGAGCGCGAAGAAAGGGCGCGACGCGCTGACGGTCGAATGGGACGAAAGCCGGGCCTTCAAGCTCGGCAGCGATGAAATCCTCGCGCGCTATCGCGAGATGGCCCAGCAGCCCGGCCTGGTGGCGCACCAGGCGGGCAATACCGACCAGGCATTCGCGGCGGCGGCGAAAGTCGTCAAGGCCAGCTATGACTTTCCCTATCTCGCCCATGCGGCGATGGAGCCGATGAACTGCGTGATCCGCCTCAGTGCCGAAGGCTGCGAAGTGTGGAACGGCGAACAGCTCCACACCGGCGACCAGCATCAGCTCGCCGGCATTTTCGGCCTCAAGCCGGAACAGGTGAAAATCAACATGCTCTACGCCGGCGGCAGCTTCGGCCGGCGCGCCAACACCAAGTCGGACTACGTCGTCGAGGCCGCGCAGATCGTCAAAGCCAGCGGCGGCAAGGCGCCGGTCAAACTGGTCTGGCTGCGCGAAGACGACATGCGCGCAGGCTATTACCGGCCGCTGTTCCATCACAGCCTCGAAGCCGCGCTCGATGCCAACGGCAAGCTGACCGGCTGGCGGCATCGCCTGGTCGGCCAATCGATACTGATGGGTTCGCCCTTCGAGGCCATGATGGTGAAGAACGGCATCGACGGTGTCTCCGTCGAGGGCGCGGCCAACCTGCCCTATGCGATTCCCAACCTGCGGGTGGACCTGCATACGCCGACCGACATCGCTGTCCCGGTGCTCTGGTGGCGATCGGTCGGGTCCTCGCACACCGCCTATTCGACTGAGGTCTTCCTCGACCTCGTGGCCAAGGCGGTGGGCAAGGACCCGGTGGCCCTGCGCCTCGAACTGCTCGGCGACAAGCCCCGCCACAGCGGCGTGCTTCGGCTCGCCGCCGAGAAGTCGGGCTGGGGCACGCCGCTCAAGCCGGGCGCGCCGGGCACGCGGCGCGGGCGCGGCGTCGCGGTGCATGAATCCTTCCATTCCTATGTGGCCCAGGTGGCCGAGGTGACGGTCGCCGCCGACGGCACGCTCAAGGTCGACCGCGTCGTCTGCGCCGTCGATTGCGGCATCGCGATCAACCCCGACAACGTCCGCTCGCAGGTCGAAGGCGCGGTGGGCTTTGCCCTGGCTGCAGCCCTGCACGGCGAAATCACGCTCAAGGGCGGCGCCGTGGTGCAGGGCAATTTCGACGGCTACCCGCTGCTGCGCATCGATGAAATGCCCAGGGTCGAGGTGCATATCCTGCCGTCCGCCGCCAAGCCGACCGGCATCGGCGAACCGGGCGTGCCGCCACTGGCGCCGGCAGTGGCCAATGCCATCGGCGCCGCGACCGGAAAATATCCCGGCCGCCTGCCGTTCAGCAGCGCGGAATTGCGCGCCTGAATCGCCGTATCGCCAACGCCAACTCTTGACCAACTCGTGGTCGCCGGCCGGCGCGGGCCTAGCGGGGGTCGGCGGTCGATCCAGAGGAAGACGCCGCCTGATGCCGCTTTACGTCGGCGACATAGTCGGCATCCACCGTCAGGATGTGATGGTAGAACCAGCCGTTGATCAGTTCCTCGATGCGGTCGGCGATGTGGTCCAGCGTCAGGCTGCGCGCTTCGTCGAGCAGCCTGCTCAGCATCCGGCGGAACTCCTGGTGCTGCAGGCGGTGCTCGTCGAGCTTGCGGTAGGCGATTTTCTCCAGCAGCGCTTCCTCGTCCCGCAGATGCGTATTGGCGTATTCGCAGAGCATGGTCAGCGTATGCATGACGCGAATCTGGTCGCCGTTGCCGCGAAAGCTGGCCGCCAGGTCGAACAAGGCTTTGTGCTGGGTGTCGATGGCGGGCAGCCCGGTGACGATGGCCTCCGACCAGTTTGCCTTGCTGTGCGCCATGATCGTGCTCCTGTTCTCAGCCGGGCAGCGGAATCGGCATCATGGTGACGATGCCGGTGGCGGCGTAGGTGTCGCAGCGCTCGACGAATTCCCGGGTGCTTTTCGGCATGGTGACGCGGGCGCGCGTGATGTGGAAAATCAGGTCGCGGCCGTTGCAGATGAGCTGGGTGCCGAAGGAAGCGACGCGCTGTTCATGCTCGCTGTCCGGATTGGACAGGAGCGGACGAAAGCTGGCCAGGCGCTCGCCGGCCGTGACCATCTCGGCCCAGATGTCGAAGATGTCGCGGTCGGTGCGCAGGGTCTCCACCTTGATGCGGGCGACGCGGGCAAACTCGCGGATGGTCGGCTCGATGCCGGGGAACATCGGCGTGGCGAAGGTGCGGATCATGGCCTCGGCGATGGTGTCGATGCCGCGCATGGCCTGGGCCATTTTCACGTAGCGCGTCGCGTAGAAGTCGGCGAGCGGGATCGAGAAGGCGCGGAAGGGCTCGCCCCACAGTTCGTCGATGCCTTCCTCGCCGCTGCGGTGCAGTACCAGTGAACACAGGGACAGCGCCTCCTGCAGGCAGCGCCCGCATTCGCGCATCAGGTCGTTGCTGGAGGAAATCTCCACCCCGGCCGATTGCAGGTCCACCAGCCGGGTAAAGATGTCGGTGGCGCGGTTGAACAGGGCGCCGGCGTACATGGCACCCTTGACCCGCCTCTTGCCGGGATCGGTCTCGTCCTGGTAAGCCTGCCGCGCCTCGGCCAGGCGATAGCCGGGAATGTTGAGGCCGTGCTCGGTGTGGTTGAACAGGCGCCGCGTCAGCGCCTCGATCAGCCTGCGCTTGGCCTGCAGACTGTCTTCCGGCACCGGATAGGTCTTGATCCAGTAGCCGTCCGTGTAACTGCGCTCGCGGCCGTCGATGATGCGCAAGGTGCCGTTGGGGATGTCCTGGTTCATGTCGTGCGCAGTGTCCTCAAGAGGTGATGTATTTTGGCGCTTATCGAGCCGATACTGCAAATGCCGTGGCGTGGCGGGTAACCGGGCAGCCCGGGAGAACCGGCGCTGGTGGCGTGTCGCCGCGTCGCCAGCGCCAACTTTTGCGTCGCGGCGAAACGGCAGCGGGCCTGAGGCAGCTCTCGGCCGGCGTCCCCGGAGCACCTGCGCGCTGCAAACAGAGCCGGCCGGTGCCGCAATTTCAGGTGCAGTGTGCGCAAACGTACAGAAGCGACGGACCGATCCTGCTAGCGTATGCTGCGCTTGATGGCTTTATGTGACGAGAACGCCGTTCGCCAGCAATGAAGGTCTGCCACTTCCCGACCGGCGTCGATGGACGCTCCGATTTCCAATCATTCGGGTGATGCCTTGATGCCTACCATGCTCAGTCCCACGACCGATCCGTTTCTGAGCCAGTTCATGGTTCGGTTCTTTTTCGTGTTCGGCATTATCGGCCTTGCCGTTGGCGTCGGGCTTGTGCTCGACCACGTGCGCATGCACCGGATGTTCGGCATCGTGAACCACTGGGTTTCAATGCGACACAGCACAAAGTGGCTTGCCATACCGCGCGACACAAGTGCGGTCGTGGCGCGAAACCGACACCTGATCGGCGGGATTTTCATCCTTGTCGCAGCCTATTCGACACTTGTCCTGATGACGCAAGTCGACGTTGCCAGGATCGCCACCATGCTTCGCATCGATGCCCCCCGCAGCCTTGTCGTACTGATCATCGCCAGCGCGCGCTGGTGTCTCGTCGCGGGTGGCATCGTCGCGATTGCCGTCGGCGTCATGCTGATATTTTTCCCGAGTGCATTGAGTGCGATCGAATCGCGTGCCAATCGCTGGTACTCGTTCCGCCAGCAGGCACCGAACGTGGACACCATGCATATGGATTTCGACCGGTGGACCGAAAGCCATCCCCGGTTTACCGGCTGGATTCTCGCTGGCGGAGCACTCGTGGTGACAGTCGCTTTCGGGACGCAACTGTTCGCGCACGGCTGACGATTGCGAGTGCGCGGCCGCGATGCGGCAGCGCTCGGGGATTGGCCGTATCGGCCTTACTTATTCTGCAGCGGCACGGCGTCCGCTTGCCGCGATTCCGCGCTTCCGTCGGCACGCGGTCCCTGCGCCAGTCGACCGCGGATCACCGCCCCCGAATGAATCTCGGCCACGGCGTAGGCGAGATCGCAATCGACCTGGGCCTTCGACTGCAACTTGATGAATTCGGTGGCATCGACGCGGCCCTTGATCAGGCCGTTGATGATCAGGCGCGCGACGTCGATGTCGCCCTCGATGCGCCCCTGTTCGCCGACCACCAGGGTATTCGCCTGACCGTCGGCCGAGCGCACGTTGCCGCGGACTTCGCCGTCGATGCGCAGACCGCCGGAAAACACGATGTGGCCGGAAAGCACCGTGCCGGCGCCGATCAGGGTTTCGATCTGGTTGGCGTGCTTCTTGTCGGTTTTGTCGAACAAGGCCTTCATGCCCCCGGAAGCTGGAAGCGGCGAAAGCGGTCCACCGCGGATTCCGGCTCGGCCGCCACGCAGTGCATGATGCCGTCGGCCGGCGCGATTTCCTGAATGGTGGCGATCTGGTACATGCTTTCGATTTTGCGACGAGCCTCGGGTTCGTTCCGTGCCCAGACTTTCAGCCTGAGGATGGTCCGGTAAAACTGAACGTCGCACTTCCACCACATGGTAAGAGAATGTCGCCCCGGGGAATGGTCGATTCGGCTCGACCGAACAGCAAATCGCCACACTATAACTATGGTTATAGCCGCGGGTCAAGCGAATCCGCGCGGCGCGATGCCGTCGCGGCGACCCGCGACGCTACAAGCTCCTGCGTCGCACTACCATCGCCGATGCTTCAAAACCAAGCCGTTCGTAGAAGGCCAGCGCGGCGGCATTGCCTCGGTCGGCGAGCAGCGTGACGCGGCTCATGCCTTCGCCGGCAGCCCAGGCCAGCACATGCTCGACCAGTTTCCGGCCGTGGCCGCCGCCGCGGTGGCCGGCGGCAAGGATCACGTCTTCGAGGATCAGCACCGGGCCGCCCTCGGCGGTGCTGATGCCGAGCAGCGCATTGGCCATGCCGACCACTTGGTCGCCGTCGCGCGCGACGAAGAGGCGGCCGTGCGCCGGATGGTCGAGGATCCAGCGCAGGGCGGCAAGCTGCCTGGCGCGGTCGGGTTTGAAGTCGGCTTCGAGCGCGAACAGTTCGCCGAGCAGCCCGGCCATGGCATCGAGGTCGGCGGCGGTTGCGAAGTCGATCTGCATCATTCCGTACGCTAGCCGATCAACGCCACGGCCTTGATCTGCACCCAGACTTCGCGGCCGGGCGCCAGGTCGAGGCGCTGCGCCGAGCGCCGCGTCAGGCGCGCCAGCAGCTTGGTGCCGCCAACGCGCAGTTGCACCAGGATGGCCGAGGGATGGTCCTCGGCGGCGTGGGCGAGGACGGTCGCCGGCAGCAGGTTCATGATGCTGACGTCGTCATGGCGGCTGTTGGCGAGCGACACGTCGCGCGCCAGGATGCGCACCCGCACCTGGCGCCCCACTGCAACGCCGCTGTCGCGCACCCAGAGTTCGCCGCCGTCGAATTCGACGCGCGCAAGGTGCCACTCGGCATCGCGCTCGACCACGGTGGCGGCGAACACCGCGCCGGCATCCTCGCCGAGGCGGATCGGCAGGTCGATGCGCGCCAGGGTCTCGGCCAACGGCCCCTGCGCCGCGACACGGCCGCCTTCCATGACGACCAGATGGTCGGCGAGGCGCGCCACTTCGTCGGCGGCATGGCTGACATAGATTACGGGGATGTCCAGTTCGTCGCGCAGGCGTTCCAGGTAGGGCAGGATTTCCTGCTTGCGCGCATGGTCGAGCGCGGCCAGCGGCTCGTCCAGCAGCAGCAGGCGCGGCGCGGAAAGCAGGGCGCGGGCGATCGCCACGCGCTGCTGCTCGCCGCCGGAAAGCCGCTCGGGCAGGCGTTCGAGCAGGAGACCGAGGCCCAGCAGCTCGATGATGGCGGCATCGCCCCGGGAGTTGACGCTGGCGGCCCGGCGCCGGCCGTAATCGAGGTTGCGGCCGACGTCGAGATGAGCAAACAGGCGCGCGTCCTGGAACACGTAGCCCAGCGGGCGCCGGTGCGTCGGCAGGAAAACGCCTGCGTCCTGCCAGGTTTCGCCATTGATCGCGAGCCGGCCGGCGCCGCGTTCCAGCCCGGCGATGCAACGCAGCAGCGTGGTCTTGCCGCAGCCGGACTGGCCGAACAGGGCCGTGACGCCGCGCCCCGGCAGGTCGAGGTCGACGTCGAGGCTGAAGCCGGGCCAGGCCAGCTTGAATTGCGCCGCTATGCTCATCGGGCCTTGCGTCCGGTGAGCGTGTACAGCGCCAGCAGCACGAGGAAGGAGAAAGCCACCATGCCGCCGGCCAGCCAGTGCGCCTGGGCATATTCCAGCGCCTCGACGTGGTCGTAGATCTGCACCGAGACGACGCGGGTCTGGTCCGGAATGTTGCCGCCTATCATCAGCACCACGCCGAATTCGCCGACGGTGTGGGCGAAACCGAGGATCGTCGCGGTGAGGAAGCCGGGCTTCGCCAGCGGCAGGGCGACGCTGAAAAAGGCATCGAGCGGCGCGGCGCGCAAGGTCGCGGCGGCTTCCAGCGGCCGTTCGCCGATGGCCTCGAAGGCGTTCTGGATCGGCTGCACGACGAAGGGCATGGAATAGAACACCGAGGCCACCACCAGGCCCCAGAAGGTGAAGGGCAAGAGGCCGATGCCGGCCCATACGGTGAAGCGGCCCACCGCGCCGTCGGGCCCCATCAGCAGTAGCAGATAGAAGCCGATCACGGTCGGCGGCAGCACAATGGGCAGCGCCACCACGGCGCCCACCGGACCCTTCCACCACGACCGCGTGCGCGCCAGCCACCAGGCGATCGGCGTGCCGATCAGCAACAGCAAGGCGGTGGTGACGGTCGCCAGCCTGAAGGTGAGCCAGACGGCGCCGAGATCGGCAGTGAGGTTGGGTAAACTCGGCATGGAGCCAATGCTAGCGCGATATCGCGGCAAACGGGCAGCGGGTCCTGGCTTTGCGCGGCGGTGCTACGCGGCGCGGGCCGGCGTCAGATTTCGTAGCCGAAGGACTTGATGATCGCCTGCGCCGTGTTGCCTTTGAGGTACTTGAGCCACGCCTCTGCGGCGGGCTTGCCGCGACCTCTTGCGAGCAGCACCGCATCCTGGCGGATGGCCTGGTGCAGCCGGGCCGGCACGATCCAGGCGGAGCCCGCGGCGAGGCGTCCGTCCTGCGTCACCTGGGACAGGGCGACGAAGCCCAGTTCGGCATTGCCGCTGGCGACGAACTGGTGGGTCTGGGCGATGTTCTCGCCCTGGACGAATCTCCCCTGCACGGCATCGAGCAGCTTGAGCGAGGTCAGCGCCTCGATCGCGGCGGCGCCGTAGGGCGCGAGTTTCGGGTTGGCGATGGCGAGGTGTTTGAAGCCGCCCCTGGCCAGCACCGTACCCTGGTCGTCCACGTAGCCGGGCTGCGCCGACCACAGCGCAAGGCGGCCGATGGCGTAGGTGTAGCGGCTGCCGGCCACGGCGGCGCCTTCGGCTTCCAGTCTGGCCGGCGTCGTATCGTCGGCGGCCAGCAGCACCTCGAAGGGCGCGCCGTTGCGGATCTGGGCGTAGAACTTGCCGGTGCCGCCGAAGGACAGTTGCGCCTTGTGTCCGCTGTCCTTGGCGAAAGCGGCGGCGAGAAGCTTGGCCGGGGCGGTGAAATTGGCGGCGACGGCAACCTGGACTTGGTCGGCGCGGGCGGTGCAGACGGCGAACAGCAGGGGAATGAAAAGTCGTCTCATGTCTCGGGTCCGAAGCAGAGCGAATGATCGCAGCTATGGCGCAGCCGGGAAACTTGCGAATCGGCACCTCGGCCCATTCGCCGAGCCGGCGAACGCCTCACTCGACGGTGACGCTCTTTGCCAGGTTGCGCGGTTTGTCCACATCCGTGCCCTTGACCAGGGCCACGTGATAGGAAAGCAGTTGCAGCGGCACCACGTGCAACACGGGCGAGAGCAGGCCGTAGTGCTCGGGCAGGCGCAGCACATGCACGCCGTCTTCCGCATCCACCGCGGAATCGGCATCGGCGAAAACGTAGAGCTCGCCGCCGCGCGCGGCAACTTCCTTGAGGTTGGACTTGAGCTTTTCCAGCAGGGCATCGTTGGGTGCGATGCTGATCACCGGCATGTCCTTGTCCACCAGCGCCAGCGGGCCGTGCTTGAGCTCGCCGGCGGGATAGCCCTCGGCGTGGATGTAGGAGATTTCCTTGAGCTTCAGCGCGCCTTCCAGCGCGATCGGATAGTGGTGGCCGCGGCCGAGGAACAGCGCGTGCTGCTTGGCGGCGAAGCGCGCGGCCCAGGCCTTGATTTCGGGTTCGAGGGCCAGCACTTTCTGCACCGCCACCGGCAGGTGGCGCAGCGCCGTCAGGTGCTCGGCTTCCTGCCCGGCGCTCAGGCGCCCGGCCTGCTTGGCCAGCGTCACCGCGAGCAGGAACAGCGCCGCCAACTGGGTGGTGAAGGCTTTGGTCGAGGCGACGCCGATCTCGGGTCCGGCGCGGGTCAGGAAGCGCAGCGCGCATTCGCGCACGATGGCCGATTCGGGGACGTTGCAGATCGCCAGCGTGCGCCCCATGCCGAGCGCCCGCGCATGCTTGACCGAGGCCAGCGTGTCGGCGGTTTCGCCCGACTGCGAGATCGCCACCACCAGCTGTTCCGGATTCGGCACGGAAACTCGGTAGCGGTATTCGCTGGCGATTTCGACGCTGCAGGGAATGCCCGCCAACTGCTCAATCCAGTAGCGCGCGACGAGGCCGGAGTGGTAGCTGGTGCCGCAGGCCAGGATCAGCACCGAGCGCACGCCGCCCAGCATTTCCGGCGCGGCGACGCCGAACAGGTTGGGGCTCAGGGTCTGCGCACCGCCTATCATTTCCAGCGTCGCGGCCAGGGCCTGCGGCTGCTCGAAGATCTCCTTCTGCATGTAGTGCCGGTAGTCGCCCAGCTCGACGTCGTCGGCCGAGAGCGTGCTTTCATGCACCGGGCGATCGGCCGGCACGTGCGCCGCCGTACCGTCAGCGGCAACTATCCGGATTGCATCGCGACGAAGCTCGGCGACATCGCCGTCTTCGAGATAAATCATGCGCCGCGTGACCTGCAGCAGGGCCGCGGCGTCCGACGCCGCGTAGTTGCCATCCGCGCCAAGACCCAGCAGCAGCGGCGCGCCATGGCGGGCGACGACGATGCTGTCGTCCCACTCGCGCAGCACGGCAATCGCATAGGCGCCGGTCAGGCGCGCGGTCGCCAGGCGTACCGCGGCGAACAGGTCGGGCGCCGACTGCAGCGTATGCTGGATCAGGTGGGCGATGACCTCGGTGTCGGTATCCGAATTGAAGACGTAGCCGGCGGCCAGCAGTTCCTGCTTGAGCTCGACGTAGTTCTCGATGATGCCGTTATGCACCACCGCCAGCCCGGCCGACACATGCGGATGCGCGTTGCGCTCGGACGGCACGCCGTGCGTGGCCCAGCGCGTGTGGGCGATGCCGTGGTGGGCGGTCTGGCCTTCCGCCTGCGCCGCCAGTTCGGCGACGCGGCCGACGCTGCGCAGGCGCGTCAGTGTCGGCTTGAGCAGTGCCAGGCCGGCCGAATCGTAGCCGCGATATTCGAGCCGGGTCAGGCCCTCGATCAGTACCGGAACGATGTTGCGCGCGGCAACGGCTGCGACGATGCCGCACATGGTTCAGTCCTTATTCTGCGGTTTTGGGAGCTTGGCCGGCCGCTTCCAGCCGGGCACGGCGACTTGTTTGGCGCGCGACACGGTGAGCTGGTCGGGCGGCGCATCGCGCGTCAGCGTGGTGCCGGCGCCCAGCGTGGCGCCGCGGCCGACCGTGACCGGCGCCACCAGTTGGGTGTCGGAGCCGATGAAGACGTCGTCCTCGATCACGGTGCGGAACTTGTTGGCGCCGTCGTAATTGCAGGTGATGGTGCCGGCGCCGACATTGACCCGGCTGCCTATCGTGGCGTCGCCGAGATAGGCCAGGTGATTGGCCTTGGAGTGATCGGCGATGCTGGAATTCTTCACTTCGACGAAGTTGCCGATATGCACATCGCTGCCGAGTTCGGTGCCGGGGCGCAGGCGCGCGAAGGGGCCGACGATGCTGCCGGCGCCAACCACCGCGTCTTCCAGCACACAGTTGGCCTTGATGCGCACGCCGTCGCCCAGCACCACGCGGCCCTCGAACACGCAATTGACGTCGATCGTAACGTCGCGGCCGCAGACCAGCTCGCCGCGCACGTCGATGCGCGCCGGGTCGGCCAGCGTCACGCCGGCTTCCATCAGCGCCTCGGCGACATTGCGCTGATGCACGCGCTCCAGCGCGGCAAGTTGCAGCTTGCTGTTGACGCCTTCGGTTTCCCACGCCGCGGCGGGATGCGCGGTGACCACCGGCATGCCTTCGGCGACCGCCAGGGCGACGATGTCGGTCAGGTAGTACTCGCCCTGCGCGTTGCGATTGCCCAAGCCGGGCAGCCAGCGCGCCAGCGCCGCGGTCGGCGCGACGAGGATGCCGGTGTTGATTTCGCGGATCGCTTTTTCGGCATCGTCGGCGTCCTTCTCCTCGACGATGCGCGTCACCAGGCCCTCGCTTCTGACGATGCGGCCATAACCTTGCGGGTTGTCGACATGCGCGGTGAGCAGCGCCAGCTTGTCGCCGCCGGCCGCTGCGATCAGGCGCTTGAGCGTGTCGACGCGCGTCAGCGGCACGTCACCGTAGAGCACCAGGGTTGAAGATCCGGTTGGCGCTGACGCCGCTGTGACCGGCATCGCCTGCAGCACCGCATGGCCGGTGCCGAGCTGGGGTTCCTGCCTGGCCCAGGCCAGGTCGGGGGCATCGAGCGCTGCGCGCACCCGCTCGCCGCCATGGCCATACACCACGCAGATCTTCCCGGCGCCGAGTTCGCGCGCGGTGTCGATCACATGCCCCAGCAAGGCCTTTCCCGCCAGCGGATGCAAGACCTTGGGCAAGTCGGAATGCATCCGCTTGCCCTGCCCCGCGGCGAGAATGACGACGTTCAACGCAGACTACCTGGGCAAAATGCTGGAGCCCATCAGGAACTGGTCCACAGTGCGCGCACACTGCCGGCCTTCGCGGATCGCCCAGACCACCAGCGACTGGCCGCGCCGCATGTCGCCGGCGGCGAACACGCCGGGCACCGTGGTGCTGTAGGCCTGCTCGCCTTCGGTATTGGCGCGCGCATTGCCGCGACCGTCCTTTTCGATGCCGAAGGCATCGAGTATGCCGCCCACCGGATTGACGAAGCCCATGGCGAGGAAGGCGAAATCGGCCGGAATCTCGAATTCGGAACCGGGCACTTCGCTCATCCTGCCGTCGGCCCAGGCCAGGCGCACGGCCTTGATGGCCTTGAGCTTGCCATTCTCGCCGACGAATTCCTTGGTGCCGATGGCCCAGTCGCGCGCACAGCCCTCGTCGTGCGACGACGAGGTGCGCATGCGCAGCGGCCAATAGGGCCAGGTCAGCGGGCCGTTCTCCTGCTCGGGCGGACGCGGCATCAGTTCGATCTGGGTGATGCTGGCCGCGCCGTGGCGATTGGAGGTGCCGACGCAATCCGAGCCGGTATCGCCGCCGCCTATGACGACAACATGCTTGCCGTGGACGTTGATCGGGTTCCTGGCACCGCCGGAGACTTGCTTGTTCTGCGGGATGAGGAATTCCAGCGCGAAATGCACGCCCGCAAGCTCGCGCCCCGGCACCGGCAGGTCGCGCGGATTCTCGGCGCCGCCGGCGAGGATCACGGCATCGAAATCCTTCTTCAACTGCTCGGGACTGACGGTCTTCTTCGCATCGTTGATCACGCCCTTGGGCAGAGCCGCGGCGGTGACCATGGTGCCGGTGACGAACTTGACGCCCTCCGCCTTCATCTGCGCCATGCGCCAGTCGATCAGGCGCTTGTCGAGCTTGAAGTCGGGAATGCCATAGCGCAACAGGCCACCGATGCGGTCGTTCTTCTCGAACACCGTGACGGCATGGCCGACGCGCGCCAGCTGCTGCGCCGCGGCCAGTCCGGCCGGACCGGAGCCGACGATGGCGATCTTCTTGCCGGTCTTGTGCGCCGCCGGTTGCGGCACGACCCAGCCGTTCTCGCCGGCCTTGTCGATGATGGCGCGTTCGATCGACTTGATGCCGACCGGCGTCTGCGGAATGTTCAGGGTGCAGGCCGCCTCGCAGGGCGCGGGGCAGATGCGGCTGGTGAGTTCCGGAAAGTTGTTGGTCGAGTGCAGGGTCTCGATCGCCTCGCGCCAGCGGCCCTTGTAGACCAGGTCGTTCCAGTCCGGAATCAGGTTGTTGACCGGGCAGCCGTTGTTGCAGAAGGGAATGCCGCAGTCCATGCAGCGCGCGCCCTGAATTTTCGCCTGCTCGTCGCTCAGATGCGGAATGAACTCGTGGTAATGGAGAACTCGCGTCGCGGACTTTTCGTAGGTTTCCGAAATGCGCTGGAATTCGAGGAATCCGGTGGGCTTGCCCATTACGCTGCTTCCTTCAGTTGCGTTGCCGCGAGCTCTTTCAGGGCGCGGCGATATTCATGCGGAAAGACCTTGACGAACTTGGCGCGGGCCTTGGCCCAATCGGCCAGCAGCGCCTTGGCGCGCTCGCTGCCGGACAGCCTGGCATGCTGCTCGATCATGTGCCTGAGCTGCGCCTCGTCGGTCTGCTCGCGATGTCGCATGCCGTCGTCGGGTTGTTGCGCCTCGGGCAGCACCGTGTCGAGCGCAACCATGGCCAGGTTGCAGCGCTTGGCAAACATGCCGTCCTCGTCATAGACGTAGGCGATGCCGCCCGACATGCCGGCAGCGAAGTTGCGTCCGGTGAGGCCGAGCACGGCCACCGTGCCGCCGGTCATGTATTCGCAGCCGTGATCGCCGGTGCCTTCGACCACCGCCGTTGCGCCGGAATTGCGCACGCCGAAGCGCTCGCCGGCAACGCCGCGGAAATACACGTCGCCTGCGATGGCGCCGTAGAGCACGGTGTTGCCGACGATGATGTTCTCGCTCGGCGTACCGCGGAAAGCCTCGGGCGGGCGCACGACGATGCGGCCGCCGGAGAGGCCCTTGCCGACATAGTCGTTGGCTTCGCCGGTCAGATCGAGCGTGATGCCGCGCGCGAGGAAAGCGCCGAAGCTCTGTCCGGCGGTGCCGGTCAGTTTGATCGTGATGCTGTTGTCGGCCAGCCCGGCATGGCCATGGCGCTTGGCCACCTCGTGCGACAGCAGGGTGCCGACGGTGCGGTTCTGGTTGCGGATCGGCGACTCGATCACGACTTTCTCGCCGCGTTCGAGAGCCGGCGCCGCCTTGGCGATCAGGCTATGGTCGAGAGCCCGCGACAGGCCGTGGTCCTGAACTTCGCGATGGCAGCAGGCGACGCCGGGCACCGTGGGCTGCCGGTAGAAAATCCGCGAGAAGTCGAGACCCCTGGCCTTCCAGTGGTCTACGCCCTTCTTCATGTCGAGCAGGTCGGAACGGCCGATCAGTTCGTCGAACTTGCGGATGCCCATCTGCGCCATGTACTCGCGCACTTCCTCGGCGACGAAGAAGAAGTAATTGACGACATGCTCGGGTTGGCCGGAGAAGCGCGCGCGCAGCACCGGATCCTGCGTTGCGACGCCGACCGGGCAGGTGTTGAGGTGGCACTTGCGCATCATGACGCAGCCCTCGACCACCAGCGGCGCCGTGGCGAAACCGAATTCGTCGGCACCGAGCAGGGCGCCGATCAGCACGTCGCGGCCGGTCTTCATCTGGCCGTCGGCCTGGACCCGCACGCGACCGCGCAGGCGGTTGAGCACCAGGGTCTGCTGCGTCTCGGCCAGGCCCAGTTCCCAGGGCGTGCCGGCGTGCTTGATCGACGAAATCGGCGAAGCGCCGGTGCCGCCGTCATGGCCGGCGATCACTACGTGGTCGGCCTTGGCCTTGACCACGCCGGCAGCCACCGTGCCGACGCCGATTTCCGACACCAGCTTGACCGAGACGCTGGCCTGCGGATTGGAGTTCTTCAGGTCGTGGATCAGCTGCGCCAAGTCCTCGATCGAGTAGATGTCGTGGTGCGGCGGCGGCGAAATCAGTTGCACGCCGGGCACCGAGTGGCGCAGGAAACCGATGTACTCGGAGACCTTGTGGCCCGGCAGCTGGCCGCCCTCGCCGGGCTTGGCGCCCTGCGCCATCTTGATCTGCAATTGATCAGCGTTGGCCAGGTATTCGGCGGTGACGCCGAAGCGGCCCGAGGCCACCTGCTTGATCGCCGAGCGCAGGCTGTCGCCGGCCTGGAGCGGAATGTCGCGCGCGATGCGGCTCTTGCCGATCACGCCGGCCAGCGTGGTGGCGGCCGTCACCGGCTTGTAGCGCATGCGGTCCTCGCCGCCCTCGCCGGTATTCGACTTGCCGCCGATGCGGTTCATGGCGATTGCCAGCGTAGTGTGGGCTTCGGTCGAGATGCTGCCCAGCGACATGGCGCCGGTAGCGAAGCGCTTGACGATTTCCTTGGCCGGCTCGACCTGGTCGAGCGCGATCGGCTCCGCCGCGGGCCGGATCTCGAACAAGCCGCGCAGGGTCATGTGCCGCACGCCCTGATCGTTGATCAGCTTGGCATATTCCTTGTAGGTTTCGGTCTTGCCCGAGCGCGTCGCGTGCTGCAGCTTGGCAATCACATCCGGCGTCCACATGTGTTCTTCGCCGCGAACCCTGAATGCATATTCGCCGCCGCAGTCGAGCATGCTGGCGAGCACCGGGTTGTCGCTCCAGGCGTCGGCATGGGTGCGCAAGGCTTCCTCGGCCACTTCCTTGAGGCCGATGCCTTCGACCTTGGTCGGCGTACCGGCGAAATAACGGTTGACCAGGTCGGAGGAAAGGCCGACCGCCTCGAAAATCTGCGCGCCGCAGTAAGACTGGTAGGTCGAGATGCCCATTTTCGACATCACCTTCATCAGGCCCTTGTTGATGGCCTTGACGTAGTTTTTCTGCGCATCGTAGGCGGTGGCCTTGTTCGGCAACTGGGCCGCGATCGCGGCGATGCTCTCGAAGGCGAGCCAGGGATGGATCGCCTGCGCGCCATAACCCGCCAGCGTTGCGAAGTGATGCACCTCGCGCGCGGCACCGGTTTCGACCACCAGGCCGCAGGAGGTGCGCAAGCCGATCTTCACCAGATGCTGATGCACGGCGGAACATGCCAGCAGCGCCGGGATCGGCGCGCGTTCATGGTCGACGCTGCGATCGGAGAGGATCACCACGTTGTAGCCCGCGGTCACGGCTTGTTCGGCGCGGGTGCAGACCTGGTACAGCGAGCGGCCGAGGCCCGCCGAGCCCTCGGCGGCGGGCGTCGTGATGTCGACCACGATGGGCCGGAAAGTGCCCTTGGTCAGCGCATCGATCTGCTTCAGCTTGGCTATGTCGGCCGGCGACAGCACCGGTTGATGCACCTCCAGGCGCGGGGTCGGCTCGGTCTCGTCGATGCCCAGCAGGTTGGGGTTGGGACTGACCAGGGAAATCAGCGACATGACGATCTCTTCGCGGATCGGATCGATCGGCGGATTCGTCACCTGGGCGAACAGCTGCTTGAAGTAGTTGAACAGCGGCTTGGGCCGGTCCGACAGCACCGGCAGCGGGCTGTCGTTGCCCATCGCACCCGTGGCTTCCTCGCCGAGGGTGGCCATCGGTTCGAGGATGAACTTGAAGTCCTCCTGCGTGTAGCCGAAAGCCTGCTGCACCTTCAGCAACGGGCCCTTGAGGTTTTCCTGCAGCTTGACAGCGGGCAGATCGTCGACGAAATAGCGCGAAGCCTCGATCCACTTGCGGTAAGGCTTGGCGGTGGACATGGTGCGCTTGAGTTCGGCGTCGTCGATGATGCGGCCCTGTTCGAGATCGATGAGGAACATCTTGCCGGGCTGCAGGCGCCACTTCTTGACGATGCGCTCCTGGGCGATCGGCAGCACGCCGATCTCGGAAGACATCACCACCAGGTCGTCGTCGGTGATCAGGTAGCGTGCCGGACGCAGGCCGTTGCGGTCGAGCGTGGCGCCGATCTGGCGGCCGTCGGTGAAGGCCACCGCGGCCGGGCCGTCCCAGGGCTCCATCAGCGCCATGTGGTACTCGTAGAAGGCGCGGCGTTCTTCGTCCATCAGCGGATTGCCGGCCCAGGCTTCGGGAATCAGCATCATCATGGCGTGCGCCAGGCTGTAGCCGCCCATCACCAGCAGTTCCAGGGCATTGTCGAAGGAGGCGGAATCCGACTGGCCGTCATAAATCAGCGGCCAGACCTTTTCCAGATCCTCGCCCAGCACCGGCGACGAAATGCCGTGCTCGCGCGCGCGCATCCAATTGACATTGCCGCGCAGCGCGTTGATCTCGCCGTTGTGGGCAATCATGCGGAAGGGATGGGCCAGGTCCCAGGTGGGGAAGGTATTGGTGGAAAAGCGCTGGTGCGCCAGGGCCATCGCCGAAACCGCGCGCCTGTCCTGCAGGTCGAGGTAATAGGTGCCGACCTGGTTGGCCAGCAGCATGCCCTTGTACACCACCGTGCGCGCCGACATCGACGGCACGTAGAACATCTTGCCGTCGGGCAGCTTGAGCGCCTGGATCGTATGGCCGATCGCCTTGCGCAGTATGTAGAGCTTTCTTTCCAGCGCGTCGGTATCGTCGATGCCGGCCCCGGCGCCGATGAACACCTGGCGCACCACGGGCTCGATATCCTTGGCTGCCTGGGCCAAGCCGCTGTTGTCCACCGGGACATCGCGCCAGCCGAGCAGCACCTGCCCTTCGTAACGAATTGCGCGCTCAATCACCGCTTCGCAGGAACGCCGGCTGGCGTCGCCGCGCGGCAGGAACACCATGCCGACGCCATACTCACCGACCGGCGGCAGCGTGACACCCTGCTGCGCCAGTTCCTCGCGGAAGAGGCCATCGGGAATCTGGATCAGAATGCCCGCGCCGTCACCCAGCAAGGGGTCGTAACCCGTTGCCCCGCGGTGTTCGAGGTTTTCCAGAATCAGCAGCCCCTGCTCGATGATGGAGTGGCTCTTCTGGTTCTTGATGTGCGCAACGAAACCGACGCCACAGGCGTCATGCTCATTGGCCGGGTCGTAGAGACCCTGGCGCTGGGGGAGGACCATCGTGTCTTTCCTCGGAAATGCGGCCGGCACACGCCGGAGGCGGTCGGCAAAAAAGCCGGGGTGATGCTTCTCCCCGGCCTTGTATGGTCCGCCTGACATGGCGAACGCGGTGCTAAATATACCGCCAAAAGCGGTTGAATTCAATACGCTGCAACGCAGCATACTGACTTTGGAGTCTGTTTAGAGCTCCCCGACGGAGAACAGGCGGCGATGCTCCTTCATCGAGTAGCGGTCGGTCATGCCGGCGATGTAGTCCGCCGTGGCGCGCACCACGCTCTCGGTGGCGGCCATTTGCTGGTATTGCGGCGGCAGCAGGCGCGGATCGGCGACAAAGGCACCGAACAGGTCGCGAATGATGCGGCGCGCCTTGGCGGTCATGCGCAGCACCTCATAGTGCTGGTACAGGTGCTGGTGCAAGAAACCCTTCAAGGCGCGGTTTTCGGCCTGCATCGCCTCGGTGAAGGCAATCAATGCCGGCGCCGCATGGACATCCTCCAGGCTTCGCGGAGCGGCAGCCGCGATCCGTCGCGCCGATTCGGCCAGCAGATCGGTGACCTGGGCGTCGATCATGCGCCGTATGGTCTCGTGCACCCGGCGGCGCGGCGATATCTGCGGGAACTCAGCATCGGCTTCTGCGGCATGGCGGGCGAACAGGCTGATCTGTTCGAGCTGCTCCAGGGTCAGCAGTCCGGAGCGCAAGCCATCGTCGACGTCATGGTTGTTGTAGGCGATCTCGTCGGCCAGGTTGCAGATCTGCGCCTCCAGCGAGGGTCTGTGCCTCTCGAGGAAGCGCCGGCCGAGTTCGCCGAGGTCGCGCGCCCGCGCCGGTGAGCAGTGCTTGAGTATGCCCTCGCGCGTCTCGAACATCAGGTTGAGGCCGTCAAAGGCGCCATAGCGCTCTTCGAGGCGATCGACGATACGCAGGCTTTGCAGGTTGTGCTCGAAGCCACCATGCGCCTGCATGCATTCGTTAAGCGCGTCCTGTCCGGCATGGCCGAAGGGGGTGTGACCGAGATCGTGGGCCAGCGCGATGGCTTCGGTCAGGTCGTCGTTGAGGCGCAGGGCGCGCGCGATCGACCGCGCGATCTGGGCGACTTCGATGCTGTGCGTGAGGCGGGTGCGGAACAGGTCGCCTTCATGATTGACGAAGACCTGGGTCTTGTATTCGAGACGCCGGAAGGCGGTGGAATGCACGATACGGTCGCGGTCGCGCTGAAACTCGCTGCGTACCTTGGGCCGCGGTTCGGGGACGACGCGGCCGCGGCTGTTGCTGTCGTCTACCGCGTACGGCGCCAGTTCACTCACGACAGCAAGCGGCGATGGCAGCGACAATTTCCTCCTGCGGCACGTCGGCCGTCGTCACCGCGTCACCCAGCGACTTGAGCAGTATCAGACGCAGGCTGCCGGCAATGACCTTTTTGTCGTGAGACATCAGTTCGAGATAGCGCGCTGGCCCGAGATCCGGCGCCGTGAGCGGCAACCCGGCGCGCAGCAAAAGTGCGCGGATGCGCTCGACGTCGGCAGGCGCGAGCCAGCCCAGGCGCCGCGAGAGTTCCGCAGCCATCATGCTGCCGGCGGCGACGGCCTCGCCATGCAGCCAGGCGCCGTAGCCCATGCCGGTCTCGATCGCATGACCGAAGGTATGGCCCAGGTTCAGCAGCGCGCGACCGCCGTCCCTGGCTGTCTCGAATTCGTCGGCCGCCACCACCTCGGCCTTGTTGGCGCAGGAACGTTCGATGGCCTGCGCCAGCAGTTCACCGTCGCGCGCCATCAGGCCGTCCATATTGGCCTCCAGCCATTCGAGAAAGGGCAGGTCGCGGATCAGGCCGTACTTGATGACCTCCGCCATGCCGGCCGACAACTCGCGGTCCGGCAATGTGCGCAGCGTATCGGTATCGGCCAGGACAAGTTTCGGTTGCCAGAAGGCGCCGACCATGTTCTTGCCGCGCGGATGATTGATCCCGGTCTTGCCGCCGACCGAGGAATCGACCTGGGACAACAGGGTGGTGGGGATCTGGATGAAGGGTACGCCGCGCTGATAGGTCGCGGCGGCAAAGCCCGCCAGATCGCCGATGACGCCACCGCCAAGGGCGACCACCGTGGTGCTGCGGTCGCAGCGTGCGGCCAGCAGGGCGTCGTATATCAGGTTGAGCGACTCCCAGGTCTTGTGGGCTTCCCCGTCGGGCAGGATGATCGGCGTAATGCCAACGCCAAGTTTCTCGAGCCCCCCGGCGAGGGCAGCCAGGTACAGGGGAGCCACCGTGGTATTGCTGACCAGCGCGATGCGCGGGTTAGGCAGATGTGCCAGGATTTCGTCGGCACGCGCAAGCAGGCCGCCGCCGATCAGGATCGGGTAGCTGCGCGCCGCCAGGGCGACGTTCAGGCGGCGCATCGCTGATGCAGCTCCCGTTCGACCTGCTTGACCAGATGGTTGATGCTGCCGCCCAGACTGTTGATCACCAGGTCCGCCACTTCGCGGTAGAGGGGGTCGCGCTGGGCGAACAATTCCTCGATTTTCTTCATAGGGTCGGCGACCTGCAGCAGCGGGCGGTTCGGATCGAGCCGGGTCCGCTCGAAGAGCAGCACCGGTGCAGCGTGAAGGTAGACCACCATGCCGCCGCGCTTCAGCGCCGCGCGATTCTCCGGACGCAGCACGGCGCCGCCGCCGGTGGCGACAATCAGATTGGATTCATCGGCGAGTTCGGCGATCACCTTCGATTCGCGGTCGCGAAAACCCTGCTCGCCTTCGATGTCGAAAATCAGCGGTATCCGCACGCCGGTGCGCGCCTCGATCTCGTGATCGGCATCGATGAAGGAACGATGCATGCGCCTGGCCAGCTGGCGCCCGACGGTGGTCTTTCCGGCGCCCGGCATGCCTACCAGGTAGATATTGTTTTTCGCACTCACGAGCGGATTGTAGCAGCGCAAAAGGCCGGGGCCGGCATGTCCGGCCCCGCTCAGGCATGGATGGGACGGACTATCTCTGCGTCAGGGCGTCACTGATGATGCGCGGTGTGATGAAGACCAGCAGTTCGCTGCGCGACTGGTTCTTCGTCGTAGTCTTGAACAGGAAGCCGACGTAAGGCAGGTCGCCGAGGAAGGGAACGCGGTCCTGGGTCTGGATCTCGGATTCCCGCGCAAAACCGCCGATCACCACGGTGCCGCCGTTTTCCACAATCACGCTGGTGGTGATGGTGTTGGTGTCGAGGCTGCCGGTCGTCGCGTTGGTGATGGTGCTCTTGGCGATGTTCAGCTCAAGACTGATGCGGTTGTCGGGATTGACCGAAGGCGTCACGCCGAGGGTGAGAGGCGCCGAAAAGGTCTGGTAGATCGGCAGGCCGGTGGTCGCGTTAACCCCGGTGAGAATGGTCACCTGCTGGGTGCTGTTGATCGTCGCCGCCTTGCGGTTCAACGTGACGAGCCGCGGCGCGGAGACCGTCTTGTTGCGCGTATCGGTCTCGGCGGCCTGCAACTCGAGGGCAAGCAATTTGGTTCCGGCATTGTTGAACAGCATCAGGCCAATGTTCGCCGCCGCCGCGAGCGCGTAGCTGGGCTGGAACACGTTGGTGCTCGTCCGTGCCAGCGCGGGTACCGACGGCGTGCCAAAACTGTCGACGTTGGTGAATCCCGCGGTCGTTCCCAATACCGCCCGGGTGGTGTTGGTGCCGGGCACCTGATAACCGCCATTACTCAAAGCCGACGCATCGGCCAGCCGCAAGCGTACGCCCAGCGAGTTGGTAAAGCCGGTGGAGGCCTCGACAATGCGGGCTTCGATCAGCACCTGCTTGGGCGGAATATCGACCGTGCGGATGATTTCGCGGATCGCTTCGACCACGGTGGCCGTGTCGCGGACGAATACCTGATTGGTAGCGTCGTGAATCGAAATGCCGCCGCGTGCGGTGAGCATGCCCCGCTGCGTGTTTCCGGCCCCAGCGGCACCCGCTGCAGGTGCCGCCGCAGCAGGCGCGGCACCGCCGGCGGGAGCCGCCCCTGCGGGCGCGGCGCCTTGGGCTGCCGCAGGAGCAAAACTGGTATTCACCAGCGCAACGATGTCGGCTGCCTTGACATAGTTCAGCTTGAAGGTCTCCGCCACCAGGGGGGCTATGTCGCTCGCCCGCGTCAGTTCATCGGCGGTGTCCTGGTCACGCTTTTGCAGCACTGCCCGATCGCCGAACAGCACCACGTCATTGCGCACCCGCATGCCGGCATTGACCTGCGCCATGATGATTTCCAGCGCCTGATCGTAGGGAATATTATCCAGATTGGCGGTGACGGTCCTGCCGTTCAAGGAGGGATCGATCAGTACGTTCTTGCCCGAAATGTCGGCCAGGGTGCGCAAGACCATGGAGGCATCGGCGCCGAAGAAGTTGATGGATACCTTCTGTCCCTGCTGACCGGTCTGGACCAGCTTGTTGGCCTCATCGGCCGGGATCGGCTTGACTTCGATGATCAGCTGGTTATTGGCCAGATGCGCCTGATGGAACCAGCGGCCGCGGGCGGCAATGTCGAGGCGCGTCAGATTGCCTATCGCGCGCGAGGTGATCGTCGTCACCGGCGTCGCGAAGTCATTGACGTCGCGGCGGTTCTGCAGGCGCTCAGGGAGTTCGACGTCGCGCAATTCGACCGTGATGCCAGTACCCACCCGACGGATGTCGATCGGCACCGTGCCATCGGTCAGATCCACCGTGATCGAGGCTTGGCCGTCTTCGCCGCGGCGGAAATTGATGTCGCGGATCGCCGCCAAATCTGCCACCTGATCCGCCTTCGCGGCCGGCGACGATGCCGGCTGATAGACGCTTGGCGCCGCCTCCTGACTGGCCTGCACGCTCTGCGCCTGCAGTTTGATGAACAGCGCGTCGCCGACGATCTCGGTCGAGAACTTGGTCGGACGATAGAGATTCAGCACCAGTCGCGTGAGCTTTTCCGTCTGGACGATGTTCAGGCTGCGCAGATCGCCCTCGGCCACTTGTTGCGTGGATTGACCCGACTGATTGTCGGTATCAGGAAAATCGAGCACCACGCGCGGCGGTTCGACCACGCTCCAGTTCCCGGGCAAGGCCTTCAGCGGAGCGGTCATCTGCACTTTGAGCAGGACTTGATCGCCGTCGCGCCTGACTTGAATCTGCTTGATCGAGTTTTCGGCAGCGAACGAAGTACCCGACCAGCCAACACAGAAGCCCAGTATGGCTAGCGCGGTCATGTGAAATTTTTTCATCAACGTCCTCCTTCTTTCGGCACCGAGAGCACTTTTTCAACTGCTACCCAGGCGCCGTTCGCGTCCTTGACGGATTCGAGCACCGTGACGCTATCTCTGGTAATCGCCGTGATCTTGCCGAAATTGCGGCCCATGTATTCGCCCACCCGTACATGCTTGGGCTTGTTCGGCGGGGGGGTCTGGATCAGGGCGTAGGGCACGGCCCCGGCCATGATTACGCCGACCACCCTGAGGTCTTCCAGCGGAAAAATTTCCAGCGGTTGTTGTGGGCGGCTGCGATCCGGCGCGGTCTTGTCGGCAGCGGCCTCCAGGGTCACGATCTTGCCCGGAGAAAAGGGCGGCGTGAGCGTCTCCGTTTCATAGGCAACCACCGG
>JAUYSD010000360.1 GCA_030696505.1 Sulfuritalea sp. | reverse complement strand
CCCCCTCACCGACAAGAGTCGGCGCTGGCGAGACGGCGCGAAGCACGTGGCGGTATCCAGTTTTGCGGCAACAATTTGAGTGAGGGAAGGAATCCAGCCATGAAGTATCGCGAGGTTGTCATCTTTTCCGGCCATCGCTTCCAGGTCCCTGAGCACGTTCAGCGCCTGGACTCAAGGAACACCCGCGCGTGGCAGCTACGATACGGAATATGGAAGACCTTCTCCGACCATACGAATGACGGCAGCGGTGCGGAAGGTGCCCTTGCCGCTGCCGTCGAAGAACTTCACAAGCGCATAGATCGCTTGCCGGCACCTACGGGCTTGAGGCACGAGAACAGTTCATCGAAGAACAATGATTTGCCGGTCGGCATCTCCGGGCCGATTTCGCATACGCGAAAAGGTCGACGCGTTGCTGAGTACAACTTCGGCATCACCATTCCCCGGTATGGAGACAAGCCGACCAACAAGAGCGTGTACATCGGCACCGAGAACACCATCACCGACGAAAGATTCGAAGAGGCTCTTGCAAAAGCGGTCAATATACGGAAGAAAGCCGAGAAGGCGTATCAGGCCGCGGCAACCAAGGCCAAGCGCGCTGACATGCACTTGAAGGCAAAGGCATCCGCGTGAAGCCCAAAGGCACGGCCCGCAAACACCTCTGTGAAAATTCTGACAGACCGTGACATTTTCTCGAAAGGATTCCCCAGTGAAGCGATCAGACGCGATTGATCTGCTTGCCCAGAGCAAGCCCATCCTGGCGGACCGCTACGGCGTGACGGACCTTGCGCTGTTCGGCTCCACTGCACGGGACAGCGCCGGCGCCGGGAGCGATGTTGATGTATTGGTGGCGTTCGACGGGCCGGCGACCTCGGCACGCTATTTCGGCGTTCAGTTCTATCTCGAAGACCTGTTTGGCTGCGCGGTTGATCTGGTGACGGAAAAGGCCTTGCGTGTGGAGTTGCGGCCCTTCATCGAGAAGGAATGCGTGCGTATATGACGCCGCGCCGCGCCGTGCCGCCAGCGCCAACTATCGAGCGTCTTAAGTTCATGAAACTCCCGCTTCCGAGCGGCCGTGATGCGGAGGCATGGCGGCGATGATCCGTGCCGATCTGCCTCTCCTGCCGCTGGCCGATCTGCCCGGCGGGCCGGAGCCGGTGGTGCTGTGCGCCACGGCGCGGCTGGCGGTCGGCTTGCGCCAGGCGCATGGCGAGTTGCAGGTCGCGCGTGGCGCCACGGTCTGGCGCGCGCTGCAGAGTTCGACGCCGGCCTTGTGGCTGGATGCGCTGGTTTCGCGCGCGCTGCTGCGTGGCGAGATTCCGCCGGCCGGCGTGCCGGGCACGTTTCTGACCTGGGCGCAGGAGCGCAGCCTGTGGGAACAGGCCATCGCGCGCGACGCCGGCGCGGCGGCCGAACTGTTCGATCGCGAAGGCATGGCGCTGGCCGCGATGGAAGCCGCGAGCCTGCAGCGGGTCTGGCGCATCGAGGTGGACGCGGCTTTGCATACCGAGGAATACCGCGCCTTCCTGCGCTGGCAGGAGCAGGTCGCCGACGCTTGCCGTGGCGGCGGCTGGCGCAGCGCCGATGAAGTCATGGCCTGGCGCATCGAATGCGTGGCGCGAGGGCTAGGCGGCCTGCCGGCGCGCATCGGCATTGCCGGCTTCATTGCGCCCGACCCGCTGCTGTCGCGCTTGCTGGTGGTGCTCGAAGCGCGTGGCGTGGCACTGTTTCGTGTCGATTTCGGGCGCGGCGATACGGCGCCCGCGCTCGGCGCCGCGCTGCCCGATGCGGAAGCCGAATGCCTGGCGGCGGCGTGCTGGGCGCGCGAACGTGTGGCGCGTGAAGCAGGGGCCGGGGGCGTGTCGCGGACCCGCGTGCGCATTGCCGTGGCCGACCTGCCGGCGCGGCGGCGGCTGCTCGAATCGGCGCTGGAAGCGGCCCTGCATCCCGATGCGGTGGGCGCCGGCTGGGCCGCGCTGGAGCGCGACTACGCCTTCGTTGCCGGCTCGCCGCTGGCGGGGGAGCCCTTGGTCGATGCCGCGCTGCGCCTGCTGCAGGTCTTCGTCCATCCGCAACGCGTGGCGCAGGCCGAGTTCGGCGCCTTGCTCTGCGGCGGCGGCTGGTCGGCCGACGTGCTGGAGGCCGATGCGCGGGCGCGCGTCGAAGCCGGCTTGCGCGAACTGCTGCCGCCCGAAACCAGCCTGGAGCGCTTGGTCCGCGCCATCGGGCGGCTGGCGGCCGATGCGCGTGCGGCGCTGGCGGTGCCGCAACTGCTGGCGCATCTCGGCGCGCTGCAGGATGCCGCGCGCGCCGCGCCGCGCCGCCAGCTTCCTTCCGTCTGGGGCGGCGGTTTTGCGGCGCTGCTGACGGCGCTGGGCTGGCCCGGCCAGCGCCCGCCCCTGGCGGCCGAAGCGGCGGCCTGCGATGAACTGCGCACGGCGCTGGGCGGCCTGCAGGCGCTGGATGCGGTGCTCGGACGCATCGATGCCGGCGAGGCGCTGCGCCAGCTGCAGCGACACTGCCGCGACCAGGCGTTCGCGGCGCCGCGACAGGGCATCGCGCGGGTGGAGGTCTGCAGCCTGGGCGATGCGCTGGCGGGGCCGGTCGACGCGCTCTGGGTCATGGGCATGAACGAAGGCGCGTGGCCACCGGCGCCGCGGCCGAATCCGCTGCTGCCGGCCGAATTGCAGCGCCGCGCGGGGATTCCCGCGGCGCGCGCCGACAGCCTGGCCGAGCAGGCGCAGAGCCTGCAGGCCGGGTGGTGCGAGAGCGCGGCCGAGGTGGTGTTCTCCTGGGCGCAGCGCGACGGCGAACGGCCGTTGCGGGCAAGCCCCTTGCTGGCCGGGATTGCGCGCGGCGAGTTTTCCGTGGCGGCTGAAGCGCGGCTGGCCAACGCGCCATTGGAGCGCATCGATGATGCCATCATGGAGCGCATCGATGATGCGCGGGCCCCCCCCGTCGGCGCCGCCGAGCGCGTGCGCGGCGGCACGGCGCTGCTGGCGGCGCAGGCGGTGTGTCCGGCCTGGGGTTTCTATCAATACCGGCTCGGCGCCGCCGTGTTGCCAGCGCCAACTCTTGCGCTCGATGCCATGGCGCGCGGTTCGCTGCTGCA
>JAUYSD010000268.1 GCA_030696505.1 Sulfuritalea sp. | reverse complement strand
ACCGCTCTACGCCCTGGTCGGCAAGGAGTTTTCGGATCGGGTGGCCGGCATCCATCGCCTGATCGAGCCGCTGACCATCCTCTTGGTGCTGGCGCACCTGGGCGCCATCGTCTATTACGTCAGCTTCAAGAAGGAAACCCTGATCATGCCCATGATCACGGGCTGGAAAGTTATGCGAAGCGGTATCCCCGGGGATGGTGCTGATACAGCCCCTGCGCTACAGGGCGGTCGAGCAAGAAACGCTCTCCTCGCCGTAGCGGATGGCGAGACGGCGCAGGGCGGCGGAGCGCTGGCTTTCTGCTTCGCGCTGGCGATTGCCCTGGGCGCCGCCTATGGCGCCAGCGGGGCCTGGATTGCGTCGCCCCCATCCACTGCGGCGCCTGCCGCGGCGCCGAACTGGTAAGAAAACGGCCACCCGAAGGTGGCCGTTGCTTTGTGCCAAGCTTTTATTGCTGCCGGCGATTTACTTCTTTTCCTCCTTGCGGAATTCGTCGTGGCAACCCTTGCAGGCCTTGCCCAGATTGCCGAACTGGGCCTTGACCGCGGCGGCGTCGCCGGCGGCGGCGACCTTGGCCATTTCGTTGGCCTCCTTGTTGTAGGCAGTGCCGACTTCTTTCAGTTTGACGGAATTGGTGAATAGTTCAGGCTTCACGTTGGTCTCGCGCCAGCCCTTGCCGGTGTCGGTTCCCGGCTGGAACAGCCCGCCTGAGCCTGAATTGGCCAGCGCCTGAATCGTATTGGCGGCCTGGATCACCTGATCCTTGTTGTAGCTGCCTTCGATGTTGGCCTTGATGCGGCTCATGCTCCAGCCCAGAGTCTGCATCACCGACTGGCGCCAGCGGATCTGGTCTTCGGGCTTGCCGATCGTTTGGGCCAGAGTTGCTCCGGAGAGACCAATAGCGAGAGCTGCGACGGCGATCTTGTTGAATTTCATTTGAACTCCTTTTTCTGTCGAGGGGAAGGCCAGCAGGTACCGGCATCCGGTATACGATCAGTGTCCGGAAATTATTCCATGCATCCGTCAACGGATAAGTGACCTGGGTTACAGACGCAGGAGCTCACGGGGTATCACCCCAAATACCGAGAATGGCGCCGGCTAGTCGATTCCAGTGGCGAAGAGGTGTTTGACGCGCAGCAGATGCTTGCCGTCGCTCGCCAGTTCCAGCAGGCGGTCGATGTTTGGATGCTTGCCGGGATTCTGCCGCGCGTCGTCGGTATGCTCGGCATACAGTTCCAGCCCCTTTTTGGCAGCCTCGGCGGTGATTGCGCCGTATATCTGCCCGAGATGGTTGTAGACGGAAAGCGATCCGGTTTGCCCGGGCTTGTTTTCTATGGTCGCGGCAACCGCACCTTCGCTGTCCAGCAACTGGATCGCGGCAAGGTGCGAGATGCGGGGCAGCTGTTTGAGATTGTCCGCAAACGCCATCTCAGATCCGCCTGGCCAGATCAGCGGCTTTGCCGATGTACGAAGCGGGTGTCATTGCGAGCAGGCGCTGGCGGTCCGCCTCAGGCAAGGGCAGTTTGGCGATGAAGTCGCGCAGGGCCAGTTGCTCGATGCCTTTGCCGCGCGTGAGTTCCTTGAGCTGCTCGTAGGGGTTGGGCACGCCGAAGCGGCGCATCACGGTCTGCACCGGCTCGGCCAGGACTTCCCAAGCGTCGGCAAGGTCTTCGGCCAGGCGCAGCGGATTGGCTTCGAGCTTGTTCAGCCCGCGCAGGGTCGAATCGAAGGCCAGCAGCGTATAGCCGAAGGCCACGCCCATGTTGCGCAACACGGTCGAGTCGGTGAGATCACGTTGCAGGCGGGAGATCGGCAGCTTTTCCGCCAGGTGACGCAATAGTGCGTTGGCCAGGCCCAGATTGCCTTCGGAGTTCTCGAAGTCGATCGGATTGACTTTGTGCGGCATGGTCGATGAACCGATCTCGCCTTCCTTGAGCTTCTGCTTGAAGTAGCCCAGCGAAATGTACTGCCAGAGGTCGCGGTCGGCGTCGATCAGAATCGTGTTGGCACGGGCCATGGCGTCGAACAGTTCAGCCATCGCATCGTGCGGTTCGATCTGGATGGTGTAGGGATTGAATTCCAGGCCGAGTGACTCGATGAAGCGGCGATTGAAGCTCTCCCAGTCGATATCCGGATAGGCCGCGAGATGGGCGTTGTAGTTGCCCACGGCGCCGTTGAACTTCGCACTGAGCGATACCGATGAAATCTGCTTGCGGCTACGGATCAGACGCGCCGCGATATTGGCCATTTCCTTACCCAGCGTAGTCGGTGTGGCGGGCTGGCCGTGGGTGCGGGCCAGCATCGGCAGCTCCGCCAGTTGATGGGCCAGGTCGCGCAGGCGGGCGATCAGGCGGTCGAGTTCCGGCAACAGGCTGCCGCCAATCGCATCCTTGAGCATCAAGGCATGGGACGTGTTGTTGATGTCTTCCGAAGTGCAGCCGAAATGGATGAACTCGCTGACGCGCATTACCTCGGGATTGCTCGCCAGGCTGTCCTTGAGCCAGTATTCCATGGCCTTGACGTCGTGATTGGTGCGGGCCTCGATGGTCTTGACGGCCTCCGCATCCGCGACCGAGAAATTGGCGATAACCGAGTCCAGTTGTTTGATCGTGGCGGTCGAGAACGCCGGGCATTCGGCGATTTCCCCTGCGGCGGCGAGCGCCTTGAGCCATTCGATTTCGACCCGAATGCGGTTGCGGATAAGGCCGTATTCCGAGAAATGAGTGCGCAGGTTTTCGACCTTTGCCGCATAGCGGCCGTCGAGCGGAGAAAGGGCAGTGAGTGCGGTGAGTGTCATGTCTTTGGCGAGGAAAGGACGATGTGCGGGAGGCCCCGACGGCGGGAACGATTTTAACATGCAGGCCATCGCCCTCCGGGCAGCGGTCCGTGGTCACAAACGGGCGGCGTGCTATAGTTTCCACGCCCCGAAATCCTATGATCTGCCCCAATGAAACTGATCGGTTCCCTTACCAGCCCTTATGTCCGCAAGATACGCATCGTGCTGGCGGAAAAGAAGATCGACTACGATCTGGTCATTGATTCGCCGTGGGCGGAGGGCAACCAGGTCGCCGCGCTCAATCCGCTGGGCAAGGTTCCCGTGCTGGTGCTGGACGACAACAGCACGCTCTACGATTCCCGGGTCATCGCCGAGTATCTGGACATGGTGGCACCCAACAGTCGCCTGCTGCCGGCTTCCGGCCGCGAGCGCATCAGCGTCAAGCGTTGGGAGGCCCTTGCCGACGGCGTGCTGGATGCCGCCGTGGCAGCGTTTCTCGAGGCGCAGCGTCCGCTCGGCGAGCGTAGTCCGTCATGGATAGCACGGCAGCGCGGCAAGACCACGCAAGCGCTGAAGGCCATGTCGGAAGATCTGGGTGAGCAGCCCTGGTGCCATGGCAACAGCCTCTCGCTGGCTGACATTGCCGTCGGCTGTGCGCTGGGCTATGTATCCTTCCGTCTCGGCGACATCCGGTGGAGCGAGGATTATGCCAATCTGTCGCTGCTGTATGAAAAACTGATGCAGCGTCCCGCGTTCGCGGAAACCGTACCGCCGGGCTGATTCCCGATTCGACCCGGGGCACTGCCGGGAAAGTCCGTCTTGCCTGGATTTATTCTTCGGCCGGGTTTTGCTCGGCAGTGCCGTCGAGTCTCGCAATCAGGCGCGGCAGCAGCTTCTTTTCGGCTTGATGGGTGAGTTCTCCCATCAGTTGATCCGCCAATCCATCCGTGACTTTCAGGACGGCGTGCGGCAATTCCTGCTCCAGCCAGCGCGACAGTTCCTCGCGCAAGGCGTCGAGATGCTGCTGCATGTGTGGCGGGGCCGTGGCCAGCGCGGCTTCCTGATCCGTGACGATGTCGGTAAGGACAGGCAAATCGTCGTCGGGTGGCGGGACCTGAGGGGCCGCCGGGACCGAGCCGGCAACATAGGTCCGGTTGCGTCGAATCAGCGCATCGGCCTGGCGCAGAAGATCAGCCGTATCGTCGTCAGCCATCTATCGGAAGCCTCCGGAGATGTCGCAGTTTTCCAACGGGTAACCGCGTTCGCGATAAAAGCGGAAGCGTTCGCGACCGGGCAAGCGGTCGGCATCTTCGATGCTGACGATTTCGACCAGTTCCTCGAAGCGGCTGAAACCCGACGGGACTTCGTCCGACAGATTCAGCAGGCATTCGTCGTGGAGCGGATTGTCGAGCCCCGATGCGAAGACGATAGAGGTTTCTGCCGCCAGATCGTTCTCGGCACGGCAGTGGGGCGTGAAGCCGGTAGCGGGTTGAGTCCACAGCAGGCGGTCGAGATGGTCCCGGCGGTCGCCGGCTGGTACGTACACCAATACTCGTCGGCCTTCGCCGCTGGCGCGCTCCAGCCATGCGGCGACCGCTTGTAGCCGGTCGTGTGCGCCATGAAGAAAGGTGATTTTGGTCATCCCCGCTTGCGCTTGGCTACCGGTTTCGGGGCGCTTTTGGCGCGATCCATCAGGAAATGGCTGAGCAAAGGCACCGGTCGTCCGGTGGCGCCCTTGTCCTTGCCGGAACGCCAGGCGGTGCCGGCAATGTCGAGATGCGCCCAATGGTACTTGTCGGTGAAGCGCGCGAGGAAGCAGGCTGCGGTGATGGTGCCGGCCGGCCGGCCGCCGATATTCGCCATGTCGGCGAAGTTGCTCTTCAATTGCTCCTGGTAATCGTCCCACAGGGGCATTTGCCAGGCGCGATCGTAGGCGTCCTGGCCCGCATCGAGCAGTTCCCTGGCGAGGCCTTCGTTATTGGCCAGCAGGCCGGTGGCGACATGCCCCAGTGCAATCACGCAGGCGCCCGTCAGCGTCGCGATATCGACCACGCATTCCGGATCGAAGCGCTCAACGTAGGTGAGGGCGTCGCACAGGATCAGGCGGCCCTCGGCGTCGGTGTTGAGTATTTCCACGGTCTGCCCCGACATCGAGGTAATCACGTCGCCCGGCTTGGTCGCCGCGCCGCCGGGCATATTTTCCGTGGATGGAATGACGCCGACGACATTGAGCGGCAGTTTCATCATGGCAGCCGCCTTGAGCGTGCCGAGTACGCTGGCAGCACCGCACATGTCATATTTCATCTCGTCCATTTCCGCCCCGGGTTTGAGCGAAATGCCACCGGAATCAAAGGTGATGCCCTTGCCCACCAGAACCACCGGCTTGGCCCCGGAGGCGCCTCCGGAATGCCGTAGGACGATGAACCTGGGCGGCTCATGCGAGCCGCGGGCGACGGAAAGCAGGGTGTGCATGCCGAGCTTTTCCATATCTGCGCGATCGAGAATATCGACGCCCAATGCGTGCGATTTTGCGAGCTGCCTGGCCTGGTCGGCGAGATAGCTCGGAGTGCAGATGTTGCCCGGCAGATTGCCGAGATCCTTGGCCAGATCCATCCCGGCCGCAATCGCCAGCCCTTCCGCCAGCGCGTTTTCGGCCGTGGCAAGTTCATTGCGACGGGTGACGCAGAAGGTCAGTTTGCGCAGTGGGCGACGCACTTCCTCTTTCTTTGATTTGAGGCGATCGAAGCGGTAGAGCGTTTCTTGCACCACTAGCGCGGCCTGTCGAATTTTCCAGGCAACATCGCGCTTCTTGACCGCAAGTTCGGTCAGATAAAGCGTGCCGTCGAAGCCCCCGGTTTCGTTGAGCTGTCGCACCGCGGCGGCCACGGCGGTGCGGTATTCCTTTTCGCGGAATTCCCTTTCCTTGCCAAGTCCGACCAGCAGGATACGATCCGCCTCGACGCCGGGAACACCATGGAGCAACAGGCAACTGCCGCTCTTTCCCTCCATGTCGCCGCGGCGCAATATATCGCTGAGAAATTGGTGGGCGGCATTATCGATGACCTCCGCCGCTGCGGAAAGCTTCCTCGGTTCGAAGACGCCGACTACAACGCACGCGCTGCGTTGCTTTTCCGGGCTTCCGCTTTTTATGCTAAATTCCAAAATGCTCTCCTTGGAGGTGGCGGAAAATCGGAGAAATTGTTCTGTTTCGAGTGGTTTCCGCCAATACCGCGATTATTCCCCAAGTTTTCACCAAAAGTCAAAGCAGATATTCTGTTACACGATGATTTTCCAGCGCGCCGCAATTAGGGAGTTCACCCATACGGCGGTGGGGGTATTTGTCGCCCTCTTCGCGATTCTGATGACCACCCAGTTGATTCGTCTGCTGGGGGACGCGGCGGGCGGAAAGCTGGCGTCCGAGGCGGTAATTGCTCTGCTGGGTTTTCGTGCAATCAGCTATCTGCCGGTACTGCTTTCGCTGACCCTCTTCGTCGCGGTGCTGATGACGCTGTCGCGCTGGTACCGCGATTCGGAGATGGTGGTCTGGCTGTCATCGGGGATTCCCCTCACCGCCTGGGTCAAGCCGGTATTGAAGTTCGTTGGGCCGCCGGTGCTCGTGATAGCCGTTCTTTCACTGCTGCTGGCGCCATGGGCGACGCAAAAGAGCGAGGCGTACCGCCAGAGCATGGACCAGCGCGACGACGTGGCACGGGTGTCCCCGGGCGCATTCAACGAGTCGAGTGGCGCCGACCGCGTATTTTTCGTGGAAAGCGTTGCCGGCGAGGATGGGAAGGTAAAGAACGTATTCATCAGCTCGATCCAGCAGGGCCGGTTGGGCGTCATGGCGACGGCCCAAGGCCACACCGAAACCGTTCCCAACGGTGACCGTTTTCTCGTTCTGGATCATGGGCGGCGCTACGAGGGCACCGCGGGAACACCCGAGTACCGGGTGATGGAGTTTGATCGCTATGCCTTGCGCATCGAAACCAAGGAGGCCCGCGGCTTTGAGGATTCGCCGCGCACCAAGCCGGTGTGGGAACTCGTGCGAGATCCTCAGCCGGCCCATCTGGCAGAACTTCTGTGGCGTCTCGGCTTGCCTCTTGCGGCATTGAATCTGGCCGTACTGGCGATACCGCTGGCATTCGTCAATCCGCGTGCCGGACGGACCAACAACCTGATTTTCGCACTGCTTACTTACATGATCTACAGCAATCTGCTCAGCGTCAGTCAAGCTTGGGTTGCGCAAGGCAAACTGCGTTTTGAAATTGGCGTCTGGGCGGTTCACGTCGGCATGTTCGTGCTGCTGGTGGTGCTTTTCTATCGACGGCAGAATCCCTTGGCATGGGGAAAGCTGCGGTGGCGCTGAAACTCTACGAACGCCACCTGGCGCGTGAGATCTACGCGTCCACTGGCTTGGTATTGCTCGCATTCCTGATGCTCTTTGCGTTTTTTGATCTGATTCATCAACTTGAAAGCATAGGCAAGGGCAGTTACCAGATTCAGCATGCGCTGGGCTATGTGATTCTGACCTTGCCTGGCCGGCTCTATGAGTTGTTCCCGATCGGCGTCTTGATCGGAACGCTGTATGCCCTCACCGTTCTGGCGCGCCACTCCGAGATTACCGTATTGCGCGCCGCCGGCCTCTCGACGAAGGATCTGCTGTTCACTTTGGCCAAGATTGGACTGGTGTTCTCTGCATTGACCCTGCTGGTCGGCGAGTTCGTGGCCCCGCCATCGGAACGGGCTGCCCAGCAACTGAGGCTCGAGGCGATGGGCTCCCTGGTGGCGCAGGAGTTTCGTTCCGGCCTGTGGGTCCGGGACGAGCGCTCGTTCGTGAATGTTCGCGAGGTGCTTCCGGACGCGACTTTGCGCAACGTGCGCGTGTTCGAATTCGATGACCGGTTTCAGCTGCTTTCGATCACCCAAGCGGACGGAGGTGCCTATCTCGGTGCAAATACATGGTCACTCGATGGCGTAGTCCGCACGGTATTTTCCGGCGATATGGCGCACGTGGAAAGGTATCGCGAGCTGAGCTGGAAATCAGCGCTCAATCCGGACCTGTTGTCCGTGCTGTTGGTGGTGCCGGAGCGCATGTCCTTGGTCAATCTATATCTGTTTATCCGCCACTTGAGCGGCAATCAGCAAAAAACAGACCGCTATGAAATAGCGATGTGGAAGAAACTCTTCTACCCCTTGGCGGCGCTGGTGATGATGTCTTTGGCCCTGCCGTTTGCCTATATGCAGGATCGAATGGGCGCGGTGACCATCCGCGTATTTGCCGGCATCATGCTCGGCATCGGTTTCCACATGTTGAATGGTCTATTTTCAAGTCTCGGCGCAATCAACAGCTGGCCACCCTTCTACTCCGCGATAACGCCGAGCGTGCTGTTCTTGATGACCGCCGCCGGAATGCTATGGTGGGTTGATCGACGCTGAGGAACCCTGCTCTCGCTTGAACACCAATCGGGTCCCCGCCAGGCGGTCATGGAGGAATTGGCGATCGCGATCGAGAAGGGCCCAGAGCACTCCGGCACCAAAATAGAGGAGACTGGGCCAGGCCAGAACATAACGCACTGCGAGACGTGCCGGGGATGGTTGAGCGCCACTTGGCGTGGTCAGCCTGATATTCCAGGTCTGCATCGCCAGGGTCTGCCCACCATGAATCCAGTACCAGAGAAAATAGGCGCCCAGCACGATGAATACGTGGCCGAGCAGCACCCAACCCGGTAAGACGATGTCGAATCCCATTCCCAGGGCAAGGTGCGGCAGCATGAAACTGACGGAAAGTACCCCAAGCAGCAGCAGACTCTCGTAAAGCATGCTTGCAACCCGGCGACGCAGGCTCGGCAGTTGGGCGGCGGTGGGCGCCGCTGCGACAGACATAGTTGCCGACTAACGTGTGGTCGCGGGAGCAACCGGGGCGACAGGCGGCGGTCCGCCCGATGGGATCGATGGTTTGGGCGCAACGGCTGGCTTCGAGGGCGCAGGGCGCGGCGTCGGCTTGCGCGCGGCCTCAGTCTTGAGGCGGGTTTTCTCGCTCTCCGGAAGTTCCTTGTACTCCTGCCACTTCAGCTTGACCGCTTCCTTTTTTTCAGCGGGCGCTTTTTGTAGCGATCTGTACTTGTCTCTTGCCCGCTTGCGCTCGTCGGGCGTGAGTTTGGCCCAATCGGTCATGCGTCGCTGCATGCGGGCCTGTTCGCCGGGAGCCATGGACTGGTAGCGCTGAGCAATACCCAGCCACTTCTTTCGTCGGAAGCCTTCCATGCTGTCCCATTCGCTGGAAAGCGGAGCGAGAACGCGCTTCTGCTCCGCAGTCAACTCGGACCAGGACGGCTGCGAAAGCGGAGGAACTATGGCTGCATGACTGGGCGGGAAGGCCAGCCAGAACGCTACTGCGAGGATGAGTCCGAAGCGTACTCGAGCCATGCGTGGAAGCCTCGATCAAGATAGGCGGCAGGGGGTAGTTCGTCGGCCAGTAGTGCGCTGTCGATTTCCTCGAATTCACGGGCCTGCTCATAGGCATCCCAGTAGTAGGTTCCTATGGCACCGACACTCAAAGCCACAACAGCAAGCAGGTTCCGCACTTGCGGAAAAATTGCAAGCTCCACGCTGTGTCCAATTCCTGCGATGCGCAAGCCCATTACCGTCGGGCGCTGCCCATTCAGGGCGGCTTGGCGGGCTTCATAAAGACGAGCAGTCACCCTCTTGTCGAGAATATCTACCCCCTCGTTCAGGATCTGCCTTGTCTTGTAGCCAAATTCCGTATTTTCATTCATAGCTCTATGCCTTTTGCCCTGAGCGCTGCGGCCAGGGTATGCGTGGCGCGCGAACAGTGTGTCTTAACGCTGCCTTCCGTGCAACCCATTACCGCCGCGGTCTCGGCAATGTTCATTTCCTCCCAGTAACGCATCAGGAAGGCTTCACGTTGACGCGGCGGTAGTTTTTCGATCTCTTTTTCAATAATACCAAGGAGTTGCGATCTCTCCAGCTGTTGGTGCGGCGGAGCCAGAGCGGCAGACTCATTCTCTCCGGCAAAGGTTTCAAGCGGATCGGTATCGTCATCTTCATTTGGCGACAGGGATGACAGCAGCGTAGTCCACAAGGACCTTACCTTGGATCGCCGGTAACAGTCGCGAATGGCATTTTGCAGGATTCTCTGAAACAGCATCGGCCATTCCGCGCCTGGGCGGTTGCCGTATTTTTCCGCGAGACGCATCATCGCATCCTGAACAATGTCCAGTGCGGTCTCCTCGTTTCGGATGGCAAACATGGCCTGTTTGAAGGCGCGTCGCTCTATGCTGGCAAGGAAATTGGATAGTTCGGTTCGGGAACTCAGGAGTGACTCCTGTCACCTTTCAGCAGTTTTTCACTGCGAAAGGCCGACTATATCCGCAAGGGATACCGTCTCCGGTGCGAGCACCGCAGACATAAATCTTGACCATTCGCGGACGAGTCAGTAAGGTTATACGTTTCACTCGAAAAGTGTAACAGGTGTAATCAATGCAGCTAACCGGCGCAGAAATTGTAATCAGGTGCTTGCAGGAGGAAAAGGTCGAGTACGTGTTCGGCTATCCCGGCGGCTCGGTCCTTTATATCTACGACGAACTCTTCAAACAGGACAAGTTCAAGCATGTCCTGGTTCGCCATGAGCAGGCGGCCGTTCATGCGGCGGATGCCTATTCGCGCTCGTCCAACAAGATCGGCGTCTGCATGGTCACCTCGGGGCCGGGCGTGACCAATGCGGTAACCGGGATCGCTACGGCCCATATGGATTCGGTGCCGATGGTAATTATCAGCGGCCAGGTACCTACGGCCTACATCGGCCAGGATGCCTTCCAAGAATGCGACACAGTCGGCATTACCCGGCCCTGCGTCAAGCACAACTTTCTGGTCAAGGATGTCAGGGACCTGGCGATAACCCTGAAGAAGGCGTTCTACATAGCCAAGACGGGCCGCCCCGGTCCGGTCCTGGTGGATATCCCGAAGGACATCACCAACCAGAAGTGCGAATTCGAATACCCCAAGACTATCGCCATGCGTTCCTATAACCCGGTGGTCAAGGGGCATAGCGGGCAGATCAAGAAGGCGGTGCAGATGCTGCTGGAAGCCAAGCGGCCGATGATTTACGCCGGTGGCGGCGTTATTCTTTCGGATGCGGCTGAAAGGCTGGTCAAGCTTGCCCGGACTCTCGGGTATCCGGTGACAAATACCCTGATGGGATTGGGGGGATATCCGGCTACCGACAAGCAATGGCTCGGCATGCTGGGCATGCATGGCACCTACGAGGCCAACATGGCCATGCAGAATTGCGATGTGCTGATCGCCGTCGGTGCGCGCTTTGATGATCGCGTGATTGGCAATCCGGCGCATTTTGCAGAGGTTTCGCGCAAGATCATCCATATCGACATCGATCCGTCCTCGATTTCGAAGCGGGTCAAGGTCGACGTACCCATTGTCGGTAATCTGCCTGATGTGCTTGACGAGTTACAGAAGCTTCTCGAGGCTTCTGCCGGCGTGCCTGATGCGAAGGCGCTGGCCGCCTGGTGGAAGCAGATCGACGAGTGGCGCGCCAAGAAGTCGCTCAAGTACAAGCAGGGCAAGGAAATCATCATGCCCCAGTATGTGGTGGAAAAGCTCTATGAAGTGACTGGCGGCGAGGCCTTCATTACCTCGGACGTGGGGCAGCACCAGATGTGGGCGGCGCAGTACTACAAGTTCGACAAACCCCGTCGCTGGATCAATTCCGGCGGCCTCGGCACCATGGGTGTAGGCCTCCCTTATGCGATGGGCGTACGCTTCGCCAATCCGAAGGCGACTGTGGCGTGCATTACCGGGGAAGCCTCGATTCAGATGAATATCCAGGAATTGTCTACAGCCAAGCAGTTTCGTCTGCCGATCAAGATTATCAATTTGAACAATCGCTATTTGGGCATGGTGCGCCAGTGGCAACAGATGTTCCACGGGAATCGCTACGCCGAGTCCTACGTCGATGCACTTCCGGATTTCGTCAAGTTGGCAGAGTCCTACGGTCACGTCGGCATGAAGATAGAGCGTCCGGCCGACGTGGAGCCGGCGCTGCGTGAGGCTTTCACCAAGCACAAGAACGACCTTGTGTTCATGGATTTCCTCACCGATCAGACGGCCAATGTCTATCCGATGGTGGCGGCCGGCAAAGGCTTGTCGGAAATGATTCTGGCCGAGGAACTGTAAGCATGCGACATATCATTTCCATTCTTATCGAAAACGAGGCCGGCGCGCTTTCCCGTGTTTCCGGCTTGTTCTCCGCCCGCGCTTTCAACATCGAGTCGCTGACGGTAGCGCCGACCGAAGACGCCTCGCTTTCCCGCATGACCATTGTCAGCACCGGATCGGACGATGTCATCGAGCAGATCACCAAACAGCTCAACAAGCTGATAGATGTTGTCAAGGTGGTGGATCTGTCCGAAGCTGCGCATATAGAGCGCGAGCTGATGCTGGTAAAGGTGCGCGCCGCCGGCAAGGATCGTGAGGAGATGAAGCGGATTGCGGATATTTTCCGCGGTCGCATCATTGATGTCACCGATTCGACTTACGTGATCGAACTGACCGGCAACGGCTCCAAGCTGGATGCCTTTCTTGAAGCCATTGATCGCTCACTGATACTTGAAACCGTTCGCACCGGCGTTTCAGGCATCGGACGCGGCGATCGAATCCTCAAAGTATGAACTCTGGAACGAAGGAAAACGAATGAAAGTCTATTACGACAAGGATGCCGACCTTTCCCTTATCAAGGGCAAGAAAGTCACTATCGTCGGCTACGGTTCGCAAGGCCACGCTCACGCGCAGAATCTCAAGGATTCGGGTGTCAAGGTGACGGTTGGTTTGCGCAAGGGAGGGGCTTCCTGGGACAAGGCGAAAAAGGCCGGACTCAAGGTCGAGGAAGTTGCCAAGGCGGTGAAAGATGCTGACGTCGTCATGATGCTGCTGCCCGACGAAACCATTCCCGCGGTCTATTACAGCGAAGTCGAGGGCAACATGAAGAAAGGCGCCGCGCTGGCCTTCGCTCATGGCTTCAATGTTCATTACAATCAGGTGGTTCCCCGTACGGACGTGGACGTGATCATGATCGCCCCGAAGGGCCCCGGCCACACCGTGCGCTCCGAATATGTCCGGGGCGGTGGGGTGCCCTCGCTGATCGCGATTCATCAGGACAAGTCGGGCAAGGCCAAGGATATTGCCTTGTCCTACGCAGCGGCGAACGGCGGCACCAAGGGTGGCGTGATCGAAACCAACTTCCGCGAGGAAACCGAGACCGACCTGTTCGGTGAGCAGGCGGTGCTTTGTGGCGGCCTGGTGGAACTGATCAAGGCCGGCTACGAGACGCTGACCGACGCAGGTTATGCGCCGGAGATGGCGTACTTCGAGTGCCTGCACGAGGTCAAGCTGATCGTCGATCTGATATTCGAGGGCGGCATTGCCAACATGAACTACTCGATCTCGAACAACGCCGAATATGGCGAGTATGTTACCGGACCGAAGGTAATCGGCGCCGAAGCCCGTGCCGCCATGAAGGATGCCCTTAAGGCGATTCAAGAAGGAGAATATGCCAAGAAGTTCATCCTCGAGGGCCGTACCAATTACCCGGAAATGACCGCCCGTCGGCGCCTGATCGCCGCCCATCCGATCGAACTGGTAGGCGAGCAGTTGCGCGCGATGATGCCGTGGATCAAAAAAAACAAGCTGGTCGATCAAACCAAGAATTGATTCCTTCCGTCATATCGCAGAGGGCGCAGCTGTGCTGCGCCCTTTGTGTTTTCCGCGGTCGGAGCTATGCGGGCGTCTCGTAACGGGCTCGACGTGCAAGCAAGTAGACGCGCGTTGGTTGCCGAACCAGCATGAGCCGTTAGAATAGACTACGTTCCCTTCTGTAATTCAACCATGCCGGCAATTCCACCTCGCAAGGCGCTGATGAATTCCGAACTGCGTCGGCGCGGCATTTATCTGCTGCCCAACCTGCTGACGACGGCAGCTCTGTTTTCCGGTTTTTACGCCATAGTCCAGGCAATGACCGGACGCTTCGAGCATGCGGCAGTGGCAATTTTCATCGCCATGGTATTCGACGGTCTGGATGGACGTGTGGCGCGCATGACGCGAACGCAGAGTGCTTTCGGCGCGGAATACGATTCACTTTCCGACATGGTGTCCTTTGGTGCGGCTCCGGCACTGATTGCCTTTGAGTGGGCGATGAAGGGCATGGGCAAGTGGGGCTGGATCGCCGCGTTTGTCTATTGTGCCGGCGCAGCATTGCGCCTGGCCCGCTTCAATACCAATATTGGAATTGTGGATAAGCGCTATTTCCAGGGATTGCCCAGCCCGGCAGCGGCCGCGCTAGTGGCCGGTTTCGTATGGATCATCAACGACCTGAATATTCCCGGCGAAGAAGTACGCTGGTATGCGTTTGCCTTGACGCTGTTTGCCGGTATCACCATGGTCAGCACCGTGCCCTACTGGAGTGGTAAGGATATCAATCTGCGCCGCAGCGTGCCATTCATTGTCCTTCCCGCCATCGTTCTCGGTTATGGGCTCGTGTCGTCGTATCCGCCGGGAATTCTGTTCGCCCTGTTTCTTGCCTATGCCCTGTCGGGTTACGTTATGGCGCTGTGGAAGCGTAGTCGGCGAAAGCACAATGCCGGCGAAAGCTGACATCGAATTTGCCGCTGTTACGCGCTGTGGCCCTGACAAAATCTGTTGCGCGATCAGCACAATATCTTTATAGTCGTAGCTATGTTTGAGATGCTGACTTTTCCCATACTGTTTCTTGCCCTCTCCAGCGTGCTGCTTGCACGCCTGCCGCTGCGCGCCAAGCTGCTTCCGCTGCTGCGCCGCGCGCGCTAAATACACCTCCCCCACAATCCGGTTGTTGACAGTGCCCGCGCCACGAGGGGCGGGATTTGCCATTTTTTGGTTTTAGTTGCGGTCGCTGCGCCTAATACGAATACGCCGGCGTCAGCCTCGACTGAAACTTGATTTTTCCCAGGAGAAAACCATGTCCAAGGAACAGTTGATCATTTTTGACACCACCTTGCGCGACGGCGAACAGAGTCCCGGCGCTTCAATGACCAAGGAAGAAAAACTGCGGATTGCCCGGCAACTTGAACGGATGCGCGTGGACATCATCGAGGCAGGGTTTCCTGCTGCGTCCAACGGTGATTTTGAAGCGGTCAAGGCCGTTGCCGAAACCATCAAGGACTCGACGGTGGCAGGTCTGTGTCGGGCTTTCGACAAGGACATTGCGCGCGCGCTCGAGGCGGTCAAGCCGGCGAAATCGGGGCGCATCCATACCTTCATCGCGACCAGCCCGATCCACATGGAAAAGAAGCTGCGCATGTCGCCCGATGACGTGCTTGTCGCTGCCCAGCATGCGGTGCGCTTCGCCCGCAATGGGATCGACGACGTGGAGTTTTCCTGCGAGGATGCCGGGCGGTCGGATCTGGATTTCCTCTGCCGCATCATTGAGGCGGTGATCAAGGAAGGGGCGTCCACCATCAATATTCCGGACACCGTCGGCTACAACGTTCCGGATCAGTATGCCGAACGTATTCGCCAGCTGCGCGAACGCATTCCCAATTCGGACAAGGTCATCTGGTCGGTGCATTGTCATAACGACCTCGGTTTGGCGGTTGCCAACAGTCTTGCCGCGGTGATGGCGGGTGCGCGTCAGGTCGAATGCACGATCAACGGCCTGGGCGAGCGAGCCGGCAATGCCGCGCTGGAAGAGATCGTCATGGCGGTGCATACCCGGCAGGATGTGTTTCCCTGCATTACCCGAATCGATACGACGCAAATTGTTGCGGCATCCAAGATGGTGTCGAGCATCACCGGATTTCCGGTGCAGCCGAACAAGGCGATCGTCGGTGCCAATGCCTTTGCCCATGAGTCCGGCATCCACCAGGACGGGGTGCTCAAGCACCGTGAAACCTACGAGATCATGCGTGCCGAAGATGTGGGCTGGAACGCCAACAAGCTGGTGCTCGGCAAGCACTCCGGGCGCACCGCCTTCAAGGCGCGCCTCAAGGAACTCGGCATCGAGGTAGAGAGCGAACAGGTTCTGAACGCCGCCTTCACCCATTTCAAGGAGCTGGCCGACAAGAAGCACGAGATTTTCGATGAGGATCTGCATGCGCTGATGAGCGACGAAATGGTCCTCACCGACGACGAGCACTACAAACTCGTGTCTTCGATGTTCCACTCGGAAACCGGTGAGGTGCCTCAGGCGCGGCTGACGCTTTCTGCCGGCGGCGCCGAGCAGCAGGCCGAAGCCAGCGGCAGCGGTCCCGTCGATGCAACTTTCAAGGCGATCGAGGCCATTGCAACGAGCGGTACCGAACTGCTGCTCTACTCGGTGAATGCCATCACTACCGGCACGGATGCCCAGGGCGAGGTGACGGTTCGCCTGTCGAAAGACGGCCGAATTGTGAATGGTCAGGGCGCGGACACGGATATCGTGGTTGCTTCCGCCAAGGCCTATATCAACGCCCTGAATAAACTGCGTTCCGGGCAGGAAAAGCTCAATCCCCAGCTTTGATCGCTCTGGAGGGGGCGGCTGCACGCGCGTGGCCCAGGCAACCGGCGAAAAGCAGGCTTGCCAGGGCTGCTTCTGCCATTGCCAGTGCCTGGCTTGCGCCTTGGTCGGACGCCGCACGCACCAGACCTTCGGTGACATAGGCCAGCGCCAGCATCGAGGTCCATTGGTGCGTGTAGCGTTTGCCGCGCAGGATGCCGAACAGCGGCAGCAGCAGCGGCAAGGCTTTCAAAGCCAGCATCGAGCCGCCGGGACGCAGCGGAGCCAGCCACAGTTCCCATGCCAGACAGAGAAACAGCAGGCCGACCAGGCTGACGGATGCCAGGCGGTTGAACCAGGGATTCATGGCGCGAGTTTTTTTGCCGTTTCGGCCAGGCGGCGTCCGAGCGCGACGGCAAGCAGCTTTTCATGTTCGCTGGCAGCCGTATTGCCGTTGCCGCCGCTGACATGGCTCGCGCCATAGGGTGTGCCGCCTTCGCGTGTCGTGGAAAGCGTCGCCTCAGTATAGGGTATGCCGAGGATCAGCATGCCGTGATGCAGCAGCGGCAACATCATCGACAGCAAGGTCGACTCCTGGCCGCCGTGCATGGTCGTTGTCGAGGTGAATACGGCCGCCGGCTTACCCGCCAAGGCGCCTTTGAGCCAAAGTCCGCTGGTCGAATCGAGGAAGTATTTCAACGGCGCTGCCATGTTGCCGAAGCGGGTCGGACTGCCCATCGCGAGACCGACGCATTCTTCGAGATCGCGGGTTTCGGCATAGGGTGCTCCCTCGTCCGGGATCGCCGCGGCGCTTGCCTCGCAAACCGCGGACACCCTGGGCACGGTGCGCAGCCTTGCCGTGATACCTGGAGTCTGCTCTATGCCACGCGCGATGTGACGCGCCAAGTCGCGTACCGAGCCATGGTGGCTGTAATAGAGTACGAGAATTTCGCGGGTGTCGTTTGCCTTCTGCATTTACGGGCCTCCAGTAGAATCCGATTATATGTGGCTCCTAGCACCCTTCCGGCTGATCGTGCGGACAATAGGTCGTTTTCACGACGAGCATTGCGTCCAGACGGCGGCGGCACTTTCCTTCGCCACCCTGATTGGCCTGGTGCCGATGATCGCAACAGCGTTTGCGCTGATCTCCTTGTTCCCGGTTGGGGTTGGACTTGGTTCCGCGCTGGAGAAGTTTTTGCTGGCCAATCTGTTGCCTGAGAAGGCCGGCGCCATAATCGCCAAGTACATCGGGCAGTTCGCGTCTCGTGCCGGCCGCGTGACTGTGCTTGGGATCGTGGTGCTTGGCGCTACTGCGCTGATGCAGATGCTGACCATAGAACGGGCATTCAACCACATCTGGCGGGTCAAGTCCGGGCGTCCGCTATTGCGACGCTTGGCCATGCACGGCCTGGCGCTGTTGCTCGGACCGCTGGTGTTCGGTGCCAGCATCGCCGCGATATCGTTCGTAGCAGGGGTATCGCTTGGCCTGGTCGACGAGCCGCGCTGGGTGAATGCCTTCGTCATTCGCGGTCTCCTGCCTTACGCGTTCATGACCGCCCTGTTCGGCCTGCTCTATTGGGGCGTACCGAACAAGCGGGTAGTGGCCTGGCATGCGGGTCTTGGCGGAGCGGCCGCTGCGCTGGGCTTTGTCGGTCTGCAGAAGTTGTTCACGCTGTATATCGCTACCGGATTCACGGTGAATGCGGTGGTCTATGGCGCCTTCTCCGCAATTCCAGTGTTTCTGGTCTGGCTCTATGCATCGTGGAGCGTGATCCTGATCGGCGCATTGATTGTCGCCGAGTTGCCGCAAGCCGCACGTGCCTAATTGGCCGCCAGGTTGCGAGTGAATTCAAAGACTTCGACGCTGGAGGTTTCGATGAGGCTACGCTGCGGCATGCATTCGGCGACGAGCAGGTTGTCTGCACTTTCCTGCAGCAAGGTGAATGGCCGGGCGTTGTAGTCGCCTCGCATAGCCAGGATCGCTTCGCTGCGGTTGAGGCTTGGCAGCGGCGGAAGCAGCAAGGCGGGTACCGGCGGTTCCGAATTGCGATTGCCGAGAGCCTGTATCCTGACCGGTATGGCCGACGGCGCAAGGACCTCCAGCCCCAACTCAAGTTGGCTGCTGCTTTTGCTGCGCGCCCAGCGCACCAGGCAAATCTGCCAGGCGGCGCCGTTGCCGGTGCGCAAACCTACGGCGCAGCCCGCCACGATTCCGGTGATCCCGCCGACGACATGTACGATCGCGTAGCCCGAGGGACCGTCATTGAGTATCGTCCAGTCGCTGTAGGTCAATTCGCAGGCGCAGGAATCCGCCTCCTGATGGGAACCGCTTTCCAGCGACGACCAAAGGGAACTGAGCTGGGTGCAAACCTCGACGGGCAGCGACTGGGCGCGGCGATTGAAAGTACGTCGGCGCGGCGCTGCCCAGCATTTGCGAGCCCGTTCCAGCGCGTTGCGGTAGTCGGCACCGGCGGCTTGCAGTGGCAGTCCGAGCGATGCCGGCGGTACGCCGTCGTTAAGTTGGTCGAGATGTCGCGTCGCCTGTTCGGCAAGTTCGCCAAAGCGGAAGAACAGACAATTTTGGCCCGCCGGCCTCATGCGTTCCAGCGCAACCGGCGGCTGATCAAGATTGGCGTCGAGCCAGAACCAGTCGCCGGCGCTCTCGGGACAGATCATGTCTATCCTGGCAAGGGCTGCGTGTATCTCCAGATATTCCGCGAGGAAAACGATTTCGCGCGGGGTGAGCCCTTCGGGTTGCGCCGCGGTGAGCGCCAGCATGGCCCTGAAGCGTGCATGGATCGCGCTGATTTCGACGGGGAGGGTCGCCGTCGGGTCGACTGACTTATGGGCGCAATGATACAAAGCCTGGATATTGCGCCAGAAACCCGTAGGCATCGGAATCGCCACCAGCAAGGCGGCAATGAATTGCCGCGACAGATTTAGCATTCCCTGCAGGCAAATCTGTGCACTGCTGCGATGCACGCGGGCAAGTTCCTGCGGGTCGGCCTCGTCGGCGAGCTTCAACCATGCTTCGCCCAGTTCGGCGCGCAGGCTGATCAAGCCCTGGGCGACGGTTCCCAGGTGAACCGGCAGGGGTAGCTTGACATCGAGCAACATCGGTATCAGCGCATCGTCAATACGCGCGGAACGCTGCTGGAGCAGTTCGTAGATCTTGAGACGATGCAGGGCGGGAAGTTCCAGCCCATCGATCGCCGCAATGTGGTTGCGCACGGGGACCAGGTCAAGCAGGGGATCGTCCTGCGTTGGCTCGACGAGCCAATCCAGCACTTGCTGAAGCTGGATCGGCGGTGGAGTAGGGGTCTTCTTGCGGCGCATGATGATCTCAACGGCCGGGATCGAAGTATTATTCTAGTGGAATCCGGACATTTTATCTTAGGTTGAAAGGAATCCGGGATGAGTAGCTTGCAACCGGCCAGGCCCGGCGATTCCTCATGGTGGCGTGATTGTGGCCCAGGCTTTTCGGGAAGCCGATGTTGTTCGTGCCTTCTCCAACGAACTTGGCGGGACGGCGAATTTGGTGGTCGTCCCAGGTGGCGAGCCGCATACCGCGGACGGGCCGCGAGGCGCTTTCCAGGCACGGCTGCCGGCATGGCGGGTGGCCCGGTCGCGCCACGGCCGGCAAAATGGCCGACGCTACGCCTTGTTTTCTCCGGGTTTTTGCAATAAAATCGCCGGCTTTCCGGCTTTTCAAGAGAACACCATGGTTGTTATTCGTCTCGCCCGCAGCGGTGCCAAGAAGCGCCCGTTCTTCAATATGGTGGTGGCTGATTCGCGCAACCGTCGCGATGGCCGCTTCATCGAACGCATCGGTTATTACAATCCCGTCGCCGCCGCCAACGAGCAGGGGCTGGTAATCAATACCGAGCGCCTGGCTTTCTGGCAGGGGCATGGCGCCCAGCTGTCGCCGACTGCCGCGCGTCTGGTCAAGCAGGCCGCGGCGACCAAGGCTGCCTGAATCGCATGATTGTGTTGGGGCGCATAGTCGCCCCGTTCGGGGTGCAAGGCTGGCTGCGGGTTCATCCCTTCGGCGATGACCCCGAGGCCTGGAAGACGATGCCGCAGTGGTGGTTTTCCGCGGATGTCGATGCCCCGGCAGAAAAGTGGCAGGCACGCGCGATCGAAGCGGTCAAGCGGCACGGCGATGGCGTCGTGGCGAAGTTGGTCGGCATCGACGATCGCGATGCATCCGAGGCGCTGGGCAGCTGTTATTTCGGTGCGCCGCGCGAGGCTTTGCCGGCGCCGGCGCAGGACGAATACTACTGGGCTGATCTGGTCGGCCTGGGAGTGAAGAATATGCAGGACCAGCCCCTGGGCCGGGTCAAGTCTTTGATCGAGACGGGCGCGAATCAGGTGCTGGTAGTGGTTGACGGCGAGCATGAACGTTTGTTGCCCTTCGTCGAACAGGTAGTGAAGGCGGTGGATGTTGCGGGAGACCTGATCCGCGTCGATTGGGGCGGCGACTGGTGAGCTTGCGTTTCGACGTCATCACGCTGTTCCCCGAGATGTTTGCGGCACTTACGGCATCGGGAATAACACGGCGGGCGTTGGAGCGTGGCTTGTGGCAACTCGAGTGCTGGAATCCGCGGCAATGGACGCAGGATTTGCATCGCACGGTGGATGACCGGCCCTACGGCGGCGGTCCCGGCATGGTGATGATGGCCTCGCCGCTGGAACAGGCGATCGGTGCGGCCAAGGCGGCGGTAAAAGCGGCCGCAGGAGTTGCCGCTGGCACTACGCCGAAGGTGATTTATCTATCGCCGCAAGGGGCGCCAATTGCCCAGCGGCGGGTGGTGGAACTGGCGGCAAGCTCGGGGGCGATTCTGCTTTGCGGACGCTACGAGGGAATTGACGAGCGGCTGATCGAGCGCTGCGTGGATGAGGAGTTGTCGCTGGGGGATTTTGTGCTTTCCGGCGGCGAACTGGCGGCGATGGCCTTGATGGACGCCTGCATCAGGCAGTTGCCGGGTGCATTGAATGACGAGGCTTCGGCGGTGGAGGATTCATTTGCCGCCGGCTTGCTGGACTGTCCGCATTACACGCGGCCGGAAGTGTATGAAGGATCGACGGTGCCGGATGTCTTGTTGTCCGGCAACCACGAAAGAATCCGCCGCTGGCGCCTGAAGCAGGCGCTGGGACGGACTTGGCAACGGCGCCCGGATCTCCTGGAGACGAGGGTGTTGAGTAGTGAAGAGGCCGAACTGCTGGCGGAATTCCAGCGGCAAGGCAATTAGAAACGGCGCGTATCAGGACCTTGTCGGTCCTGCTCTGGGCGCAAGGTTGGCGGGCAGTAACCGCAGCCATAAATGATGGAGTAAAGCATGAACCTGCTTCAGCAACTCGAAAACGAAGAAATCGAACGCCTGGGCAAGACCGTCCCCGCGTTCGCACCGGGCGACACAGTGATCGTCAACGTGAATGTGGTCGAAGGCGATCGCAAGCGTGTCCAGGCTTTCGAAGGCGTCGTCATTGCCAAGCGCAATCGCGGTCTCAATTCGAACTTCATCGTGCGCAAGATTTCGTCCGGCGAGGGCGTCGAGCGCACCTTCCAGACCTATTCGCCGCTGATTGCCAGCATCGAGGTCAAGCGTCGCGGCGACGTGCGTCGCGCCAAGCTGTACTACCTGCGCGATCGCTCCGGCAAGTCGGCGCGCATCAAGGAAAAGCTCACCCGTAGGGTTACTCCCGCCGCCTGAGAACCCACGCGCCGGACCTGATTCGGCAGCAGACGGCAAAACGGGCCGCCCGGAGGATACTCCGGGCGGCCCGTTGCGTTTGGAACAATCAGCAAAGCCTCGGTCGGGTCGGATCAGAAGCGCTTCTTGTCCCACTCGATCAGGGCATAGGCCGAATGGTTATGGATCGATTCGAAGTTTTCGCTTTCGACCACATAGGCATCGATGCGCGGGTCGGCATTGAGTGCGCCGGCAACATCGCGCACCAGATCCTCGACGAATTTCGGATTGTCGTAGGCCCGCTCCGTGACGAACTTCTCGTCGGGGCGCTTGAGCAGCCCGAACAGCTCGCACGAAGCTTGGGTTTCGGCCATGTGCACAATGTCCTCGATCCACACCAGCTGGTTGGTGGTTGCGGTGATGGTGACGTGCGAACGCTGGTTGTGCGCGCCTCGCTCGGAGATCTTCTTCGAGCAGGGGCACAGGCTCGTGACCGGGACCACGACCTTGATGGTCTGCCGGTAGCGGCCGCCTTCGATGATTTCGCCGATGAAGGTCACGTCGTAATCCATCAGGCTCTTGACGCCGGATACCGGTGCCACCTTGTTGATGAAATACGGGAAGCTCATTTCGAGATGCCCGGTCGCCGCCTCCAGGCGGGTGACCATTTCGCGCAACATGGTCTCGAAGCTCTCGACCGATATTTCTTCCTCGTGCGAGTTGAGAATCTCGACGAAACGCGACATGTGGGTGCCCTTGAAATTATGCGGCAGCCCGACATACATGTTGAAGTTGGCGATGGTATGACGCACGCCGCCGCTCTTGTCCAATACCTTGAACGGATGGCGTATGTCCTTGATGCCGACCTTGTTGATCGGCAACTGGCGCGAATCCGGGGTGCTTTGAACGTCGGCAATGACGGATTTTTCGGGTGGGACCATGGGATTCCTGCAATTCATTCTGATTTGGGGTGGTTGTCGGAGTTGGGCTGACGACTATATCATTATCCGACGAATTTACTCAACTATTAATTTCGGCGGCCAGTCGCGCTTCGACGCTACGCACAATACCCGCTTCGTCGAGGCCGATTTCCGCCAGCAGCAAGGCCGAATCGCCATGGTCGATGAAATGGTCCGGCAGTCCCAGGCGCAACAGGGGAGTACGCAGACCCGAGTTTTCCAGGGCGCGCGCCACTTCGGCGCCGGCGCCACCGATCAAGGCATTTTCTTCTATCGTAACCAGCAATTCGTGGTTTGCGGCAAGTTCTTCGACTAGCTTGCTGTCCAATGGTTTGACAAAGCGCATATTGGCGACCGTGGCGTCGAGCGTTGCGGCTGCCTTGAGCGCCGGTGCGAGCATGGCGCCGAAGGCCAGCAGAGCGACTCGCTGCCCCTGGCGCCGGAGTTCGCCCTTGCCCGTCGGCAGGGTCGTCAGCCCCGGCTCAATGGCGGCTCCAGGGCCGCTACCGCGCGGATAGCGCACCGCGCTCGGTCCGTTCAGGGTCAGCGCGGTGGAGAGCATCTTGCGGCATTCGTTTTCATCGCTCGGCGTCATCACCACCATATTGGGGATGCAGGTGAGGTAAGACAAGTCGAAGGCGCCGTTATGCGTGGCGCCATCGGCGCCGACCAGCCCGCCGCGGTCGATGGCGAACACCACCGGAAGATTCTGCAGGGCGATGTCGTGAATCAGCTGGTCATAGGCGCGCTGGAGAAAGGTCGAATAGATCGCGACCACCGGCCTCATGCCCTCACAGGCGAGCCCGCCGGCAAAGGTGACCGCATGCTGTTCGGCAATGCCGACATCGAAGTAGCGCCGGGGAAACTCATGGGCGAAGCGGACCATGCCCGAGCCTTCCCGCATTGCCGGTGTAATCCCGATCACGCGCGGATCGGCCTGTGCCTGATCGCACAGCCAGTCGCCGAACACCTGGGTATAGGTCAGTCGGCCGGACGCCTTGCCCGCATCGATGCCATTCACGGCATCGAACTTGCCGACCCCGTGGTAAAGGATCGGGTCGGCTTCGGCGAGCTTGTAGCCCTGGCCTTTGCGGGTGATGACGTGGAGGAACTGCGGACCCTTAAGTCTGCGCAGGTTCTGCAGCGTGGGGATCAGCGCATCGAGGTCATGACCATCGATCGGTCCGAGGTAGTTGAAGCCGAATTCCTCGAACAGGGTACCCGGCGAGATCATGCCCTTGACGTGCTCCTCGACGCGGTTGGCGAATTCGAGGACGTTCGGCATCGAAGCCAGCACCTTTTCTCCGGCGCGCCGCGCAGCATTGAAGGTGCCGCCCGACAGCAGGCGCGCCAGATACTTGTTGAGCGCGCCCACCGGCGGCGAGATCGACATGTCGTTGTCGTTGAGGATGACCAGCAGGTTGGCATCGATCACGCCGGCGTTGTTGAGCGCCTCGAAGGCCTGGCCGGCCGACATCGCACCGTCGCCGATGATGGCGGCGACGCGCCGTTCCTCGCCACGGTTGCGCGCCGCGACGGCCATGCCCAGCGCGGCGGAGATCGAGGTGGACGAATGGCCGACGCCGAAGGTATCGTATTCGCTCTCGCTGCGGCGCGGAAAGCCCGACACGCCGCCCTTCATGCGCAGGCGTTCCATGCCGGCACGGCGGCCGGTCAGCGCCTTGTGCGGATAGGTTTGATGCCCGACGTCCCACACCAGCCTGTCCTCGGGCGTGTCGAACACATAATGCAGCGCCACGGTCAGCTCTACCGTGCCGAGGTTGGAAGACAGGTGCCCGCCGGTCTTCGACACCGATTCGAGCAGGAAGGCCCGCAGTTCGGCGGCGACCTGGGGCAACTGGTCGCGTTCCAGTGCACGCAGATCGGCAGGGGATTGGATGCAGTCGAGCAGCGGATAGCTCATCAGAAAGTCCGCTCGACGATGAAATCGGCAAGTTCATGCAGGCGCCGGGCGGAGTCGCCGAACGGCGCCAGTGCGTCGTGCGCGTCCTGTCTCAGTTTGCTTGCCATGGTTTTCGCTTCTCTTGCGCCAAGGATATTGACGTAGGTTGGTTTGTTCTGCGCGGCGTCCTTGCCGGCGGTCTTGCCCAGAGTGGCGGTGCTGGCTTCGGCGTCGAGGATATCGTCAACCACCTGAAACAGCAGTCCGATACGGTTGGCAAAATGCCGCAGGTGCTCCAAGGCATCCGGCGCAGCTTCGCCGCAATGGGCGCCCAGCAATACTGCAGCGCGGATCAGCGCGCCGGTCTTGTGAATATGCATGTATTCCAGCTCGCCGATGGTCAGCTGCTGGCCCACCGCGGCGAGGTCAATGGCCTGGCCGCCGGCCATGCCGCGCGATCCGGAGGCGAGCGCGAGCAGATGCAGCATGTCCACCTGGCGCGCCGCGGCGATGCCGGCGAGGCGAGTCGAAAGCGTCTGGAATGCCAGCGTCTGCAAGGCGTCGCCGACCAACAGGGCTGTCGCTTCATCGAACTGGACATGGCAACTGGGCTTGCCGCGGCGCAAGTCGTCGTCGTCCATGCAGGGCAGGTCGTCATGCACCAGCGAATAGGCGTGGATCAGCTCGACGGCGATCGCCGGTGCGTCCAGAACCTTGCTGTCGACATCGAAGATCGCGCCGGCCGCGTGGCACAGCAGGGGACGCACGCGCTTGCCGCCGCCCAGCACCGCATAGCGCATGGCGTCATGCAGTCGAGCGGGCGCGAGGTCGGGCGCGGGCAGGGCGGCTTCCAGGGCCGACTCGGTGCGCTGCTGGATGGTGTCCATCCAGGTCAAGAAATCCATGAGCGTTTCAGCCTTCCTGTTTGCCGTCGGTTCCGGCATCCCCCGGGGCTAGCTGAGCGGCATCGAAGTCGCGCAAGCCATCGGCGTCCAGGATGCGTATCTGCTGCTCCGCCGCGGCCAGGGTGGCCTGACACTGGCGCAACAGCGCCGCGCCGCGCTTGTAGGCGTCCAGCGCGTCCTGCAAGGGCATTTGACCGGCTTCCATCGCGGCGACGATGCCCTCCAGTTCGCTGAGGGCGCTTTCAAACGACGGGCTTGCGCTTGCTGAATCGGTGTCTGGAGCAGGGTTCGGGAGTGTGGCCATGAGTGAAGCCTTGGCCGAAAACGGTGACCAGCGGCAAGGGAAAACCGTAAAAATAGCCTAAGGTGCGCCCTCTGGTCAAATTGGCTACAATTGCGCGGCTGGTTTTCAGCGCAGATTGTCTCTCCTGACGGTCCTTCAGTTTCGGCGTAACGCCCGCCCACGTGGGCATCGGCCTGATCTGAAACTTTGTTTTCCGTCCGTTTCCGGTTTCCGGGTAAACCCTCTTGGAGGTTGGGAATCATGTCCGAAGTTGGCTCGCGAAAGCTCCTCTCGCCGGGAGCATCGCAGTTTCCGGTTGCGTGGTATTTCGACGAAAAGCTTTTCGAGCTGGAGAAAAAGCTGATCTTCGACGCCGGCCCGGGCTATGTCGGCCATGAACTGATGATTCCCGCAGTGCATGACTACCGTTCGCAGGAATGGCACGATCATGCGCGCCTGCTGGTGCGCCAGTCCGACGCCTGCTATGAAATGTCCAATGTCTGCCGCCATCGCCAGGCGATCATGTTGCAAGGCACAGGCAATGCGAAGAACATCGTCTGCCCGATCCATCGCTGGACCTACGACAGCGGCGGCGAACTGATCGGTGCGCCGCATTTTCCGGCCAATCCCTGTCTCAACCTGGCCAAGCAGAAGCTGGAAAACTGGCAGGGACTGCTGTTCAAGGGACCGCGCTCGGCCAACGCCGACTTGGCCGGCATGAAGGTCGGCAGCGAACTCAAGTTCGACGGCTACAAGCTCGATCACGTCGAACTGCACCAGTGCAATTACAACTGGAAAACCTTCATCGAGGTCTATCTCGAGGACTATCACGTCGTGCCCTATCACCCGGGACTCGGCGGCTTCGTTACCTGCGACGACCTGACCTGGCAGTTCGGTGACTGGTATTCGGTGCAGCGGGTTGGCGTCACCTCGCTGGCGAAACCGGGTTCGGCCACCTATCAGCGCTGGCACAAGGCGGTGCTCGATTACTACAACGGCGAATTGCCGAAGCACGGCGCGATCTGGCTCACCTATTATCCGAACATCATGGTCGAGTGGTATCCCCACGTGCTGGTGGTGTCGACCCTGATTCCGCAGGACGTGGACCGCACGCTGAACGTGGTCGAGTTCTACTATCCCGAGGACATCGCGCTGTTCGAGCCCGAGTTCATCAAGGCCGAGCAGGCCGCCTACATGGAGACGGCGATCGAGGACGACGACATCGGCGAGCGCATGGACCGCGGCCGCCGCGCCCTGCTCAAGCAGGGGCGCAACGAAGTCGGCCCCTACCAGTCGCCGATGGAAGACGGCATGCAGCACTTCCATGAGTTTTACCGGCGCGTGTTGGCCGAACACATCTGATCGAGGAGACCCGAAACGGGCGCCGGTCTAGTGCCGGCGCCCGTTTCATTTTGTCCTTATGCAGTCACTCTGGATGGTCGCCGCGAGCCTGCTGTTCGCCTGCATGGGCGTCTGCGTCAAGCTCGGCGCGGCGCAGTTCGCGGCCGCGGAACTGGTGTTCTGGCGCGGCTTCATCGCCACGCTGCTGCTCGGTTGCTACATCCTGGCGCGCCGTCTGCCGCTGGCCACGCCGCATGCGCGAACCCATGTCGTGCGCGGCGTGGCGGGCTTCGTCTCGCTGGTGATGTACTTCTACGCGATCAGCCTGATCCCGCTGGCCGCGGCGGTGACGCTGAATTACACCTCGCCGCTGTTCCTCGCCCTGCTGCTGGTGCTGTGGCTCAAGGAACCGGTGCGGCGCGGCTTCTACGCGGTGCTGACGGCGGGTTTCGTCGGTGTCGTATTCCTGCTGCAGCCGACGCTGGCTCGCGACCAGTGGCTGGGCGCGGCCTTCGGTCTCGGTTCCGGGATCATTTCCAGCATCGCCTATCTCAACGTGCGGCGCCTGGGCGAACTGGGCGAACCGGAATGGCGGACGGTGTTCTATTTTTCGGCCCTGTCGGCGCTGGGCGGTCTGCCCTGGCTGCTGCTGGCCAATCCCTTCCATGCCATCGACCTGCGCGGCGGGTTGTTGCTGCTTGGTGTCGGCGGCTTCGGCGTGCTGGCGCAACTGTGCATGACCGCCGCCTACAAACGCGGCAAGACGCTGGTTTCGGCCAGTCTGGCCTACAGCACGGTGGTGTTTTCCGGCGCCTTCGGCATGCTGCTGTGGGGCGAAACCCTGCCCTGGTCGGGCTGGCTGGGCGTGGTCCTGATCGTCGCCAGCGGCGTCCTCGCCACGGCGCTGTCGCGGCGCACCGACACCGCAGCCGTCACCGACTGAACCGGCGTCAGCCGGTGATCTTGCGCTTCACCGCGCGGGCCACCATGCGCAGGCGCTGGGCCAGCGGCAGGCGCTTGAAGTTGGTCTTCACCGCGCCCTGGGTGAAGGCCGTGCGCTTCGAGTAGTCCATGATCAGGTCGACGATCACCGGCCGGTCGGCAGCGGCGAATTCGCGGGCGCGCGCGATGGCCGCGGCTACCTCCGCGTTGGCGGCGACGCGGATATATTCGGCGCCGGTGGCGATGGCCACGCCGCTGAAGTCGATCGCGCCGAGAGTCGTGCAGGGCTTGCGATTGAAGGGAATCTGCTGCGCCTGGGCGATCTGCGACAGCTCGCCGTCGTGGAACACGTAGTACACCAGGCCGAGGCCGAGCCGTGTCGCCGAGACGATTTCCATGCAGGTCATGGTGAAGGCGCCGTCGCCGACAATGGCGAACACTTCGCGCTCGGGGTTGGCCAGTTTGGCGCCGATGGCGGCTGGCACCGCGTAGCCCATGCTGTTGAAATCGGTCGGCACGATCAGCGCCTTGCTTTGTCGCACCGGGAACAGTTCGGCGGTCAGGTAGGTGTGGTTGCCGTCGTCGACCACGGCGATCGCATCGTCGGGCATTGCTGCGCGCAGCGCATTGAAGAACACGGCCGGGTTGACCTTGGCGCCGCTGTCGTGGCGCAGCCATTCCTCGTTGTAGGCCTGCTTGTCGCGGGCGATGCGCTGCTGCAGTTCGGCATTCGCCGGGCGCGCGGCACCGAGTTGCCGCAGTTCCTCCAGCAGCAGGTCGAGCACCGCGGCCGCGTCGCCTTCGAGGGCCACCGTAGCCGGATAGTTGGCACCGAATACCGCGGGATTGATATCGGCGTGGATCAGGTTTTGCGGCACCGTGACGCCGAAGCTGCCGGTGGCGATTTCGGCAAAGCGGGTGCCCACCGCGAGCATGCAGTCGCAGTCGGCAAAGGCGTTGCGCGCCGCCGGCACCGCTGCCAGGCCAAAACCGAAACCGGTGTGCAGCGGATGGGCGGCGGAGAATACCGACAGGCCCTGCAGCGTGGTCGCCACCGGCGCCTGGAGGAACTCGGCGATGGCACGGGTCTGCGCGCAGGCATCGCGCGCACCCCAGCCGATGAACAGGGCCGGATGCGCGGCGGCGAGCAGCATTTCCGCCGCGCGCCGGATGTCGCTGGCCGTCGCCCGCTGCCGCGCGGCGATCACCGGCCGGCTGGGCATTTCGCCGACCTCGCCGGGAAACATCTGCAGGTTCACCGGGATTTCGACGAAGACCGGGCCCGGCTCGCCGGAGTGGGCGATCTCCCAGGCCTGGAACAGCGTCGGCACGATCTCGGCGTGCGTGGTGACGAGGAAGGTGGCCTTGGTCAGGGGCTTGAGGAAGGCGTGCTGATCGAGTTCGTGCAACTGATAGGACTTGTCGAGGTCGGTGCGTATGCCGCCGCAGATCACCAGCATCGGAATGCCGTCGAGGAAGGCCTCGCCGATGCCGCTGGCGGCATGGGTGGCACCGGCGGCGGGAACGATGACCAGGGTGCCGGTCAGGTTCGAGGTGCGACTCATGCCGTCGGCCATGAAGGATGCGCCGCCTTCGTGGGTCACCAGCACCGGCGTGATCTGTTCCGAACTGTTGAGCTCGTCGTACAGCTCGGTGTTGTGCACCCCGGGTATGCCGAAGGTGTATTTGATGCCGAGGGCTTCGAGCGCTCGCACCGCGATCCAGGCGCCGGTTCTTTTCATTCAGGTTTCTCCCAGACAGTGTTCAGGTGCATGCCGCCGCGGCCTGGCCGGCGATGCGGCCGCTGAGGATGCAGCCGCCGAGGAAGCTGCCTTCCAGCGCGCGCAGGCCGTGCATGCCGCCGCCGCCGAAGCCGGCGGCCTCGCCCGCCGCATACAGCCCGGGTATCGGCTGTCCGGCGTGGTCCAGCACGCGGCTGTGCAGATCGGTCTGGATGCCGCCCAGGCTCTTGCGGCTGATGATGAATTCGCGCACCGCGAGCAGTGGTCCGGCCTGCGGGTCGAGGATTTTCTGGAACTTGCAGGTACGGATGCGGTCGCCCTTCCAGCGCCGCAGGTAGGCGATGCGGCGCAGCTGCTCGTCATTGTGCAGGCCCTGGCCGCGGTCGATCTGCGCGTCGTAGGCCGCGGTGGCCGCATGCACGGCGGCGAGGCTCACCGCGTCGTCGCCTTGCAGCGCATTCATCTTCGCCACCAGCTCCGGCAGGTCGCGGGCGACCACGAAGTCCTCGCAGTTGCCGGTCATCTCGTCGTAAAGCCATCGATTGCCGAACAGCAGGTCGCGCAGGAAGGCGAACTTTTTCTTGTCGCGGATCGACGGGTTGTATTCGGCGCCGGATACCGCGAGTTCCTTCAGCGCGATGCGCCGGTTCATCAATTGCCAGGAATACTGCCGCTCCTGGGCGCAGACCCGGGCCACCAGGTCGCGCGTGTCGAAGCCCGTCACCAGCGGCATCGGGCCGATGCGGTCGCCGCGCCAGTCCAGCCACAGTGCCGAGCGCGGCGGCACCAGCGAGAGGCCGTGGCCGGGCTTCCTCGGTCGCGGATGATGCACGCCGGCGGCATAGTTCCACATCGCGTTGAGATGCGTGAGCTGGCCGCCGACCGTGCCGACCGCGTCGTGCAGCCGGCCGTCGGCATAGCGGTGCGAACCGTTGAGGATCACCGGCGGCGGCGTGCCCCAGTCGCGGTGCCAGTGCTGGCGCACGCGTTCGATATTGCCGTTGAAGCCGCCGGCGGCGACGATCACGCTGCCGGCGGTGAACTCGAAAGGCTTCTGGTCTTGCTCGCCGACGCCGCGGCAGCCGGTCACGGCGCCATTCGCGGTCAATAGCGCCTCAACGCGCTGGCCGAAACGGATCTGCAGGTTCGCACGGCGCGGATGCTGCTCCAATGTGTCGATCAGGCGCAACGCCAGTTCGCGTCCGGTGCCCCAGACGATATGGAAGCGCGGCACGGAATTGCCCGGCGTGTAGAGACCGCGCTCGACCCAGTGCGGCGCGGGCAGGAAGCCGACGCCGCGCTCGCGCAGCCAGACCCCGACCTCGTCGTGGCAGCGCTGCACATAGGCCTCGGCCCAGGCACAGGGCCAGCGGTCATGCGGATCGAGTTCGCCGAAGGCCTGCCAGTCGGCCAGGGCCAGTTCGGGCGTGTCGCGGATGCCGGCGCGACGCTGCTCCGGGGTGCCGACCAGGAAGATGCCGCCGAAGCTTTCCTTCGCCAGGCCGCCGAAGTTGTCCGCCGTGTCGCGCTCCAGCAGCAGCACCCGGCGTCCGGCGTCGAGCAGTTCCAGCGCGGCGCAGATACCCGCAATTCCGCCGCCGATGACGATGACCTCGCTCACGTCGCCCTCCCGATTTTTTGCCGAAGTGTAGCCGGAAACCGGCTTTGCGGCAGGCCTCTGCCAGGAACCCGGCGAAAGTGCGAAGATTGGCGATCGTCCAAGGACATGGCGCGGCCCGATGATTTCCCGCAAATACCTCTACCTGATCGCCCTGGCGCGCGAAAAGCATTTCGGTCGCGCCGCGGCGTCCTGCCACGTCTCGCCGTCTACGCTCTCGGCGGCGATCCGCGATCTCGAAACCGAACTCGGCGTCGCCGTGGTCGAGCGCGGCCAGCAGTTCGCCGGACTGACGCCGGAGGGGCGCAGCGTGGTCGAGTACGCGCAGCGCATGGCGGCCAGCGCCGAGGGTCTCAAGCAGGAACTGGCCAGCTTGCGCGACGGCCTCACCGGCCGCCTGCGGCTGGGCGTGATACCGACCGCGCTGACCGTGGTCGCGGCGCTGACCGCCTCCTTCGCGCGGCGCCATGCGCGGGTCACGGCCGAGGTGCTGTCGCTCGCCACCGACGAAATCCTGGGCCGCCTGCGCCGCTTCGAACTCGACGCCGGCATCGTCTATGTCGAATCGGCGCAAGTTCCCGGTTTCGACATCGTGCCGATCTGGCGCGAGCGCCACGTGCTGCTGACCGGCGCCGCCGGCCGCTTCGCCGGGCGCGAGGCGGTGCGCTGGGCCGAGGCGGCGACGGTGCCGCTATGCCTGCTGACGCCCGACATGCAGAACCGCAAGACCATCGACGCGGTGTTCGCAAGAGTTGGCGCTGGCGTCACGCCGATGCTGGAGACCAATTCCATCGTCAGCATCCTGGCCCATGTCGGTTCCGGCCACTGGTCGTCGATCGTGCCGCGCAGCGTGCTGGAGCAGGTCGGCACGCCGCCCGGGGTGGTCGCGATCGAGCTGGTCGAGCCGGCGGTCGATTGGGCGACGGGGCTGGTGACGCTGGCGCGCGAACCGCAGCCGCCCATGGTGGCCACGCTGATCGCCGAGGCGCGGGCGCTGGCCGAGGCCTTCGAAAAACCCGCATAGGCCTTCGGTTTTTCCCGCTTTCGCTTTCGCCGCGGGCGGAGTACAAAGCGGCATGGAAAGCCTTGCCACCGTCGCACCCATCATCGAGGCGCACCGGCTGCGGCCCGGCGCGCTGCTGCCGATCCTGCACGAGATCCAGGATGCGCTGGGCTTCATCCCGCCCGAGGCGGTGCCCTTGATCGCGCGGGCGCTCAATCTCTCGCGCGCCGAAGTTCATGGCGTGATCAGCTACTACGCCCACTTCCGCCAGACTGCGCCGGGTCGTCACGTGGTCCGCGTCTGCTGCGCCGAGGCCTGCCAGGCGGTGGGCGGCCAGGCCCTGGCCGAGCATGCGCGGACGCGGCTGGCCGGCAGCGGGCTGACGCTGGAACCCGTGTATTGCCTGGGGCTTTGCGCCTGCGGTCCCTCGCTGCAGATCGACGAGACGACGCTGCATGCGCAGGTCACGCCCGAAAAATTCGACGCGCTGATCGAGGCGCTGGAGGCCGCAACGTGAAGGTGGAAACCCTCACCGCGGAGTCCGCGGGCGAGTCGACCTCGACCCTGCCGCGGGTGCGCGGGGCAGGCAAGGCGGTCACGAGAACCACGATCTTCGTCCCGGCCGACGCCGCGGCGCTGGCCTTGGGCGCCGACGCCGTGGCCGTCGCTATCGCGCAGCAAGCGGCGCGGCGCGGCATCGCCATTCGCTTGGTGCGCAACGGTACACGCGGCATGGTCTGGCTGGAGCCGCTGGTCGAGGTGGCCACGGCGCAAGGTCGCATCGCCTATGGCCCGGTCGCGGCGCAAGACGTGCCCGGACTCTTTGCCGCGGGATTCCTGACCGGCGGTGCCCATGCGCTGTGCCTTGGGGCGACGGACGAAATTCCCTGGCTGGCGCGCCAGCAGCGCCTGGCCTGCCGGCGCATCGGGGTTGTCGATCCGCGTTCGCTGGTGGACTACATCGCCTGCGGCGGCGGCGAGGGCCTGCGTCGGGCGCGGGCCATGGCACCGGCCGCAATCGTCGCTGCGGTGAGCGAATCCGGCTTGCGCGGCCGCGGCGGCGCGGCCTTTCCGGCCGGCATCAAATGGCGCACCGTGCTCGACACCGCCGCGGCGCAGAAATACATCGTCTGCAATGCCGACGAGGGCGATTCCGGCACCTTTTCCGACCGCATGCTGATGGAGGGCGATCCCTTCTGCCTGCTCGAAGGCATGGCCATCGCCGGCCTGGCGGTCGGCGCCGCGCAGGGCTACATCTACGTCCGCTCCGAATATCCGCACGCGGTCGCGGCGCTCGAAGCCGCGCTGGCCGGGACCGGGGACTTTCTCGGCGAGTTCAAGATCGAAGTGCGCAAGGGCGCCGGTTCCTATGTCTGCGGCGAGGAAACCGCGCTGCTGGAAAGCCTCGAAGGCCGGCGCGGCATCGTGCGCGCCAAGCCGCCGCTGCCGGCGGTTTCCGGTCTGTTCGGGCGGCCGACGGTGATCAACAACGTGATCACCTTCGCCAGCGTGCCGGTGATCCTGGCGCGTGGCGCGGACTTCTACAAAAACTTCGGCATGGGGCGCTCGCGCGGCACGCTGCCCTTTCAGCTGGCGGGCAACATCCTGCGCGGTGGCCTGGTCGAAAAAGCCTTTGGCCTCACGCTGCGCGAGCTGGTGTTCGACTTCGGCGGTGGCACGCGCAGCGGCCGACCGGTGAAAGCGATTCAGGTCGGCGGCCCGCTGGGGACCTACGTGCCCGCATCGCGCTGGGACGAACCGCTCGACTACGAAACCTACGCCGCCTTCGGTGGCGTGGTCGGGCACGGCGGCATCGTGGTGCACGACGACACCGCCGACATGGCCCAGCTCGCGCGCTACGCCATGGCGTTCTGCGCGCTGGAGAGCTGCGGC
>JAUYSD010000161.1 GCA_030696505.1 Sulfuritalea sp. | reverse complement strand
GGTCATGGTGTCGGCGCCCGTGCCGCCGCTCATCCAGTCCTCGTAGGCCGAGCCGACCAGGATATCGTTGCCTGCCCCGCCGCTCAGGTCGTAGCCGCCGGTGGCCGAGAAGGTAGCCACATTGCTCAGGTCGATGGTGTTGTTGCCGCTGCCGCCCTCGGCCGAACCGCCGTAGCCGGGGTCGGGTGTATCGACCATGACATGGCCGAGCACATCGCGGAAACCATTGCTGCTGTCGCTGCCGGTGTAATTGATCAACACCCAGTCTTCCTGCGTGAATGCCTGACTGGTCGGGACCGTCCAGTTGGCGGTACCCTCACCGACAGGGAGCCCTGTGAACGTGACGTCGATCGTGCCGTTCAGCTTCATCGTCAGGGCCAGGCTGCCGGTCGGCATATAGGCATTTTCCGTGAAGTCGAGCTGGAAGCCGGTCCCGGTGTTGAGACCGAAGCCGACGATCTCTGGCCCCTGGGTATCGACGAGCTGCACCACATTGGCACCTTCCGTGGTGCCCAGCGTGGCAGCAGCCAGTCCTCTCAGGCCGTAGCCGCCCTGCCCGCTCAGGGTGACCAGCGTGTCGAGCGGGGCGAAACCGCCTTGCGTGACCAGGGTACCGGCATCCTGGAAGATCACCAGAGAGTCAAGGTTGCTCAGGCTGCCATCGTTATTTACATCCACCTTGACGCCAACCGTCGCTCCAATCTGATGAATGTTGGCCGCCAGATAGCCCACCGCATCGGTCGAGGTGACGCGCACTCCCGTACTGGCGTCCGCCACGTTGTAGACGACACTCAGGAGTGTGCCACTCGCGTTGTAGAAGCTCGCGATGCCGTTGGCGATGCTGTGCGAAGCGATCCCGCCGGCGGAGTCGGTGCCGTCCACCAGCCCCGCCGTGTTGCCGGCAATGAGCGCCGAAGGCAGGCTCAGTTGGTCGTGCAAGGCCGCATTGCCGGATGCAATGTCGAAGCCAGTGTCACTGGGAGAGGTCGCCGCTCCCACCACGATATCGCGGGCGCCGACAACGCTGTCGCCCGGCCGGATCACGACAACGTCGCGGGAGTAACCCGGCAGACTGTTGACCCCACCATTCTCGACCAGCACGATGGTGTCCGATCCCTCGCCGCCGATCAGCGTGTCTGCACCGCCACCGTCAATCAGAACATCTGTGGCATTGGTGCCGCCCAGCGTGTCGCTGCCGCCGTTGCCGCGCAGCACGACGGGCGACATGGAATCATAGTCATCCAAGTCAATTGTATTGTTGCCCGCACCACCGATCCAGACTTCCAGCGAACTCAACTGATTGCCTGACGAGTCCGTCACACCATAGTCGTAGCTGAGGCGAACCACGTCGGTGCCGGCGAACGTGGCGTCGGTGGTCAATGTCAGCGTGCTTGTGTCACTGCCCGCTATGCTGACGTTCAGCGACGGCGATGACCACCCTCCGTTACCATCGGCAAGATTGGGGTTCCGGTGCAAGGTCAGGCTGTAGGATGAATCGAGCGTGACCACCTCGTCGAAATTCAGCGTGATCGTGTTGGCACCGGTCGCGAAGCTCGCGCCAACACTGGTCGGTCGGGTGGTGTCGGTCGGCGGTGGCGGTTCAGCGGGACCGCCGCTGCCCAACACCTGCAACGCAACGTAAGCGGATATCGAGGGACCGTCGGTCAGGTTGGCGACCGCGCCATAGCTTGAATCGACGACAGCGTATCCCGACGCCGAGGGCGTGGCAGACCAATACATGTGGGATTTCCAGCCCGACGGTGTCCCAGCGATATCGGTGCCCGTCCCCGCGCCGTTGTAGCCATCCCAGATGGCCAGCAGATCGTTATAGGTGGTATTGGCCTCCCCGGCAGGGTCGTTGTCAACCGCCGTGCCGGGACGGAAGCCCGTCGTCACCGGCCCCTCGCCTAGCGTGGGCAGGGCTAGCTGTATGCCGTTGAGCGTGGCATAACGATAAGTTTCGGTGGTGTTGCCGCCACCGCCAGTGTTGCCGTTGATGTCCTGGTTGAAAATGGCGTCCAGCACGTCGTGCGTGGTGAAGTCCATGCCACCGTTGAGGGGCCCGGTATTGTCGGCGTTGGTGCCGTCGCCGGAACGATCCCAGTAGTAGTACCAGTTGCCATCCACATACGCCGGGGCGATCAGCTTGCCGAATTCGCCGAGGTCGATGACGGCCTGACCGGTTTCGACGAGATCCGTCACCGTCAAGGCGACCGACTGAGTGGTAGCGTTCTGCGCCAGATCGGTTGCGGTGACGGTAAAGTCGTAGACATTGTTGAAATCACTGTCGGCGGGAGTTTCGTAATCCGGGCCGGCCATGAACGCGACTGCACCGGTACTGGAGTTGATGCTGAACAACGAACCATCCGTGCCGCCGATGGTGTAGACGACCCCGCTGTCGCCATCTGCCGTGGCGTCGTACACCGTGACACCGGCAGCGGTGTTCTCGACGATGGTAGCGGTGGTGGCGCTGGTAAACACCGGGGCGATGTTGTCCGTACCGCCGCCCACTTGGCTGGCCAGGCTCGCCAGATCCACTTCCAACGGCAGACTGCCGCCAGCATCGTAGTCGAACTTCAGGAATTCGACGTTGGTCACGGTATCGGTGCCGAAGCCCGTTACGGTCGTATCGCCCAGGTCAGTGACCGTCCAGGTGCTGTTCGCTGCATTCCAGACGATCTGCGCCAGATCGACGCTGTTCTGGCTGACCTTGAAGCCGCCAATCGAGCTGTCGTACGCGCCGACGACCGGGGTGGTGGCGCCAAACGCATGAACGAAAAATCCTGCGGAATCATTCGTGCCGACGCCGCCGTTGAGCGTGTCGTTGCCGGTGCCGCCGACCAGCCAGTCATTGCTGCCACCGGCGTTCAATACATCGTTGCCGGCGCCGCCGTACAGCTTGTCGTGCGCGCTGCCGCCGTTGAGGCTGTCGTTGCCGCTGCCGCCCATCAGCATATCGTTGCCGATACTGCTGGAGTTGAGCGTGTCGTCGCCGGCGCCGCCGCTGAGCAGTTCCATCCCGGTAGTACTGGTCAGCGTATCCGCACCGGCGGTGCCGAACTGCAGCGGCACTCCCATGCGGCCATCCCACTGCTCGAAGCGGAACTGCAGCGATTCGATGCTGGTGGCCGTCATGAGCGGGGCCAGGGTCGTGTAGTCCATGACTATGACGGCGCCGTCGTCGCTGGTGTCAAGGCGATACACGTTGGTCGTACCGTTGGCGACGAAGCCGGTCTGGCCCCAAGTTCCCACCTGGCTCTGGATCGCCGGGCCCATGATGCGACCGGCGATAGCCATCTGCTGTCCGGCAAGCTCGAAGACCAGCTTGTCAGCCCCGGTACCGCCGTCGGCGACGGTGTTGTTGCCGTTGTTGGCGACGAAGATCACGTCGTCGCCAGCGCCGGCGTTGATGACATTGGCGCCGCCATCGCCGCGGATCGCATCCTTGCCGGCCGACCCGGTGATGGTGTCGCTGCCTGCGCCGCCATGAACGGTATAGCGCGCGGCGGCATCGGCATCGATGGAGAGATCGATCACGTCGGCGGCGAGCGAGCCACGCACGAAGTGCTCGCTGGCGACTGCCGCATCGGTGAAGGTGGCTACGCCGTTTGCCAGCAGAACATCCTGGGCGTCGGTGTATTGATACGCCGTACCGTCGAAATACATGATGTGGTAGCTAAACTGTTCCACGCCGAGGGAGAAGGTCCCGGTCGGCACCGTGTGGCTTGTCGCCACGCTTCCATCGGGAGCAATGGCCCTGATCTGGCCACTGGCCACGTCGTATTCCAGGTGGTAGCCGTTCGCCGTGGCCGCATCCATGGTCCCCGCCAACACCACTGGCACGCCAAGAATGTCGCGGTTGCCAGCGCCACCCGTGACTGAATAGCTACTTGCGGGGCCAGTAGATACCACATACTGGCCGTCGGTCACCTGCACCAGTGCCGGGTCATTTTCATACACGCCGATGGCATCGTTGGTTGCCGTGCCGGTACCGCTGGCCACCATGTCGCCATATAGGTAGCTGCCCGTGGTGATGGTGCGATTCGTGCTATCCAGCGTCAGGTTGGCGGATAACTGGTCGGCCATGCCGGTGATGCTGCCGCCGTTAAGACTGACGCTGCCGATATGGAAGGTGCCAATGTCAGCCGCGGTCGCCGTATAGACGAACTTCATCGAGCTTTGTCCGAAGGCCGGATTAAAGCCCCCATCGCTGTATTGCTCGAACGTGGCCTGCACGGTGCGGGTCAGCGTGCCCACATCGCTGTAGATGTCCAGACTCAGGGTCGGCGCGCCAGTGACGACGACCGAATCGCTGAAATGCACCTGGATTTCGATCCGGTCGCCCGCAACAGTCACCGGCCCAGCTTCGTTGTTCGTCCAGTTGATAAACGTGGATCCGGAAGCCGTCCCGGAAGTATTGTTGGTCACACTCTGGCCAAGAAGGTTGGCGGCATCGTTGCCGACACTGTCCTGAATGTTTGTGCCCATATAGCTGAGCGTCACCGTGGCGCCAGCGGCAACTGCGGTCGGCAGGGTCAGCGTCACGGTAGCGCCGCTGACCGTCACGCTGCTGGGTACCAGCGGCGGGGGTGCGCCGGTGCCGACCGCGAAATCGCTGGCGAGAGGAATACTGGTCGCATCCAGTGTCTCGCTATAGGTCAGCGTCAGCATCGTGCCGTTCACCACGGCGCCTAGCAGCACCGGCGCAGTGGTATCGCCACCCGGGGTCTGCTGCATCAGCGTGATGTAGTTGCCGCTGGCCTCGAACTCGGCCGGCGCCACGCCGCTCAGGACAACGCCGCTCGCCGCGAAATTGGAGGTTGCATCGCCGTCATAGACCAGCAGGGTGTCGGCCCCGGTAGCGGCATTCTCGTTGAAGCTGCCGCCGCTGTAGTCGCCCTGCACCAGGATGTAGTCGTCATCGCCCATGTTGGCCGGCGAGGTCGCGGCCAAGTCACGGTTGGCCGGCAGGTCCAGGTTCACGGCGTCGCCAGGGGCGAGGTCGGTGATCACGTCGGCACCGCCGGCAAAGGTATAGACGCCACCGGCATAGCTCACCGCAGTGCCGTCGCCCGGATTGAATCCAAATTCGTCCGCGCCCGCGCCGCCGGTCATGGTGTCGGCCCCCGTGCCACCCTCCAGCCAGTCGCCGCCTGTCGATCCGATCAGGGTATCGTTGCCCGGAGCACCCTCCAGGTCGTAGCCGCCAGTGGCTGCGAATATGGAGGAATTGCTCAGATCGATGAGGGTGTTGCCGCTGCCGCCCTCGGCCGAACCGCCGTTGCCGGGATCGGGTTGATCTACCATGACGTTGCCCAGCGCATCATGGAAGCCATTGCTGCTGTCGGTGCCGCTGTAATTGATCAACACCCAGTCTTCCTGCGTGAATGTCTGATTGGTGTGGACCGTCCAGTTGGACGTACCGCTACCATCAACTCCAGTGAACGCGACGTCGATCGTGCCGCTCTTCTTCATCGTCAGGGCAAGGTTCGCCGGCACTGTCGGCATCAAGGCGTTTTCCGTGAAGTCGAGCTGGAAGCCGTCGGTGATCAAGCCGAAGCCAATCACCTCTGGCCCCTGGACATCGACGAGCTGCACCACGTTGGCACCTTCAGCGTTACCCAGCGTTGCGCTGGCAACACCGATCAGGCCACCCAGGGCCACCAGCGTGTCGGGTGGAGCAATGCCGCCTTGCGTTGCAAGCGTGCCAGTGTCCTGGAACACCACCAGCGAGTCGACGCTCCCGTTATCGTCCGAATCGACCTTGAAGGCCACGGTGACGCCGGCACCAAGTACGTTCTGTTGCAGGTAGGACACCGCATCGTTAACGTTCGAGGAATTGATCGTCACTGTGGTTGCGGCAACATCAGCGCCACTGCCAAAGGTGATAATGCCGGCGGAAATGCTATGGGCCATCAGGTTGCCCACATCGATTTGCACCTGCCCGTTGCCATAATTCATATCGGCATTGGTAACGTCCGCAGCAATGACGGCGGATGGCAGGCTCAAAACGTCGTGCTTGCTCGGATCGCCGGAAGCGATGTCAAAACCAGTGTCGGTGGGCGAGGTGAACGCGCCCTTGACCAGGTCGCGGCTGCCGACCACGCTGTCACCGGGCTGGATATACACCACATCACGGGAATAGATCGGCTGGCCGTTGAACCCGCCGTTCTCGACCAGGACGATGGTGTCCGATCCCTCGCCGCCGGTCAGCGTGTCCGCGCCGCCACCGTCGATCAGGACGTCCGCCGCATTGGTGCCGACCAGCGTGTCGCTGCCGCCGTTGCCGCGGATCTGGATCGGCAGCCACGAACCGTGGTTGTCCAGGTCGATGGTGTTCGCGCCGGAACCGCCGAACCAGATCTCGCCACCGGGGACGCGGTTACCTCCAGCATCAACCAGGCCGGGGTTCATCGGCGACTCAAAGTATTGCGCCTGCACGACGTCGGTGCTCGTCAAGGATACGTTGGTGTTGAAGCTGATCGTATTCGCGGTCGTGTCCACGCTGTAACCGGTGGTCAAGATCACCGCCGCGTTTTGGGCTTCCAGCGACCAGCCATTGGAATAGTCGGGATTCTTGAAGAAGCTCAGCATCGGGCTGCCCGTGCCGGACCACGTCACCGCCTCGCTGAAACGAATCGTGATCGTGGAATTATCGCCTTCCGTAAAGTTCGCCCCCACCACTGCGGGAATCGTCGTGTCGTTGGGATCGATCGGGCCGCCACCAATGATGTTCCAATTACTGTCGAAGGTCGTCGTTACGCCGTTCATGGTTCGCCAGCCACCGAGGAAGGACAGGCTGCCGTCGTTGCTGTAGTAGTACTCCCAGCTGTCTCGCGGGGTCGTCTCACCCGTTGGCGTGAACTGACCGCTCTCGACGCGCACCATCTGCGTCGTGTCTCCGGTCGTAGCGTTACCGTCAAAGTCGAAGGTGACGGACTCTACCGTCCGTGCGTTCTGGCCGCTTCCATAGCTGTCTTGGAACTCCGACCCCAGCCAGTTCCAGTTGGCGTCGTTGTAGGTCGTGTTAGTTGAACTGTAGCTACCATCGTTCCAGGTGTTGGTATTGCTTGAACCAATCTTCGCGCTGGTAATGGCGTCAAAATAGGTCGTTTCGCCCGAGACCGCGTCGGTCTTGTACAGAGCCGCACCAAACAGGTCGTACGCCATACCGTCCGTAGCGCTCAGAACATCCGTCAGCCCCGTCGTGTCGAACGTCCGGCTGATCACGTTCCAGTTAGCGTCGTACGTGGTGGTCTCGCCGTTGCGCGTCTCCTGGCCGCCCAAATGGGTCCAGGTGCCGTCGTTGACGTAGTAGTGCGCGAAGATGCTGGTTTCGGTATGCGTCTGGCTGTTGACATC
>JAUYSD010000146.1 GCA_030696505.1 Sulfuritalea sp. | reverse complement strand
CGTACTCGAACAGGTTGCCGAGCAACTGCATGGCCATGTCCTTGAAGGCCAGCGTCGGCCCGTTGGACAGCTCCAGCAAGTGGAAATCGGGCTCCAGCGAGGTCAGCGGCACGATGTCCTGCGCCTTGGCCGGATCTCGGCTCCAGCGATAAGTCTGCGCCGTATAGGTCTTGTCGCAAATCGCCCTGAGGTCCGCGGCCGGGATGTCGGTGATGAACAGGCTGAGGATGCGGAACGCCAGCTCGGCATAGGACAGACCGCGCCATTCATCGAGTTGTCCGGCCACCTGCGGATAGCTTTCAGGCAGATAGAGCCCGCCGTCGGGCGCCAGGCCGCCGAGCAGGATGTCGCAGAATTCTTGCGGCTCTGCGCCGCCGCGGGTGGAAACGTACTTCAACCCAGTTCCTCCATGCGCAGACGGATCACCTGTTTCTTCACCACCGGCAGCGCTTCGATTTTCGCAATCGCCGCATCGATGTTCTTCTCGCGCGTGATGTGGGTCAGCATGATGATGTCGGTCTGCGATTCGCCCTCGCCCGGCTCGCGCTGGATCATGGCCGCGGTGGAAATCTGCTGGTCGGCCAGGATGCGCGTGATGTCGGCCAGCACGCCGGGCTTGTCCTCCACGCGCAGGCGCAGGTAATAACTGGTTTCGACCTCGGACATGGGCAGGATCGGCGTGTCTTCCATCGCATCGGGCTGGAATGCCAGGTGCGGCACGCGATGCTCGGGGTCCGAGGTATGCAGGCGGGTGACATCGACCAGGTCGGCGATCACGGCCGAAGCCGTCGGCTCGGCGCCGGCGCCCTTGCCGTAATACAGCGTGGCGCCGACCGCATCGCCCTGCACCAGCACGGCGTTCATCGCGCCTTCGACGTTGGCGATCAGGCGCTTGCCCGGAATCAGCGTCGGGTGCACGCGCAGCTCGACGCCCGCCTTGCCGTCCATCTGGCGGCGACGCGTGATGCCGAGCAGCTTGATGCGATAGCCCAGCTGCTCGGCGTACTTGATGTCGTCGGCATCGAGCTTACTGATGCCCTCGATGTAGGCCTTGTCGAACTGCATCGGGATGCCGAAGGCCAGCGCCGAAAGGATGGTGATCTTGTGCGCGGCGTCGACGCCCTCGATGTCGAAGGTCGGATCGGCCTCGGCATAGCCCAGGCGCTGCGCCTCCTTCAGCACGACGTCGAAGGGCAGGCCCTTGTCGCGCATCTCGGACAGGATGAAGTTGGTGGTGCCGTTGATGATGCCGGCGATCCACTGGATGCGGTTGGCGGTGAGGCCTTCGCGCAGCGCCTTGATGATCGGGATGCCGCCCGCCACCGCTGCCTCGAAGGCCACCATGACGCCCCTTTCGTGCGCGGCGGCGAAGATCTCGTTGCCATGCATCGCCAGCAGCGCCTTGTTCGCCGTCACCACGTGCTTGCCGTTGGCGATGGCGGCGAGCACCAGGTCCTTGGCGATGCCATAGCCGCCGATCAGTTCGATGACGATGTCGATCTCGGGATCGGTGACCACCGAGAACGCGTCGTCGGTCACTTGCGCGCGGCCGGCGGTGACTTGCCGTGCCAGTTCCAGGTTCTTGTCCGCCACCTTGGTGATGCGGATCGGACGCCCGGCGCGGCGCGTGATCTCCGCTTCGTTGCGTGCCAGGACGGTAAAGGTGCCGCCACCGACGGTGCCGATGCCGAGCAGTCCTACATTGATTGGTTTCATTAGAGTGTTTTCCTGAAGCAGAAACTGGGAATGACGAAGCCTTCGCGAAAATAAAAGCGATGGGCGGCGCTGCGCTGGGTGCCGGAATCCAGCGTCAACACGTCGCAGCCGAGGGCGCGGGCACGGGCCTCCAACCGCGCCACGAGGAATTTGCCGACGCCCTGCGAGCGGCGAGCGGCATCGGTGACCAGATCGTCGATATACAGCCGGCGGCCCTCGTAGGTATTTTCGACCAGGCGCCAGACGGCGACGCCGCACACCGCCGCGCCTTGCGCCGCCAGGCTCATGCGTGCGCCGCCGGCGAACACCGCCGCCAGGCGTCCGGCATAGTCCGCCGGCAGGCGCTCGCGCAACTGGCGATGCACCGGCTCGGCGCGTGCCAGCCATTCGGGCGCCAGGATTTCTCCACCCTCGCCAGTGACCTCGACCAGCGCCAGCCCCGCCGTCGACCCGGCAGCCAACTCAGCCGGCATAGCGCTTGCGGTAGCCGTCGAGGAAACGTGCGATGCGGCCGATGGCCTCGCGCAGATCGTCCTCGTGCGGCAGGAAGACCAGGCGGAAGTGGTCGGGATGCGGCCAGTTGAAGCCGGTGCCCTGCACCAGCAGAACCTTTTCCGCCTGCAGCAGTTCGGCGATGAACTCCTGGTCGTCAGTGATCGGGTAGAGCTTCGGATCGAGGCGCGGGAACATGTAGAGCGTGGCCTTGGGCTTGACGCAGCTGACGCCGGGAATCGCATTGATCAGTTCGTGGGCGACGTCGCGCTGCTTGCACAGGCGGCCGCCCGGCGCCACCAGGTCATCGATGCTCTGGTAGCCACCCAGGGCCGTCTGGATGCCCCACTGGCCCGGCACGTTGGCGCACAGCCGCATCGAGGCCAGCATGTCGAGGCCTTCGATATAGTCGCGTGCATGCTTCTTTTCGCCCGAGACGATCATCCAGCCCGAGCGATAGCCGCAGGAACGGTAGTTCTTCGACAAGCCGTTGAAGGTGATGGTCAGCACGTCCTCCGACAAGGCGGCGACCGAGGTATGGGTCACGCCGTCGTAGAGCACCTTGTCGTAGACCTCGTCGGCATAGATGATCAGGTCGTTCTGCCGGGCAATCTCGACGATTTCCTTCAGCACCTCATCCGGGTACACCGCCCCGGTCGGATTGTTGGGGTTGATGATGACGATCGCCCGCGTGCTGGGCGTGATCTTGGCGCGGATGTCGGCCAGGTCGGGCAGCCAGCCGGCGCCCTCGTCGCACAGATAGTGCCGCGGCGTTCCGCCGGAAAGGCTCACCGCGGCGGTCCATAGCGGATAGTCGGGGGCGGGCAGCAGGACTTCATCGCCGGTATCGAGCAGGGCATTCATGGCCATCACGATAAGCTCGGAAACCCCGTTGCCGATGTAGATGTCCTCGATCGTGACGCCCTTGATGTGCTTCTGCTGGCTGTAGTGCATCACCGCCTTGCGCGCCGAAAATATGCCCTTGGAATCGACGTAGCCGGCGGCGTTGGGCAGGTTGCGGATCATGTCCTGCTGGATTTCTTCGGGCGAATCGAAGCCGAAGGCGGCGAGATTGCCGATGTTCAGCTTGATGATCTTGTGGCCTTCCTCTTCCATCTGCTTGGCGCGGGCCAGCACGGGGCCGCGTATGTCATAGCAGACGTTGTTGAGTTTGGCGGATTTATTCACGGGCTGCATGAGCAACCATCCTTTCGAGGGGGCGATGAAAGCGGCGCTAACGTTGTTTCAGCGAAGGCTAATGTACGCGCAAGCAGACGTTATGCCGGAACTAAAATGTATAATGTTACCGAAGCCCATGCTGCACCGCAAATCCAGATTTGATGCGGCTTTCAGCCTGCCCGCCCCTGCCCGCCCGCCTTGTGGTCTTTTGCCAACCCAGCTGTCAAAATCGCCGTCCCGAATGAAGCTGCATTCCCCTGTCACCGCCGGCCTGCTTGCGATCACCGCCTACGATGCCGAGCACATCGCCGTGAATGGCCGCCGCCTGACAAGAAGCTTCCTGCTGACGCCGCAGCGCCTGATCGAGGACTGGCCGCCGGCGTCCTTCGATAGCCTGACCGAATCCGACCTGCGGGCCGTAGCCGAGCTCGACTGCCCGATCGTGCTGCTCGGCACCGGACCGCGCCAGCGCTTCCCCGCCCCAGCCCTGCTGCGCTCGCTGATCGAGCGGCGCATCGGCGTCGAAGTGATGGACAGCTACGCCGCTTGCCGCACCTACAATATCCTGATGGCCGAAGGACGTGATGTCGCCGCGGCACTGATCATCGAATGCGCGAGCTAGTTCAACTGCGCGAACTGAGGCGCGGGCCGCTGTTGGCGCTGCTGCTGGCTTTCGTGCTGGTCTGGTTCGGCACGCTGGAACACCGCCGCCTGATCAATCCCGACGAAGGCCGTTATTCCGAGATTCCGCGCGAGATGGTGGCCAGTGGCGACTGGCTGACGCCGCGCCTCAACGACATCAAGTATTTCGAGAAGCCGGCGCTGCAGTACTGGGCCACGGCGACAGCCTTCACGGTATTTGGCGAGCACCACTGGACCGCGCGCCTGTGGCCGGCGCTGACCGGATTCCTCGGCGTGCTGTTCACCGCCTTCGCCACGGCGCGGCTGTTCGGCCTGCAGGCTGGCCTGATCGCCGGGGCGGTGCTGGCCGGCAGCGTGCTGTGGAATGTCATCGGCCATGTCAATACGCTGGACATGGGCGTCAGCTTCTTTCTCGCCGCCGCGGTGTTTGCGCTGTGCCTGGGACAGCGCGACGAGTCGGATTTGCGCGGCGATTCGCGTGAAAGTCGACGCTGGCAGGACGCCGCCTGGGTGCTGCTGGCGCTGGCGGTGCTTTCCAAGGGCCTGATCGGTCTGGTGCTGCCGGCCGCCACCGTGGTCGCCTACACGCTGTGGCAGCGCGACTGGGACTTCATCCGGCGCATTCGCCCGTTGCGCGGCGTGCTGATCCTGCTGGCCATCACCGCGCCCTGGTTCATCGCGGTGTCATGGGCCAATCCCGAGTTTGCCCACTTCTTCTTCATCCACGAGCATTTCCAGCGTTTCCTGACCAAGGCCCACGGCCGCTATCAGCCGATCTGGTATTTCATCCCGATCCTGCTGATCGGCATGCTGCCGTGGCTGGGCAGCCTGGCCCAGGGACTGGTTGCGGGGGGACGGCGTGAAGCGGGCCGCCGTTTCCAGCCGCGCCGCTTCCTGCTGGTGTGGGCGGTGCTGGTGTTCGTCTTCTTCTCGGTCTCCAGCTCCAAGCTGGCGTCCTACATCCTGCCGATCTTTCCGGCGCTCGCCGCCCTGATCGGCGTGCACCTGACGGGCTATGCCGCCTCGCGCCGCATCGAATGGCACGCCGTGCCGGCCATCCTGGTCGGCGCCGGCTGCCTGTTCCTGGTGCCTTTCGTCACCCGCTTCGCCAGCGAGAAGGTGCCGGCGGTGCTCTACGAAGCCTACCAACCCTGGCTCTATGCCGGATCTGCGGCGCTGCTGCTCGGCGGCCTGCTGGCTTTCTGGCTGGGCCGCCGGGGACGCAGCGTGGCCGCCGTGTTCGCCCTGGCCTTCGGCGGCTTCGGCTTCGGCCAGGGCTTCCTGCTCGGTCACGACACGCTCGGCTCGGTGCACTCGGCCCACGACGTGGCCACGGCGATCCGCCCGCAGGTTCCGGCCGACGTCCCCTTCTTCAGCGTGGACACCTACGACCAGACCCTGCAGTTCTACCTCAAGCGCACCACCACCATGGTGGCCTATCGCGACGAACTGGGTTTCGGCATAGCGCAGGAACCGCACAAGTTCATAGCCGACGTCGCCGGCTTCGAGCGCGCCTGGAACGCTGCACCGGTCGCCTGGGCCCTGATGGCGCCGGCGCTCTGGCAGGAAATGGAAAAGAAAGGTCTACCCATGATCGTCGTGATCCGCGATAGCCGCCGCGTCATCGTGCGCAAGCCATGAACGCCGTCAGCTTTTCCCTGATCCTCGCCGGCGTGCTGCTCAACGCCGCCGCGCAACTGCTGCTGAAAGCCGGCACCAACGTGGTCGGGCATTTCGAGTTTCATGCCGACAACATCCTGCCGATAGGCCTCAAGCTGGCTTTCCAGCCCTACATCATGACCGGCATGGCCTGCTATGCGGTGAGCCTCGTGGTCTGGATCATGGCGCTGTCGCGCGTCCCCGTGTCGATCGCCTACCCGATGCTGTCGATCGGCTACGTGATCAACGCCTTCGTCGCCTGGCAGTGGTTCGGTGAAGCGCTGGCGGCGCAGAAGCTGCTGGGCATCGGCTTCATCGTCGTCGGCGTGTTCCTGGTGGCGAGGTCATGACCCAGCCATTTTTGCCGTTTACCCGCCCATCGATCGACGAGGACACCATCGCCGAAGTCGCGAACGTGCTGCGTTCGGGCTGGATTACCAGCGGCCCCAAGGTACTGGCCTT
>JAUYSD010000368.1 GCA_030696505.1 Sulfuritalea sp. | reverse complement strand
CGCTGTCCCCAGTACCAGTTGATCGGCAGCAGCACCGCCAGCACCAAGAGGCCGATGCCGGCGCCGCGCCAGGCGCCGGCGCGAAAACGCGATAAAAACACTTCCTTGGAGTAAACGATGACCAGTGTGCCCAAGCGTGCGCCTTCCTCAGCGACCGGGACGGCCGCGTAGAAGCGCCGGGCACCGGCGAGATCAATGATCGGCGCGTCCGGCCCCGGCTCGGCGACGATCAGTTCGGCGAGGCGGGCGAACTCGTCGTCGAGCCGGCGAATGTCGGTCAGCATCGGCACGGATTTTGGATGGCTGGAGACGAAGACCCGCTCGTGCTGATCCAGCGCCAGGATCATCTCCGGCTGCACCAGCTTGTCGTCCGATTTTTCATGCAGCGGTGCGCGGATGATGGCGAAGGCTTGCCATACTTCTTCCTGGATCATGGCTGAGAAGAGCGTTTTCGCCAGGGTGCGGCCCAGGCTGGCCGAACTGCTTACCAGGTCGCTGCGCAGGTCGTCGTAGGACTGCACGATCAGCGCAGCCGACACGGCCAGCGTGGCGGTGACGATGAGCAGGCTGCCCCAGAGGGGAATCTTGTAGCGAAAGCTGAGGTTGAACAGGGATTTCATTTTTCGCCGACCGCTCTTATTACGCGTTCGGTGCGCTCATAAAGGCGTGCATCGCCGACGATAAAACCGTCCAGGTTGAGCTCCTGCAACAGTGCTCGGCCTTCCTCGTCCGCGGTCATCTCCAGCAAGAGCTTTTGCATGGTGCGGAATTTGTCGTCGCTGACGGACACCTGCGCCACGAATGGCGCGAAGCCGTAATCGGCCGACTTGGTGACGACGCGCACGGCCCGTGTCAACTCCGGCTTGCCGATCGACAGGGTATCCCAGACATGGCTGCTGATGGCGCCGCCATCGGCCAGGCCGGTGGCCACGGACTCCAGCACCCGGCGGTGCGACCAGGCAAAAAAGGTTTTGTGAAAGTATCGCACCGGATCCTCGCCGGCGTGCTGGAGTTCGAAGCGCGGCGCGAGATAGCCGGTGTTCGAGTAGGGGTCGGTGTAGGCGAACACCTTGTCCTTCAGATCCAGGATCGATTTCGTCGTTTTGTCGCCGGCCGGAACGATCAGATAGGACTGGTAGTAGGGACGTCCATCATGCACCGGGACGGCGAGCAACTTCACCTGCTTTCTGAATTGGACATAGGGGTAATCACAGATCCAGGCGAAATCCAGCTTCTTCAAGCGCAGCAAATCCATGGTTTCGATGTAGCGGTCGCGCCGGACAAACTCCACGGGCCGATGGAGTTTGCGTTCCATATAGAGGCGCCACTTTTCGAGTGGGCGGTATTGGTCGTGCGGAAAGGTCGGCGTCAGGCCGATGCGGACCGGGGTGGCACGCTCGTCGGCCGCTACTACCGGAAATGCCAGCGAGGCCGCAACTACCCAAAGGGCCCAAAAAATTCGTTGCAGTTTCATAAGTGACCTGTTTCGTTTTCGTAACCGATTTTTGCCCTTGATATTGAAGTGGTTACAAGGCAGTAATCATTTGTCCGTGCCGCACCCCGGATTCGACGCCCTTCGCTGCATCTATTCATCACCAAATAACCGGATGCCCAAAAACCCTATATCAATCATTGGTTTGTTCCCGTCGCACGAATGGTGGCCCAAATAGTGCAACGCAGTATGCAAGAAACAAGGCTTTGAATCACAGGTAATGATCGACAAATGCAAACAACATGCCCAGTACAAATCCGCCAATCCGCCGTAGTGCAGGTCATTCCTTGTGTTTCGACCAGCACAGGGGGGCTGCAAAACAGGGACTGCAGGACGGCGGCGGGCAATTCGCACTAGCAGTTTCCTGAAGGAGCCCGGCTCGGGATGTTACGGCGAAGTAACAGATTTTGAAGTAGGAATTGCTGGAAAGACTGAAGACCGAATCTGAATTTTCTCGGAGGAAGCAAACATGAAAGTACTTGAGAACCCTATCACCCGGCGCAACTTTCTGAAAGTTTCGGGAGGCGTTGCCGCTTTTACCCAGATTCATCCGGCCAGTGCCCAGCAATGGCTGGCTCAGGTCGGCAAGGCCGGGTCCAAGGCCGACGTCGTAGGGCCGGACGCCAAGATCATCCGTAGCGTCTGCCTGATGTGTCACAGCGGCTGCGGCATCCAGTGCACGATACAGAATGGCGAACTGGTCAAGATCGACGGGAATCCCTACCACCCGAACACTTACGACTACGTGTCCAAGGGCGACATCGTCGAGGAAAGCGATCTCGACGGCGGGCTCAACGGCAAGGACGTCGGCACGCTCTGCGCCAAGGGCCAAGCCGGCATCTACGCGCTCTATAGTCCCGCCCGCCTCAAGCATCCGATGAAGCGCGTCGGACCGCGTGGTTCGGGCAAGTGGAAGACCATTTCCTGGGAGCAGGCGCTGACCGAGATTACCGAGGGCGGCTTGCTGTTCAAGGATGTACCGGGCGAAGAAACCCGCCAGGTCGACGGCTTCAAGGCCATCCTCAACAACGACAAGCCTATCGGTCCCGAGGACTCCGACTTCATGGATGAGGCGCCACCGGGAGGCTATGGCCCGAAGCGCAACCAGTTTGTCTGGGCCCATGGTCGCAATGAGCAGTCGCCGCTGACGCCACGCTTCGTCGGAGGCGCTGCGGGGGTTCCCAACATGCTCAACCACTGCGATCGTTGCGCGGGAACCTTCTACAACGTCGTCGAGCACACGCTGAACGTGCCACCCTACGAGATCGGCGCCTATGCCGACTACGAATACACCACCTTCCTCATCAGCGTCGGCTCCAACATCACCCACGCCGATTACCCCGGACAAACGCGGGCGCGCTACCTGCAGAAATTCGCCAAGCGCACCGGTCCGGACTCGAAGGGGTTCAAGCACGTCATCGTCGATCCATGGCTGTCTCCCGCCGCGGCCAAGGCGCTGCAATCAGGCAAGGGCGAATGGATTCCGCTGAAGCCCTCCACCGACGCCTTCTTCCTGCTCGGCATGCTGCGCTGGATGATCGACAACAAGGCCTACAAGGCCGACTTCCTGGGCCTGCCCAACGAGCAGGCGGCGAAGAAGACCGGCCGCCGCAACTGGAGCGACATGACTTACCTGGTGCGCACCAAGGAGCCCAAGCTCTACCTCTCCGGCAAGGATGCCGGACTGGGGCAGGCGGATTACGTGGTGCTGGTCAATGGCAAGCCGACGCTGTTCCACGAAGTCGATGGGCCGGCCGATCTGGATGCCGAAGTGGAAATCAAGGGCGAGAAGTTCAAAACCGTGTTCCGCATGCTGCGCGAACGTGCGCACGAGAAGACCATCGAGGAATGCGAGAAGATTTGCGACATTCCGGCCGGCACGATTTCGCGCCTGGCCAAGGAGTTTTCCAGCGCCAAGCGGCCCGTCATCGAGATGTTCCGCGGCCCGATCCAGCAGTCGAACGGCTGGTGGAACGGCCAGGCGCTGATCACCCTCAACATCCTGATGGACAGCATCGACCGCAAGGGCGGCTATATCCCCGGGCACAAGGCTTACGGCGGATCAGTGGGCGGCCCGTCACGCAAGGCCTCTGGCGTTTCCATCGATCGGCACAAGGACAAGTACCAGGGCAAGAAGGAGTTTTCGACGCGGCCGTGGTATCCGCTGGCGGTGCGCACGGTGACCAGCGAGTTCTTCTCCTCGGTCAAGCAAGGCTATCCGTACAAGATCAAGGCCTACCTGAACTACTACAACGATCCGGCCTACACCACGCCGTTCAATTCCTCGGTCATCGAGGCGATGCTCGACGTCAAGGCCATCCCGCTCACGGTCAGCATCGACGCCTACATGGGCGAGACCACGCTGTTGTGCGACTACGTGCTGCCGGATTCCGAGTACCTGGAGCGCTTCGGCGGCTTCAAGACCTATCCGCCGGTGAAGACTCAGGTCGCGGGCCTGCGGCAGCCGGTGGTCGGCACGCTCGACCCGAAAACCAAGAGCTATCGCGGCATCCACCCGGATGTGCAGACAGCGGACGACACCCTGATCCAGTTGGCTATTCGCTGCGGCCTGCCGGGCTTCGGCAAGGATGGCGGCGGTCCGGGCAAGGATATCTTCACGTCCTGGCAGTTCTGGAACGAGTATTACAAGAACGGCGATTACAAGGGCGAACCGGGGCTGGATCCGGAGAGCCGTCTGGTCAAGCTCGGCGGCAAGTTCGAGAATCCGGGCAAACAGTACGATGCCAAAGGCGAATACACGCGCTTCCCCGGCGGACGCCAGGTGCGCGGCATGTATGTCTACGCCGCCAACGTGGCAGCCAACAAGAACAGCATGACCGGTAAATACTATGACGGCCTGCCGCAGTACCGGATGATCATCGACTGCAAGGAGAACGAGATCGATCCGGCTCTCTGGAAGGAATACCCGTTCCAGCTGCACACCCACAAGGACGCCTGGCACACGCAGACGCGCACCATGAACAACCTGTGGCTGGCCTCGATCAAACCGCAGAACTTCGCGGAAATCAACCCGGCCGATGCGCAGAAGATGGGGGTCGTGACCGGCGACTGGGTCAAGGTCAAGTCGCCTTCCAGCAAGCACATTTCGTACGTGGAAACATCGATGGGCGATGGCTGGTACAAGATGCAGGTCCGCGTCACCAGCCGCATCCGTCCCGGAGTGTTCTCCGTGAGCAACTCCTACGGACGCTGGGGCGCCGGCGGCAAGGCCTGGGCGGCCGACGGCAAACCGCAGTTCTACGACAAGCGCATCGCCGCGGGCTTCAGTGTCAACCCGCTCTACATGGCCGATCCGGTCCTGAAAGACCGGGGAATGCTCGATCCTGTAGGCGGCGGTACCCAGAGCTACGGCACGCCGCTTCGTGTAGAAAAAGTCTAAGGAGAACATCATGTCCGAATACAGCCCAATCGTTCCGCGCGAAGCCGTCGAGCGGTCTTTCGCCAAGCAGGGTCCCAAGCAATACACGCTGTGGGTCGACATCGAGCACTGCATCGGCTGCAATGCCTGCACCATCGCCTGCAAGGCGGAGAACAACACGCCAGTCGGGGTGGACTACAACCGCGTCATCGAAATCGAGGAAGGCGATTTCCGCGATGCCAGCAAGACGCCGAACGTCGGCGTGACCTTCGTGCCCATGCCCTGCATGCACTGCGGACAGCCGGCCTGCATGGCGGCCTGCCCGGTGGGCGCCATCACCAAGCGCAAGGAAGACGGCATCGTCCTCATCAACAAGGACAAATGCATCGGCTGTCGTTACTGCTCCTGGGCCTGTCCCTACGGCGCGCCGCAGTTCAACGCCGAGGCGAAGATCATGGAGAAATGCACCCTCTGTGTTCATCGCGTCGAGAAGGGGCTCCAGCCCGCCTGCGTCACAACCTGTCCGGCCAAGGTGCGCTTCTTCGGCGAACTGAACGAGCTGACCATGGTCATGAAGGAACGGCGTGCAAAAGGCGTCGCCATCAACGTCGGCGGCGCGGACACCAAGCCTAGCGTGCAGTACACGTCCAAGTAACGCAACACAACGGTATCCGCGAGCATGAACTCCTTGATCGAACTCGGACTGCAAGTGCCGGTGAGGCTGGATAGCACGCTGTGTTCCCGCTTCCGCAGCACGAAGTCGGAATGTGCGGCGTGTGCAGCAGTGTGTCCGGCCCCAGGTGCGGTTCGCCTGGGAGACGGGGCTGGCAACAACAGCGCCGAAATCAACGCCGCGTGCGTTGCTTGCGGTGCCTGCGTCTCGGCGTGCCCGAACGGCGCCATCCGGCTGCTGGAGGACGATCAACGTGTGGCGGAACGCATCGCGCAGAAGGTCCACGCGGGTGAAGTATTCCGTTTTGCCTGTAACCGGGCAGAAGGCCGTGCCGAAATGGTGCTGCCCTGCCTTTCCCGTCTGACCGAGGCCCTGGTGCTGGAACCGATCCGGGGCGGGGCGCAGCGGGTCGAGCTGTGCGCGCCGGATTGTTCAGGCTGCGGCCTGAGGAAAACAGCGCAACAGTGGCAGCGCACGCTGGCTTTCTCGCAGGCACTTTGCGAGTCGGCCGGCCTGGGTGCGGCGCGGATATCGAGTGTGCAAGTTCGGGTCGGCGATGCTGAAGAGATTCGCCTCCCGGCCAGGACGCCCAATGCGCGACGCAGACTGTTCGGGGCCATTGCCGAACGCTGGAAAACCAGCGGCGACGCGTCGCCTATTGTTGCCGAGGTAGGCGATGAGGTGGAACCGGAACCCTTCCGTGACATCGTTCAGCGCCACTCGGAAAATTCCAAGCGGACGGATCTGCTGCGGGTACTTGATGCCCTGCCCGGTTTGAATGTCACGTCGAAAGAAGTACCGACGCTGGGCGTTCCCCTCGCATACCTGGAAGTCGACCAGCGTTGTGTTGCTTGCAATGTCTGCGAAACGCTTTGTCCCACCGGTGCGCTCAAGCATTGCGAGGAAGGCGGCAACTACGCGCTCGAATTCAATGCCGCGCAGTGCACCGGATGTCGGATATGTGAACTGGCCTGCTATCACCAGGCCCTGCATCTTCGGGAAACGGTCGACCTGTCGCTGTTATACGAACGTCGACGCGTCACGCTCATATCGGCCAAGTTGGCCAAGTGCCAAGGCTGCGGTGAACGCATTCTCGGAACCGCAGTGACTTTATGCCCGGCATGCCAGGTCAGCGGCGACCGCCGCGATTCCGTGGCGCGGCACTTTTTTAGTGGAGGAAACTAGAGTGATCAAATTGGGCGAAATGCAAATTGTTGCTGGCGGTCGGGCGAAGACCTATGCCTTGCTGGCGGCGCTGTTTTCGGCGCCGCCATCCGAGGAGCTGGCGGCCATGATCCGCAAAGGCGGACTGGCGCCGGAAGGCGGTGGTCCGTTGAAGCAAGCCGCGGAGGCATTGACCACGGCCTTCCGCCTGCTGGAACCGGCCGGGCCTGCGGCTGCCGACGTCATCGCCGAGTACACGAGGTTGTTTTCCTTGCCCTCCGGCGTTGTTCCGCACGAGTCCTACTACGCGGACAAGAATCAGCGCGTGGGTGGTCATGTGACGGCCGCGGTCAAGCTCTACTACGACAACGCGGCAGCGCAGCTAACTGGCGCCTGTCTGGAGCTTCCTGACCACATCGGCGTGGAACTGGAGTTCATGCAGTTCCTTTGTGACATCGAGAAGCAGTTCTGGGATGGACCCGACGGCGATGGATTGCAACGCTGCCTCGATTTCCAGAATGGCTTTCTGTTCGAGCATCTGCTGTGCTGGCATCGTGAACTGTGCGAAAAGATTCTCAATGAGACCGGTCTCGAAATCTATCGGGCACTGGCCACCCTCACCCTCGAATTCCTGGAGGCAGAACAAGTATTCGTGCCCGAGCTGGCCCAGGCAATTCAGTCCGAATGGAGGACACCATGCACATCCGAATCCTGACTTCCTCTCTGCTGGCACTGGCCGCGACGGCGACGTTTGCTTCGCAGCTGGAGCCGTCGAAGCCGATCGACTGGCCGCCAAAAGCGGTGCCCAAACAGGCCACCGGCAAGGTGCCGGATTTCAAGGCCAAGAACTCGCTTTGCCTAGACTGTCACAAGGAGATCCTGGCCGTAAAGACGGCGCGGAAGAACATTCCCAATCTGCACCAGTTGCACCTCGCGTCGAAGAAGATCGCCTACGAGGGCAAGAATCGCGATTGCCTGACCTGCCACCAGATGGTCACGCCTTCGGAGACCAAGGCCAAGAAGAAGGAAGGCTGGTTCGTCAAGGGCGACGTCTACCACCCCAACGTCATGCTGAATCCACCGGATGTCTGGAAAAAGCTGGTGGTACGCGGCGGCGAGGGAACGCAATACGTTC